>JBKBLE010000003.1:0-135170 GCA_046296655.1 Cloacibacterium sp. | reverse complement strand
ATTTTTTCATTGCTTTTTTTCCAAAGTTAAAGTTAATACTCCAATTTTAACCTGTCTGAAAAAAGCAGCCATGTACCCGTTTTTTATGATTTTTAACGAAAAACCTTTTATGGTTTTATAAATTTTTTATCTTTGTTAAAGACAATCATTTTTTTTTTAAACTTAAAAACAAACATTCTTTTTAACACACCATCATGAAAGGGATTTTAAAAATCTATCACCCAGAAGAAACCCTTAAATACCATATCTCTAGCACATATTGCAAGGCGGTTTATCTCAATTCAAAAAATTTTCTGGAAGTAGAAATCATTACAGATGATTCTTTAGACCATGTAGAAGACGATTCTCTACAATATAATTTTCCTCAGCTATCCTTAGACGTATTCGAATTTCCTATTGATTCTAATGAATTAGAAGGAAAAACATTCCGTATAGAAGATACAGACGAAGAAACCTATACAGAAGTAGACCTTTATAACGACGAAGAAGCCTATCTCTACGAGAATGAACTTAGTTTTTCTAAAGATGAAGACGATGTGCTACAATTATACTGGCAAGGGAAAATAGATGATTTCTATACCGGTTCAGACGAGCCCATTCCTTTTAAATTGAAATGTCATTTCAAAGCAGATGATATCGAAATAGAAGAGTAACTTTCTGCTGTTTTCTTTCCCGTTAAAACCATCAGAATCTTATTTTATTTTTAAAGTTTTTTTGAAAAGTATTTTTCAAAAAACAGTCATTGCTACGAGAAATTCTACAATTTTTCACTAAATTTATCGTTTAGAAATTCGAACTTAACATTTTTCATTATGTTTTTACAAGCCACTACTACTATTATTAACAATAAAGTGACAGAGAAACAAGTATTTTCGCTTTGGGATATACTTTTCAGCGGAGGAATTATAGGAAATACCATTATGATTGCTATTTTTCTTTTGGGAATTTTAGCATTGTATGTTTTTTTCGAAAGATATTTTTTCATCAAAAGAGCTTCTAAAGAAACGCCTAATTTTTTAGAAAATATTAAAGACTGCATTCATGACGGAAGAATACAATCTGCCATAGATTTATGCAGAAGAACAGATTCGCCAGAAGCCAGAATGATAGAAAAAGGCTTAACTAGAATAGGAAGACCTATTTCTGATATTTCAAATGCAATGCAAAACCAAGGACAGTTAGAAGTTTCTAAATTAGAAAAAAACCTGAATATTCTCGCTTCAGCTTCTGGAGCTGCACCTATGTTAGGTTTCTTAGGAACGGTAGTCGGAATGATTATGGCGTTTTTCGAAATTTCTAATGTTACGGGAGCAGTTTCTCCTAAACTATTAGCATCGGGAATTTATACTGCGATGGCTACTACTGCAGTAGGTTTATTCGTGGGAATTCCAGCCTATTTTTTCTATAATATTTTGGTGACCAATGTAGATAGATTGGTGCTAAAAATTCAAACTCACGTGAATGAGTTTTTAGATACACTAAACAAACCACTTTAATTCTTCTAAAACCTAACCTCAAACTTTTTAAGTATGGAATTGAAAAGAAGAAATAGAGTAAGCGCCGAATTTAGTATGGCTTCGATGACAGATATTATCTTTCTGTTATTGATATTCTTTATGATTACCAGTTCTGCTATTAGTCAAAGCGCAATAGATGTGAATTTACCAAAAGCTGCAGCTCAAGATCCTAGTGTTACAGATCCTACAACTGTTACAATAAATGCAGATGGCAAGTATTTTGTAAATGATTTAGAAACGCCAAAAGAACAACTAGAACAAAATATTGTAAAATTGGTAGAAGGTTCACCTAATCCTACTTTCACCATTAGAGCAGACGAAAATTGCAAGCATAAAGATGTAGTTTATGCCATGGAAATCGCCGAAAAACACAAATATGGTTTAGCGATTGCTACGGTTCAAGAATAATCAATTGGAATGGACTAAGTCCATTTATAGAAATTAAAATCAAATTTAGCCAAAACTCATATTGGAAATGATAACTCAACATAAACGAGACGAAAGAATAGACAAGCTAAAAAGTGCAACACTTACTGCGCTGATTTCGGCATTGTTGTTTTTGTTGATTTTTTATTACCAATTCGTGAGAGAAATCCCAAAAGAAGAGAAAGTAACCACTATGCTGATTAATTTCGGCGACAATAGAAACGGAAATGGAGCAGAAGAACCTGCTAATCAAGAAGGAAGTTTAGCTTCGGCAGATATTTATATCCCTGAAGAATTAAAAACTCCTGAACCACAACCTCAAGAAATTGTAGAAACTCCCAAAGCAGTAGAAAAACCTGCAGAAAAAATCATCACAGGAAAATCTGAAAAAACTACTGCCGTAAAAACAGAGAAAACCGAAAAAAAATCTACTAAATCTTCGGAAACTACAGCATCTAAAACCAATACTTCTAAAACATCATCTACCAGCAATACCACTACCAAAAATGCTCAAGGTGATGGAAAAGGAACGGCTGCAATTGGCAATCTTATCAAAGGAAGAGGAACTAAAACTGGAACGCAAGGAACTGATGGAACCATGGGGAATTCTGGCGATCCTCTTGTTGAAAAAGGAGATGGTGATAGCAAAATTGGCGTAGACCGAAAACTTATTTCTTACATTCCCGGAACCATGGGAAAAGGCGGAGAACAGCCCTCTCATAACTGTACAGCAAACGGAACCATTACCATTTCTTATACGGTAGACAAAGCTGGAAACGTGATTTCAGCGCGCAGAAGCAGCGGGATTTCTGATCCATGTGTCGTTACTGCTGCGGTAATTTGGGTGAAAAAATATGTAAAAGCCGAAAAAGCCTCCACCAATTCTACTGGAACATATAAAATTACTTTTTAGAATTTTTTGGGCGCCAAATTCCTCGTTCCGCTCCCAATCTTTTATGCGCGGCAGCTTCGCTGCCGCGCATAAAAGGATTTCCGCTCAACTCGGGGCGCAATTCTGCAACGGAAACACGGGTTTTGCTTAAATCAAATTTTTAAAATTCTAGATTTCCTTTTATCTTTGAAAAAATTTTTTTGTGTCAAAAAATACTCCAATTTCTTTTACTCCAGAAGCTTATCAAGAAGCATTAGATTGGCTTTTTGTACAAATGCCTAATTACCAAATTGATGGTCAAAAAGCATATAAACCAGGTTTAGAAAATATTATAAAACTTTGTAATTTTTTCGGAAATCCTCAGGAAAAACTGAAGATGATTCATATTGGCGGAACGAATGGAAAAGGCTCTACCAGCAACATGTTGGCTTCAGTTTTACAAGAACAAGGATACAATGTAGGTTTGTATAATTCCCCTCATTTAATTGATTTTACGGAGAGAATTAAAATTAATGGAGTCAATTGTGAGAAAGAATTTGTCTTTGATTTTATTCAAAAATTGAGGAATATTCCAGAAGAAATTCTTCCTTCTTTTTTTGAATTTACCACGATTATGGCATTTGAATATTTCTATCAAAAAAATGTAGATTTTGCCATTATTGAAGTAGGTTTGGGCGGTAGATTAGATTCTACCAATATTATAAAACCTTTAGTTTCTGCTATTACCAATGTAGACTTAGACCATCAGAATATTTTAGGCGAAACTCTGGAAGAAATTGCCACAGAAAAAGCAGGGATTGTAAAGCCCAATATCCCCATTATTTCTGGCGACGAAAGAAATTTGGTTAAAAATATTATTCAACAAAAAGCCATCGAAAATCATTCTGAATTCATAGATGCCACCGAAATTTCTACTGATTTAGAAACCGATTTGAAGGGAAATTATCAAAAGAAAAATATAAGAGTAGTTCTGGCTTTGGTAGATGAGTTGAGGAAACAAAACATAAAAATTTCTGAAAGTGCTGTTAAAAATGGTTTGATGAAAGTTCACCAAAACACCAAATTCATCGGAAGATGGTTTCAGTTTTCAGAAAATCCGTTGATTATTTGTGATACCGCTCATAATCAAGCTGGTTTAGAAATGGTTTTTGCTCAATTGAATGCCATTAAAAAGTATAAACATATTGTCCTTGGTTTTGTGAATGATAAAAAAATAGATGAGGTATTGAAAATTTTACCCAAAAATGCTCAATATTATTTTGTAAAACCGTCTATTAGCAGAGGAAGAAACCCAAAAGAGTATGAAGATTTACTAATTTCTGCAAAAATAGATTTTCAAATTTTTGAAACAGTAGATGCTGGTTTTCAGGCAGCTAAAATAAAATGTAAACCCGAAGAAATGATTTTTGTGGGCGGAAGTAACTTTGTAGTGGGAGAATTTTTAGAAAAAAATTTGTAGAAATCGCAATAAGTTGTATATTTGCACCACTCAAAACGAGAAATCGTGTAAGAGGGTTCTTAGCTCAGTTGGTTCAGAGCATCTGGTTTACACCCAGAGGGTCGGGGGTTCGAATCCCTCAGGACCCACAAAAAAGGAACGAAACCTTTTCAAAAAATTCGGGTTCTTAGCTCAGTTGGTTCAGAGCATCTGGTTTACACCCAGAGGGTCGGGGGTTCGAATCCCTCAGGACCCACGGAAATAGAAATCTCGCAGAAATGTGAGATTTTTTTTGTTTATAAGATTTTTAATACGTTTAAAATTTCCAAATTTATAGTTTATTTTTAATTTGTTATTTTTGTAATAACAAAACACAAATGAAAGTATTTTTTTTCTTTCTTCTTTTTTCTTGTGGGATAAATGCTCAACAATTAGAATCTTTAAAAATTCTAAAAGCAAAGTATGACAGCATAGAAACTCAACTAAAACTAAAGTGCCAGGAAGAAATTAAAGGAAAATCTGAGTCTGAAATCAGCGAAATTTATTACCAAAATCTACTTAGCAGAAGAAAAAATAATAGAGAACGTTTAGACCATTATTTTTCTGCTGTTCAAACGTATTTAGAAACTCAAAAATTGATTGGTCCAAGTCAAGAAGCAGCCCAACAAGAAATTCCTGATAAAACAGCGAATTATTCTCAAGGTTTTCCCGCTCTATATAAAGAAGTGCATGATTTTATCAAAAATAAATATCAATATAGTTTAGATGAATATTTTACCAAATCTGCTAAAATCCATTTTATTGTTCAAAATGACCATTCACTTTACATAGAAAAAGTTGAAGGTACGGAGAAAGAATTTAACGATTTAGCTTTGCTGGCATTTTTAATGACCACTGGAAAATGGGAAAGTGCTTTTCAAAGAGGAATGAATGTAAAATTTAAATATGTCTTGCCTGTAAAATTTGTAGTAGAAGAGTAATGTTTACACCAGAATATTTTATGAAACAGGCTTTGCAAGAAGCCGAAATTGCCAGAGAAAAAGATGAAGTTCCTATTGGTTGCGTCATTGTTTTCAAAGATAGAATTATTGCGAGAGGTCATAATCTTACAGAACAATTAAATGACGTGACTGCGCATGCAGAAATGCAGGCAATTACTTCTGCGGCTAATTTTTTGGGTGGAAAATATTTAAAAGATTGTACTCTTTATGTAACATTAGAGCCTTGTGTAATGTGTGCAGGAGCTTTAACTTGGTCACAAATTTCTAAAGTAGTCATCGGTGCGAGAGATGAAAAACGAGGTTTCATCAATCAAAACGTGAAACTTCATCCTAAAACAGAAGTTGTTTCGGGAATTTTAGAAAATGAATGCTCAGAAATCGTGAAAAATTTCTTTAAAAATAAAAGATAATTTTTGGGCAGCTTTTCCGCCTTCCGTTCCCGCTTTTTTACTTCACTGCGTTTCGTAAAAAGAGCTTCACTCAAGTCGGGCTGCGAGATTTCGTCTAAAAAATACAGTTTTCCACAAAAGAAAATTCTACAATTTTTTTGAAATTATTTGTCTTTCCCTAGGAAATAAAGACCTTTTAGAGTGTGTAATTTATCGGCGATGTCTATTTTATTAGTCAAAGGTTGATAAACATGAGAAACACCACCTGTTGCAATCACGAAACATTTATCGTTTACTTCTTCATTTATACGGTCGATAAAACCTTCTACCATTCCTAGGAATCCATAAACCATCCCCGAAGTCATACAAGAAACCGTATCATGTCCCAGAACAGATTTTGGTTTAGTAAGTTCTATTTCAGGTAGTTGTGCGGTTTGTTTTACCAAAGAATTAAGAGAAGTGATAATTCCTGGAGCGATGATTACGCCCAAAACTTCTCCGTCTTCTGCTACACAACTTGCAGTAAGCGCAGTTCCAAAATCTAGAATAATTTTCTTTTTGTTGGGATAGAGAAAATGAGCCGCCACTAAATTGGCAAAAATATCAGTTCCCATTTGATTGGACTTGTGATGAATAGGAGAGTGCGTTTTTCTATCTACCACTATCGCTTCTATCCCGTGAATTTTATACAAAGCACTGCTGATAATGTGTGTAAGCTGAGGGACCACAGAGCCAATAATGATTTTATCTACCTTTTCTACATCTACATTGTACGTTTGGTACAGCATAGAAAATTGGGCGAAAAGTTCGTCTCGGGTTCCGTAAGGTTTGGTGTTAATAATCCAAGAAACATCACATTTACCATCAATAAAATGGCCAAATCTAATATTGGTGTTGCCAATGTTTATTACAATGCTCGTCATTGATTTTTAAAAGAAAAATTAGAGCCGAAAGTTAAGCATTTTCTGCATAAAAAAAGTTGAGAAATTTCTCAACTTTTATTTCACTTCTAAAAAATTATTTTCGGGGTTTACATCTGCCAATCTTTGTGAGAAATCTATTCCTAAAATTTGTAAATCAGATTTTTTGTAAGGAATGGTCAAAGTGTATTCTTTGGTAGTCCAGTTCCAATAGTTTAAGGTTTGGAAATCTCCAAAATAATCTTTGGTTTTAGGAGTTCTCATCATATTCAGCGGAATGTGATAGTTCACCGTTTTTTTGTCTTTTGTAAAAATGCTAAAATCAATGGGCATAGGAACTTCACCGTTGTTTACTAGGGTAATTGTAGTAGAATCATCATTGTATTTTACATCTTTTATCGCGTAATCTATGGTTTTGGTAGTGTTAATCCAATAATGATGGAACCATTTCAAATCCATACCAGAAATTTGTTGAGCAATGTGGAGAAAATCTCTATCAGTAGGATGTTTAAGGTTCCAGTCTTGGTAATATTTTTTCAAAATTTTAGATAAATTTTCTTCGCCCACAATGTATCCTAATTCTACTAAGAACAATTCGCCTTTAGTGTAAGAAGCCACGGTATAAGCTGTTCCGTTATCGTGATGGTCTGCTAACCAAACTGCAGGTTCTTCTTTGCCAGATTTTACAAATCTTACATAGGACTGAATTGCATTGTAAAAAGGATTTGGCATGTCATCTTTAGGGAAAAGTGCATTCATCACGAAATCTTCAGCATAACTGGTAAAACCTTCATCTAACCAAGGTTTTGTACTTTCATTGGTGGCAAGCATTTGCTGATACCAAGAGTGCGCTCCTTCGTGAATCATCAATCCTAATAAATTTTCTAAACTTCTAGCTTCGCCGAGAATCATGGTACACATTCCGTATTCCATTCCGCCATCTCCGCCTTGTATAAAGCTATAAGTAGGGTAAACGTATCTGCCAAAAGTGGCATTCATTAATTGGAAAAATTTGGTAATGTAAGGTTGTGCTTCGCTCCAAAATTGTGTTTTTTCAGATTTTTGGTAGACAAAATTCACTTTTGGTCCATCTGGAACGATGAAGGTTTCTACAGAATAGTCTTTATCTGCAGCCCAAGCAAAATCTAAAATATTTTTTGCGGTAAAACGCCAAGTTGCCTTGTCGTTTTTATCTGTTTTTATCGTAGGATTTTCGGTGTAGCCTTTTACTTCTGTAGGATTTTCTAAAACGCCACCTGCGCCAACTACATATTCTTTATCAATCTTTATGGTTACATCAAAATTAGAAAAAGGAGCGTGAAATTCTCTGCCTACATAATCAAAAGTTGCCCAACCATCATAATCATATTCTGCTAGTTTTGGGAACCATTGCGTCATGGTCATATCTACGCCTTCTCTGTTATTTCTGCCGCTTCTACGGATTTGTTTAGGAACTACAGAATCCCAATCCATCGTAAAAGTGGTGGTAGAGTTTGGTTTTATTTTTTCGTTGAGGTAAACCTTCATAATGGTTTCTTGAACTTCAAATTTTAGAAGTTTTCCGTTTTGTTTAATCCAGTTTACGGTTTGTGAACCTTCTTCGTTTTTAGGAATAGAAGCTAATTTAGAATTTCCGAATTCAGTTAATCTACTATCTGCATTTTTTCCTTGGTTTTGCACTCTTTGATCCATCAAAGAATTAGGTTTAAAAGCATTCCAATACAAGTGAAAGTACACTACTGAAAGTTCATCAGGAGAATTATTGGTATATTTTATTTCTTGGTTACCGTGATAAGAAAAGTTAGCAGCATCTACATCGATTTCCATTTTGTAAGAAGCTTCTTGTTGGTAGTAAGCTTGTTGTTGTGCTGTAATTAATCCTACGATTAAAGAAAATATAGCAACGAGTCTATTCTTCATATCATAAATTTTTTCAAAGATAAATCAAATTTTAGACTGCTATATTAAATAAAAATCCTTCCAAAAGCAAAGTTTGGAAGGATTTTATTAAAAGTTTATGATTTTTACTTCTTTGTCTTGTTTTTAGCAGAAGATTGTAAAATCTTTTCTAAAATTCTTAACGTGATTAAATAAGTAGGTTTTACACCCGTTAATCCTAATCCGCCTGAAGAAAGGGTAGAACCTGTTTCTAATGGATTATCAGAAGCGTAATACGCATACATTACAAATAAATCTTCTGAAATGTGTTTTCTGATTTTAGAAGCTACTTGAATGGCTTTTTGGTAATGAGCTCCTTCCATTTCTAGACCGATGGATTTCCAAGAAGTGGTCATGAAATAGGTTAAAATATCTTTATTCTGAAGAGAAGTTCCTAGAACAGTAATCATGCTTCCTTCGAAAGCTCTTAATTCTTCATCTTGGAAATCTTCTAATTTCAAAGCGTTTTCAAATGGATAATTATCTGCAGTTCCTTCGAAAATGTGAGAAGTAGGAATCATAATATCTCCTTTTTTACCGGTAAGAATTCCGGCTTTACCCATGATAGAAATAGATTTTACATTCATGGTGTACACATTTCCTTCGTATTCGAATGGTCTTAACAACTCATCCATCACTTCATAAGCTTGTTCACCGAAAGCGTAATCGAAAACCATTAAAACATCATCTCCTTTGTAACCAGAATTAGCAAATGGAGTGTTTTTAAGGTCAACTTTTGATAAATCAATCAACTGTACATCTATGTTACTACCAGAATTATCATCTATGTAAATCATTTCTTTAGAAATTGCATATTCCAGAACTTTGTCTCTAAGTTCCTTTTTGTTAGAAATTTCTTCGTAAAGTGAATAATCTACATCTTTAGTATTCTTTTTCTTCAATGCGTCATTGGCAAAAAGCATGTTTTTCACCGAGTGCATATTCGCAGAAATAATATGTAAAGGTCTGTTTAATAAATTGTTATCTCCTAGAACTTTTTTTACGTGATTTGCCCATTTTTCACCGAAATAATGATGCCCAACTCTTTCTTTTAAAATCGCACTGAAATGAATTTCTCTTTCTCTCACTTGTTTCAAGTCGTCAAAACTTACTTTTCCTAAGTGATAAATAATTTTGAAAAGTCTATCAGGATTGTTGTCTTCGCCGAATTTATTATAAGCATTAAGCGTTTCTTCGAAAGTTCTTCCCAAAAGTGAAGAAAGATGAATAAGTGCTACTTCTTTTTCTTTTCTGCTGAATTTTTTCTCACCTTTTGCTACTTGTTCAATAATTTTCCAAGAACGTTTTGGTTCTCCGTCTTCATCGATTAAGAAAGCAATGTTTCTTATTTTGTCTGCTTCTATATATAAAAAGGTAAGGTGAGTAAGAATATCATAAATTTCTGAACGACCGAGTAGAACTTCTATGTTCATTTGGTGTTCATCTATTCTATAGCAATTTCTTCTACGTTTTTTAGGAACTATTGGTTCAAAACTTCCTTTGTCAAAACCTTCGTCTGAAGTAAGGTGAATAAATGCGCATTCTTCTATACCTTCTGGTAATCTGTCTAATACATATAATAAACCATCTAGTTCTACTTTATTAGGAACATTCATGGTTCCGTAGATTTCTGGATTGATGAATTTTAGAAGGCTTCTAAGGCTATCACCCGAAACTCCTGAAGGTTTAAAAAATCCTCTGTAAAACAAATGTCTCATAGAGACATAAATTCTTTCGATTGCTTCTGTTGTTTCTCTTGCTCTAGAATTTGCCATATATATTTTGTTTTTAAAAAAAAGTCTACAAAGATACAACTTTTATTTTGAATTTATGATAAGAGTACTTAATTGTATTGATTTTGAGATGTTTAAGTTTCTTTTTGTTCAAAATGATTTTGTTTCTCTAAGGTATGAATAAAAGGATAAGCCAAGATTAATTTTACATTAAAATAGATTTAAGTTATCGGATTTATTGATTTGCTATTCAAAAAAACTATGTAAAATTTAAAAATACCCTTAAAATTTTAGGGGTGTTTTATAAAAGTTTCGATTTTTTTAATTAAATTTGCTGAAAATTTTAACACCTATATGTCAACATTAAGATTTAAAGCGTTAGAAACGCTTCCTTTTAAAAACTTTAGAAAAGATAATCACGTAGAAGTTCCTGCGAAATTATCAGAATTGTATTGCGAAAATGTTTTCTCTGAAGAAACCATGAGAGAATATTTAACCAAAGAAGCATTTCAGTCTATCTTAGATGCTATAAGAAAAGGAACAAAAATCCAAAGACATATCGCAGATCAGGTTGCTGTAGCAATGAAAGATTGGGCTATGTCTAAAGGAGTGACTCACTACACTCACTGGTTTCAGCCATTAACAGGAGCTACTGCAGAAAAGCACGATTCATTTTTTACTCCAATTGAAGGGGGAAGAGCTATCGAAAGATTTAATGGTGGAATGCTTATTCAGCAAGAACCAGACGCTTCTTCTTTCCCAAATGGTGGAATTAGAAATACTTTCGAAGCGAGAGGTTATACAGCTTGGGATCCTACTTCTCCAGCTTTTATAATGGGAACTACACTTTGTATTCCTTCTATTTTTATTTCTTATACAGGTGAAACATTAGATTATAAAGCACCATTATTAAGAGCTTTACATGCTGTAGACGAAGCGGCTACAGAAGTAATGCAATATTTTGACAAAAATGTAACAAAGGTGATTCCTACTTTAGGTTGGGAACAAGAATACTTTTTAGTTGACTCTGCATTATATCAATCAAGACCAGACTTAGTATTAACTGGTAAAACATTGTTAGGACATTCTCCTGCAAAAGGTCAACAGTTAGATGATCATTACTTCGGTTCTATTCCTACTAGAGTAATGAATTTTATGAAGGAACTAGAAATAGAATGTATGAAATTGGGAATTCCTGTTACAACTAGACATAATGAAGTTGCTCCAAACCAATTTGAGTTGGCTCCGATGTTTGAAGAAGCAAACGTAGCTGTAGACCACAATTCATTATTAATGGATGTAATGGCAAGAGTAGCTCACAAACACCATTTCCATATTTTACTACACGAAAAACCATTTGCTGGAGTAAACGGAAGTGGAAAACACAATAACTGGTCACTTTCTACAGATACTGGCGAAAATTTATTGAGTCCTGGGAAAAATCCTAAGAAAAACTTACAGTTTTTAACTTTC
Source organism: Cloacibacterium sp. (assembly GCA_046296655.1). Classification (GTDB taxonomy): domain Bacteria; phylum Bacteroidota; class Bacteroidia; order Flavobacteriales; family Weeksellaceae; genus Cloacibacterium. Next base: position 123,443 of record JBKBLE010000003.1, on the reverse strand, counting down.
TTCGTGAATACGATTAAAGCGGTTCATGAATATGCAGATTTATTAAGAGCAAGTTTTGCTTCTGCAAGTAATGACCACAGATTAGGAGCAAACGAAGCGCCACCAGCAATTATTTCTGTTTTCATCGGTTCACAATTATACAGTGTACTTTCTGAATTAGAAAAAGTAACTAATGGTAAACTTTCTCCAGAAGAAAAGACAGAATTAAAACTAAATGTAGTAGGTAAAATTCCAGAAATTTTATTAGACAATACAGATAGAAACAGAACTTCGCCTTTTGCATTTACAGGAAATAAATTTGAAATTAGAGCAGTAGGTTCTTCTGCAAACTGTGCAGAATCTATGACGGTAATGAATACCATCGCTGCAAAACAATTAAAAGAATTTAAAAAAGAAGTAGATGCTTTAATTGAGAAAGGCCTTAAAAAAGATGAAGCTATTTTCAATGTGTTAAGAGAATACATCAAACAATCGAAAAACATCTTGTTCGAAGGTGATGGATATTCTGATGACTGGGCAAAAGAAGCACAGAAAAGAGGTTTATCTAACCTTAAAACTACTCCAGAAGCTTTAGAAAGAGAAATGGACAAAAAATTCGTTAAACTTTACGAAGAAATGGGCGTTTTCTCTCATGTAGAAGTAAAAGCTAGAAACGAAATTAAGTTAGAAAAATATTCTACTGTAATTGATATTGAAGCTAGAGTTTTGGCAGATATTGCTAGAAATCACATCATTCCAGCTGCATTAAACTATCAGAACAGATTGATAGACAATGTAAAAGGATTAAAAGAAATTTTCGGAGATAAAGAATTCAAAGCTTTGGCAAAAGAACAAATGAGTTTAATAACTCAGATTTCTGAAAACGTTTCTATTATTAAGTTAGGAGTAGAAGAGTTGTTAAAAGCGAAAGATAAGGCTAAATCTACTACCAACTCGCAGAAACAGGCAGAAGCCTATTGTAACGAAGTGAAGCCATTGTTTGATAAAATTAGGGAAGCATCAGACGCATTAGAAATGATGGTAGATGATGAGCTTTGGCCACTCACAAAATACAGAGAATTATTATTCACTAGATAATCACACTTCCCTCTCCTTTTCGAGAGGGATTTTTTTTTAAAATTAATATGAAAATAGATATCCTAAAAACCGAATCACATCACAAAGATTTCCAAAAATTAATCTACGAATTAGATCTTTATCTTGCAGAAATAGACGGAGAAGATCAGTCTTTTTATGCTCAATATAATAAGCTAGGTGTTATAAAAAACTGTATTATTATTTATATAGACAAGGAACCCATTGCTTGCGGCGCTTATAAGAAATATGATGACCAAACCATCGAAGTTAAAAGAATGTTTACCAAAGAAAAATACAGAGGAAAAGGATATGCTAAAATGGTTCTATTGCTTCTTGAAAAATGGGCAAAAGAAGAAGGCTATAATTTTTCTGTTTTAGAAACTGGAGTTCAACAAGTTTCGGCGGTTCATATTTATGAAAAGTCCGGCTATTCTCGTATTCCTAATTATGAACCTTATGATAATGTAGAAAATAGCATTTGTTTTCTAAAACAGTTAGTGTATTGATTTTAAGAAATTTACATAATAAATTTAATAATAAAGAATTTCCTTCGTTAAAGTTTACATCATTTTAGACTAGTCTTATATAATTTATAGATTTTGACAATATTTTGTTAAAAAGTCTTAAAAAAAAATTCCGCAGGATTTCCAAAATAGAAGCCTTGCGGAAATTTTTTTTTTAACATATGAAATATAAATGTTAAAAAATGTTAAAATTTTTGATTAACTGACAATTATCAAGTCCTAAAAAACTTGTATGATATACTTTTGTCTTGTCTAAAAAAGAAATCTACACAGATAATCAAATAAATATGAAGAAAAGAGTTTTGCTAAGTTTGGTTGCAATTATTTCCATCTTCTCGTTGCAATCTTGTGTTACAAACTACGTTGTTTCTACACCTACAAAATACAAATCTAGTGCCAATCTAGATAAAATAAATAATAGAAATCTAAATTCTGCGAGCAAAAGTTCTTATGATAGCTATAATGCAACTTTTGAAATGGCAAAAAAATCAGAAATGGCTGCTTTGATTACAGGAGTGATTTCTCATGCTAAAACGATTGATGATATTCTAAGTGAAGCGAATACTTATTTAGGAACTCCTTACAGATTTGGTGGATCTACCAGAAGTGGAATAGATTGTTCAGCATTCGTTTTAAATGTTTATGAAAAAACTACAGGTTTAGAATTGCCAAGAGTAGCGGCAGAACAAGCTGAGTTAGGAGAAAGAGTAGACAGACAGCAATTGCAAAAAGGAGATTTGGTTTTCTTTGCACACAGCAGAAGAATCTCTCACGTAGGAATAGTACAAGAAGTTACACCAGAAGGAGAAATTAAATTTATTCACGCTGCTACTTCTAGAGGCGTAATGATTTCTTCACTTAACGATTCTTATTGGGGTCCAAAATTTAGATTTGCTAAAAGAATTTTAAAAGAAGATCAAAATATTGCTACAGCAGCAGCAACGAATTAATATAGATTAATTAAATTAAATAGTGATAAAAAACCTCCGCAAACTCGTTGCGGAGGTTTTTTTATACGAGTGAATTCTTATCTGCGTAATTTAATTTAAAGAAAATAGCGGTCATAATAGAGAAAGCTAAAAACGAACTCCCTCCGTAACTGAAATAAGGCAGTGGAATTCCCACTGTAGGAAATAGTCCCATTACCATTCCTAAATTGATGGAAAAGTGCATGAGTAATATTCCAGCAAAACAATAACCGAAAACTCGGTTAAAAGTATTTTTTTGGGTTTCTGCCAAATAAAATATTCTGCCAATATAAATAGCATAAAATAATACCAAAAGAAAACTCCCGAAAAAGCCCCATTCTTCTCCCACAGTACAGAAAATGTAATCTGTCTCTTGTTCAGGAACGAATTTTCCTTGAGTTACCGAACCTTGTTTGTAACCTTTTCCCCAAAATCCGCCAGAACCAATAGCCGTTTTAGAATACAATAAGTTATAACCAGAAGTATCTCGGAAAGCTTTTTCACCTTTGTAGAGAACTTCTATTCTTTCTCGCTGATGCTTTGGTAGTTTTTCCATGATTTTTGGTGTTCCAAAACTGATGCCTGCTAAAATTCCCAAACTTCCGACAATGGTGACTATCGTAGGAAAGCTCCAATGAATTTTTTGATAATTAAAGAGAATAAAAATGAGGACTAAACCTACTAGAACTCCAGTAATGTAAAGAGGATTAAACGCAATCGACAAAAGAAAAACAGCGGCTAAAACAAATCCTACTATAAATAACCAACCATTTAAACCTTCTCTATATAAAGCAATTGCAAACGCAGTAAATACCAATAATGAACCAACATCTGGAATGGATAAAACAATTAAAGCTGGCACTCCAATAATCGCTAGAACGGTCAATTGTGATTTTCTCATTTTCAGATTAAAATCTGATCCAGAAACGTAATTGGCGAGCATAAGTGCTGTTCCGATTTTTGCAAATTCAACGGGTTGCATGGTAAATCCGCCAAACTTGTACCAGTTTTTTTGACCTAAAATTTCAGTTCCAAAAACATGTAAACCTGCTAATGAAAGGACGCCCAATATGAAAAAAAATCCTGCAAAGTTTTCGAAAAACTTTGTTCTCATGGTGAAAATTACAAGTCCTACCACGAGTGAAATTCCAAAAAATATAAATTGTTTGGTTCCTAATCCTTCGTCTACACTATAAATATTTGCTATTGCAAAAAGTGAAATAGCCAAGTATAGAAAAATGCCAAGTTTATCAATTCCTTCTGCCCATTTCATCTTTTACGTTTTATTATTTTTAGTGGTGTCTTTTAATTTTTTAGGATTTTGTGCTGCCTTTTTTTTATTGAGTAATCTAAGACTGTCTTCTAGTTTTTTTAGTTGAATGGCGTCTGGTTTGGGCGCAGTATACCAACCTTTTTTCATAAGACGATTGATGTACATTCGCTTGTACTCACCCATAAAACTAGATTTTATCATTCTATCGTAGAGATAAGTTCTCTTAATATCTCCTAACAAATATTTTTCAGCAATAATGGTAGAAGCTGGACCTGCCCAAGTTGCTCCAAAACCAGCGTGTTCTATTACTGCAGCCACTACAATTTTTGGTTTATCAGCAGGTGCTGCCATTACAAAAATTGAATTATCTCTTCCTCCAGGAACCTGAGCTGTTCCTGTTTTTCCGAGTTGTGTGAATTCTTTAGAAGCAAGTCCTCTAGCTGTTCCGCCAATGAAAACGTCTTTCATTCCTCTTAGAACCACATCAAAATATCTAGGTTCTACTTTGGTCACATGTTTTTTCTTAAATCTTTCGTCTGGATTAGGTTTTCCGTCAATAGATTTTACAATATGTGGCGTAAAATACCAACCTCTATTAACAATAGCGGCAGTGAAATTTGCCATTTGAAGCGGAGTAAGTAGAACGTCTCCTTGTCCCATTCCATTAAAAATAGCAGATTGATATGGATGCCATTTTTCCCCTAATCTTTTGGTATAAAATTCTCCAGAAGGAATTTTTCCTTTTGCACCAACTGCTAAGTCGTTATTCATGAATTCTCCTAATCCGAAGCTATTCATGATTTCTTTCCATTCGTCTATGGCTCTGTTTCTTCCTTTTGGGCCGTATTTTTCGGTGATTTTATAATAAACACTAGAAAAATAATTGTTGCAAGATTTTTCTATGGCTTTTTCCATTCCGATTGGCCAAAAAGTTCCACAGTGACAACCGATGGTGTGTCTTCCCATTCTATAACCGTGTCTACAAGTAAATTTGGTAGAATCACTGATGACTTTCATCTGATAGCCAGCTAATGCAGTCAATAGTTTAAAAGGCGAACCTGGAGGATAAGCTGCTTGAACTGAACGGTCGTAAGTAGGTTTATTATCATAGATGGTGTCGTTTGCCAATCTATAAATATTTCTTTTTTTGTTAGGCCCTGTAAAAAGATTTGGGTCTATGTCTGGACCCGTTGCGAGCGCTAAAATTTCTCCATTATTTGGGTCAAGTGCTACAATTGCGCCATGCTTATTTACGAGCATTTCTTCGGCGATTCTTTGCAAATCATAGTCTATGGTAAGCGTTAAATCTTTACCAGAAACTACTTCTTTATCTAACTCACCGTTTTTATAAGGGCCTACATTTCTCTGTTTAATATCTTTCTGAATGTAGCGCATTCCTTTTTCGCCACGCAATTGTTTTTCATAGGCGCGCTCTATTCCTGTAATTCCAGCAATATCACCAGGTAAATAATAAAGAGAATCTTTTTTGATGTAATTCTCGTTGACCTGATTGGTGTAGCCAAGTAGATTTCCAGAGGTAGAAACTTCATATTTACGTTGAGGTCTTTCTACAATATTAAAAGCGGGATATTTGAAGATAATTTCTTGAATTCTAGCGATTTCCTCTCTGCTCATATCACTTTTGAAAGTCATGGGAGTGAGCTTAGAGTAATATTTTTCTTTTTTTATAGACTCGATTTTTTTGATAAAATCCTTTTTGCTAATTTTTAATAAATTACAAAAACCCAAAGTATCAAAATCTGGCGTCATTTGACTTTGGGTGAAAGAAATTTCATAAGAAGGCTGGTTACCTACTAAAATTTTTCCGTTTCGGTCAAAGATAATTCCGCGTTGAGGAATGACATATTCTATTTTGATAGAAGTATTGGCTGCATTGAGCGCATATCTATCTGTAAGCAACTGTAAATAGACCAATCTTGCCACAAAAATTGCGGCAATGAGAAAGAGAAATAAGGTAATTTTATAATAGGCTGTTTTCAAACTTTTTCTTTGATTTTAAATGCTAACGAATAGAGGAGTACAAATATTATAGAAATAACACTGGTTACTAAAATATTAAGTATTACTTCAAAAAACCTGTCGAATTTAAAAAATTCTATACTCTGAACTAATAATTGATGCACAAAAATACTTGAAAAAATATAAAATAGAAACTGTGACCACTGAAGATTATGGAAAGAAAATACATCCGAAGAGACTTCTGTGGAAGTTTTGAAAATAATGGTTCTAAAATAGGCGATAAGTGTAGTGGCAAATGCATTAATACCCCAAGTTCCTAAAAATGCGTCTATAGATAATCCTAAAATAAAACTCGCCGATAGGAAAATATAGAGATTCCTGTAAAAAGGATAAAACAAAACAAAAATAATGTAGATGACAGGAGTATATTTACCAGCAATATCTATTCTGTTAAATAAAAATATTTGCAATGTAACTAACATTGCGATTAATAAAACATCTGTAAATAAATTTCTACTGATCATTGTTTATCGTGGCATCAAGAGTATCTTGAATTTGTTTTACTTCTAATTTTTTTAAATTTCTTACAACATAAACTTTGTTAAGTTGTCCCATTTTTTGGCTCAGTTCTACAGAAATATCCCAATATCCTGTTTTAGAATCTACTTCGTAGCCAGCAACTCTACCAATCATAATTCCTTGTGGGAAAATTGCAGATTTGCCATCTGTAACAACAGTGTCGCCTACTTTTATTGGCACATATTTAGGAATGTCTGATAAATGCATGGTTCTAGAATTTTCGCCTCTCCAAGTAAGCGTCCCGAAAAATCCAGAATCTTTGAGCGCGGCATTAATTCTAATTTTGTTCATACTGAGTACAGATTGTGCCAATGCATAATTATTAGTGGTATTGATCACAATTCCTGCAATTCCTTGCGGTGCAATTACACCCATTTTAGGGAAAACGCCATGTCTTTTTCCTCTGTTAATGATAAAATAATTATCTTTTCTAATGATAGAATTATTTACAATTTCACCATCTACGAAAGTGTAAATTTGTCCACCGCCAATCGTGTCGGTAACTCTTACAAAACTAGGATTTTTAATTTTTTCTTTACCGTATAATTCCTGCATCAGCGTTTTGTTCTGAGCAACTAATTCTTCATTAATTTGCTTCAGTTTTAAGTAGCTGGTTCCTTCGTCTATGTAACCAGAAACCCAAGCATTAAACGCGGTAGTTTGTGCAGCAATAAAAGATTGTTGCATTGAGTTTCTACTGAAAATCAATGTTACGGCAATTATTTGTAAAAAAAGAAAGAACAGAAATAATCCGTTCTTGCTAAATAATCTTATCAAAAACCCCATTCTATAAATAGGTTTTTACTTATTTTATAAGAAAATTAAATTTATCCATGTTTTTAAGAGCAATACCTGTTCCACGGACAACTGCTCTTAATGGGTCTTCTGCTACGAAAACTGGTAATCCTGTTTTCTTGTGAAGTCTGTCTGCTAAACCTCTTAATAAAGCACCACCACCAGCTAAATAAATACCAGTTTTGTAAATATCTGCTGCTAATTCTGGCGGAGTAAGAGAAAGCGTTTCCATTACCGCATCTTCTATTCTGATGATAGATTTGTCTAGAGCTCTTGCGATTTCTTTATAACCTACCATAATTTCTTTTGGCTTACCAGTAATTAAATCTCTACCTTGTACTGGAATATCTTCTACCTCTACATCTAAATCTTCTACTGCAGAACCTACTTCTATTTTCACTCTTTCTGCTGTTTTTTCTCCGATGTATAAGTTGTGATGCGTTCTTAGGTAATAAGCAATATCATTATTGAAAACATCACCTGCAATTTTTACAGATTTATCACAAACAATACCACCAAGAGCCACTACTGCAATTTCTGTAGTACCACCACCTATATCGACAATCATGTTACCTTCAGGTTTTTGTACATCAATTCCTACACCTATTGCTGCAGCCATTGGTTCATAAATTAATCTTACTTCTTTAGCATTAACTTTTTGAGCAGAATCTCTTACCGCTCTTTTTTCTACTTCTGTAATACCAGAAGGAATACAAATTACAATTCTAAGAGAAGGCTGAATTAATTTTCCTTTGATGCCTGGAATTTGTTTAATAAATTCCTTAATCATGTGTTCTGATGCAGCAAAATCTGCAATTACACCATCTTTTAGCGGACGAATCGTTTTAATATCTTCGTGCGTTTTTCCTTGCATGTGTTTCGCTTGTTCTCCTACAGCAATTGCTTTACCTGATGAACGCTCGATAGCCACGATTGACGGCTGGTCAATTACGATTTTATTATTATGTATGATAAGTGTGTTCGCTGTTCCTAAGTCTATCGCAATTTCTTGCGTGAACATATCAAATAACCCCATTTTCTTCTATAAATTTTTAAGTGACAAAGATATAAATTTCAGAGCATTTAAAAATAATGAAAAACAAAAAATATCGTTAAAATTTTATAAATTTTTAAATGCTTGTTGTAACTTTAAACTCGAAACTTTAAAATTTATTTTTCTCTGTTGAGAATTTAATGAATTTCAATTCTTAAAATAATTTAACATTCTGATTTTCAAATGATTAAAAGAATTAGCCCAGAAGAGACCTATCTTCTTAGACGAGAAATCCTTAGAAAAAATCTTCCTCAAGAATCTCATGAGTTCAGTGGTGATTTTGATGACCAAACTTTTCATCTAGGGTATTTCGTGGAAGATAGAATTGTGGGAATTATCACGGTCTTGAAAAATGGAGAAATTGCTCAAATTAGAGGAATGGCAGTTTCAGAAGATTATCAAGGAAAAGGAATAGGAAAAAAATTGGTAGAAAAAGCTGAGGAAATTTTGAGAGAAGCACAGATTCATAAAATTTGGATGAATGCCAGAGAAACAGCTGCAGAATTTTACCAAAAATTAGGGTATAAAATTGAAGGTGAGTTGTTTAACATAAAACCCATCGGGTTTCATTATGTAATGACCAAATATTTCAATTCATAACACCTATTAAAATATGATGAAAATTAGAAATTTTATATCATAATAATGATTAAATTTGCAGACTTGAAATGAATTCTCTTGCAAAGACATATAATACACAGAACTTCACTGTTTTAAGCATTAGTTTTGAAAAAGCCAATGCCGAAATCAGAGGGAAATTTGCGTTTTTTGATGAACACGTAAAACAGTTCGTAAAAGAAATTCATGAAAAGAAACTCGGTGATGCGTTTGTAGTTTCTACTTGTAACAGAACCGAAATCTACACTACTTCTCATAATTATATTGCGATTGCAGAGGTGTATTGCAAGAGTGTAGACGTAAGTTTGATGGATTTCATGCAGTTTGTGAATGTGATAAAAAACGAGGAAGCGCTTTATCATCTATTCAGGGTTTCTGCAGGTTTAGAAAGTCAGATTTTAGGAGACTTCGAAATCATTGGTCAAATAAAAAATGCTTATCATCGATTCAAAAAACATAAAAGTTTTAGCAATCCTTACTTAGAAAGAGCCATCAACTCGGCGATTCAAATTTCTAAAAGGATTAAAAACGAAACCGCACTTTCAAACGGAGCAGCATCTGTTTCTTATGCAGCGGTTCATTATATCTTAAAAACTCAAAAACAGATTTCAGAGAAGAATATTCTTCTTTTGGGAACTGGCGAAATCGGTCAAAATACTGTAGAAAATTTGGTGAAACATGTTTATCAGCCAAAAGTAAAAATCGCCAACCGTTCTTATGAAAAAGCAGAGAAAATTGCAGAAAAGTATAGCATTCCGCAAATTGCTTTTGAAAATTTTGAAGAAGAACTGAAATCTACAGATATTCTTATCGTTGCAACTGGCGCTTCACATCCGATTATTCACCAAAAACATTTTCCAAATGGAAAAGAAACATTGGTGATAGACCTTTCTATTCCGAATAATGTAGATAAAAAAGTGGCGGAAAATAAAGCGGTGCAATTGGTAGATGTAGACGAATTGTCTAAGCACATTCAGGAAACCATCGAGCAACGCAAGAAAGAAATTCCTAAAGCGGAGAAAATCATCAAGGAAATGACCAAAGAATTTTTGGCTTGGGAAAGAAAAAGAAAATTCGCACCGAATATTCATCAGTTCAAAGCTGCGCTGAAACATATTGAAGTCCATGAAATGCATAATTTCCACAGAAAACACAGATATGTGGATATAGAAGACATGGAACTCACCGAAAAATTGATTCAAAAAATCACCAATAGATTTGCGAAATATATCATCGAAAATCCGCATCGTGCCGAAGAAGTTACTAAGTTGATGAACGAAATTTTGGTAGAACAACCCAAAGAAGAGTTCAACAAAAAGCATCAGTGATTTTAGAATTAACGATTGAGGAGTTACGAAGTTTTCAAGAAAATAAATTTTTATAATGATTAGAATAGGTACCAGAAATTCGCCTCTTGCAATGTGGCAAGCAAAAGAAGTAGAACAAAAATTACAAAATTTAGGCTACGAAACAGTGCTGGTTCCTGTGCTTTCTTCTGGTGATAAAAATCTTAATCAACCGCTTTATTCTCTAGGAATTACGGGCGTTTTTACCAAAGATTTAGATATCGCTTTACTCAATAATGAAATAGATATTGCAGTACATTCTCTGAAAGATGTTCCTACTATTTTACCTCAAAATATAGAAGTTTCTGCCGTTCTAGAAAGAGATTTTCCGCAAGATGCTTTGGTGAGAAAATCTTCTTCTAAAAATAAAGATTTAGCAGAACTTAAAATTGCAACCAGCAGTTTGAGAAGAAGAGCATTTTGGTCAGAAAAATTCCCGAACACTCAGTTTTCAGATATCCGAGGAAATGTTCAGACGCGTTTAAAGAAATTAGAAGAAGGAGATTTTGATGCTACACTTTTTTCTTTGGCGGGTATTAAAAGAATGGAAATGGAGTTGGAGTATGAAACGTTAGATTTTATGATTTCTGCTCCTAGTCAGGGAGTTGTAGCGATTTCCAGTAGAGTAGATGATGAAAAAACCAAAGCAATTTTGAAAAAAATCAATCATAAAACCACTCAAATTTGCGTTGAAATAGAACGTAATTTCCTCAGAACTTTAGAAGGCGGCTGTACTGCGCCAATTGGAGCAATAGCTGTTTTTGAAGAAAATAAAATCAAATTTTCGGGAAGATTAAATTCTTTGGACGGAAGTAAAACGATAAGTGTAGTTGAAGAATTTGAATATGATGAATCTGAAAATTACGGCAAAAAATTTGCAGAATTTGTGCTTGAAAACGGAGGAAAAGAAATAATGGAGGAGATTAAGAAACAAATAAAGGAATAGAGTAATCATGAAAATCCTTTTCACGAAAACAGGAATCGAACATGAGGTTTCAGAGAAATTAGAAACCGGTTTTTCTTGTGATTTTAAGGATTTTATAGCGATTGAAAAAATTAAGACTAAACCTTTTCCGCTTAAGAATTCTTCGCTTATTTTCACGAGCGTAAACGCTGTAAAATCTTTCTTTGAAAATGGTTTTCAACCGAATGAAAATTTTCAAGAAGCCCATTATAATAAAATCTACGCAGTAGGTCTTAAAACCAAAAAAGAATTGAGAAATAACGGTTTTGGAACCTTTAAAGTGAAGAAACATCTCAATGATTTGTCTGAATTTATTCTCAAGCATAGCCAAAAAGAAAATTTTATTCACTTCTGTGGAAATTTAGCACTTGATATTTTAGATAAAGCATTACCCCTTCAGAATATTTCTTACAAAAAAGTAGTGCTTTACAATACTAAAATTCTCTACCCAAAAATTTATGAAAAATATGAGGCTGTAGTTTTTTTTAGTCCAAGTGGAGTTCGTAGTTTTGCGAAGTTTAATTCCTTAGAAAATTTGAAAATCTTTTCTATCGGACAAACCACAGAAAAGGAGCTGAGAAAATTTACACAAAATAAAATTTTTACCAGTAAAGAAAGCAATTTAGAAGATTTGTTAACCATTATTAAGCAAAACGCTCATTCTTAAAAGCCGATTGCAAACAAGAAAAATGATAAAAAACGACCTATATTTAAGAGCATTACGAGGCGAAACTGTAGAAAGACCGCCGGTTTGGATGATGAGACAAGCAGGAAGATATTTGCCAGAATTCATCGCACTTCGTGACCAATATGATTTCTTCACGCGTTGTCAAACTCCAGAATTGGCAGCAGAAATTACTGTTCAACCGATTAGAAGATTTCCGCTAGATGCAGCGATTTTATTTTCTGATATTTTGGTAGTTCCACAAGCGATGGGAATTGATTTCAAAATGAAAGAATCAGTTGGACCATGGCTAGATACACCTATCAGAAGCTTAGAACAAGTACAAAATCTGCAATTAGAAGGAGCGGAAGAAAATCTGAAATATGTTTATGATGCGATAGACATCACTTTACAGAAATTAGAAAACGAAATTCCTTTGATTGGTTTTGCGGGTTCACCTTGGACACTTCTTTGTTATTGTGTTGAAGGAAAAGGTTCTAAATCTTTTGACATTGCGAAGTCATTTTGCTTTACTCAACCAGAAGCAGCGCATCTTCTTTTACAAAAAATTACAGACGTAACCATCGCTTATTTAAAGAGAAAAGTACAAAGCGGAGTTTCTGCGGTGCAAATTTTTGATTCTTGGGGAGGAATGCTTTCTCCAGAAGATTATCAAGAATTTTCTTGGAAATACATTAACCAAATTGTAGAAGCTTTAGCTCCAGAAACTCACGTTGTAGTTTTTGCGAAAGGTTGTTGGTATGCTTTAGAAGAAATGACAAAATCTAAAGTTTCTGCTTTGGGTGTAGATTGGACGATTACTCCAGAATTGGCAAGAAAATTTACCAATAATTCTATAACCCTTCAAGGGAATTTTGATCCTGCAAGATTACATTCTTCGCCTGAAGTGATTAGAAAAATGGTTCATGAAATGATTGATAGATTTGGTAAAGACAAATACATTGCTAATCTAGGTCACGGAATTTTGCCAAACATTCCTTTAGAAAACGCCGAAGCTTTTATTAAAGAGGTGGTAGAATGGAAGGGGTAAAAACCCTCTTAATATAAACACAAAATCCTCAGAATTTTCTGAGGATTTTTGTATTATTTCACTTCTGTGATAAATTTATCTTTTGGTTTTCTTACTTTTTCAAGTTTTTCTAACCAGTCTTTTTCAGAATCTCTATAACCAAGAGGTAAAAGTAAAACACTTCTTAATCCTTTTTCTCTTAAACCCAAAATTTCGTCTACTTTTTCTGGGCTGAAACCTTCCATTGGAGTAGCGTCTACACCTTCGAAGGCAGCTGCAATAATTGCAGCACCGAATGCAATGTATGCTTGTTTTGCAGTGTGTACGAAGTTTTCTTCAGCAGATTTAGGAACGTAAGTGTTCAATAAAAATTGTCTGTAGTTTTCCCAACCATCAGTAGTAAAACCTCTGACTTCGTTCGTTAAATTAAACATATAGTTGATTCTTTCTGCAGTGTAAGTATCCCAAGCTGCGAAAACCAAAACATGAGAAGCATCTGCAACTTGCGGTTGATTATTTGCTGCTTCTTTCAATTGATTTTTAACCTCTTGATTAGACACCACGAAAATTTCGAAAGGCTGTAAACCGCTAGAAGTAGGAGCAAGACGTGCTGCTTCTAAAATTCTTTCTAATTTTTCATCACTTACTTTTTCTCCGTTCATCGCTTTTGTAGCGTATCTCCACTTTAATTTATCTAATAATTCCATTTATAAAAAATTTTTACAAAGATAAGTGATGATGAGCGGTTTTGTCATTGATTTATGTTAAGAAAAGCATAGAAAAAATTAACCGCTCAATTGTTTTGAACGGTTTTAATCTACGAAAGTTTCTTTTAGAACCTCCTTTATTTTTAAAATTTCATTTTCAGAAATTTTACCAAAAATTTTAGTAATTCTTCGCCTATCAATCGTTCTTATTTGATCTATAACTACCCAACCTTTTGTTTCTTTTCCTTTTATTTCAATTCTCGTAGGATAAGGTTTTGATGTATTTGTGATGGGAGCAATGATAATGGTTTGGAGAAATTTATTCATTTCGTTGGGTGAAATGATAAGGCAAGGTCTGGTTTTCTTTATCTCACTTCCTATAGTTGGGTCAAGATTTACCAAAACAATTTCGTATTGATTTAGTTCCATTCTTCAAAATTTTCATCGTCAAAAACATCATCAATAAGCAATTGGTCATCTCCATTTTTGTGCATTTCTTGGAAGGCTTTTTCCCAATTTTTCCTAGGTTCTGCTTTAGGTTTTAAAACAATGAAATCTTTTTCTAAAATTAATTCTATTTTATCTTGAATTTTATATTTCTCTAGAATAGTTTTAGAAAGTCTTATTCCTTTAGAATTTCCTATATTGATGATTGAGAGTTCCATAATTGATTTTTTTGTAATTACAAAGTAATAACAAAAATTATTCCTTTCCAAAAATTATTGATTATATTTTTTATAAATTTTGAAAGCAATAAATATTAAAAAGGCAATAAAAACAAAAATTAAAGTTTGTGTTAAGAACTAACCAGAACTAAATTCTGATATTTACATAGTTATATTTTTATTTTTTATTCAACTCCAAAAGTGGATCAATGTATTCTCTGTCGTTGCTCAATCGTGGCACTTTGTTTTGTCCGCCCAGTTTTCCTCTAGATTCCATCCATTTGTAGAAAAGTTGAGGTTTTGCGGTATGTATAATTGGTGGATTCAGCGTCATGTTGAGGTAACGTTTCGCTTCGTAATCAGAATTGATAGATTTCAAAGTATCATCAAAAATTTTAGAAAACGCCTCGAAATTATTCGGATGTTTGGCAAATTCAATCAACCATTCATGCGCTCCAGATTTTCCTTCGCTCATAAAAACAGGTGCTCCTGTATATTCTAAAACGTGAGCTTGTGTTGCATCACATGCTTTTTTTAGCGCGGTTTCTACATTATCTATCATTAATTCTTCGCCAAAAGCATTGATGTAATGTTTGGTTCTGCCAGAAATCTGAATTCTATGCGGAGAAAGAGATGTAAATTTTACGGTATCACCTATTAAATAACGCCAAAGTCCACCATTGGTAGAAATAACTACAGCATAATTTTTGCCGAGTTCTACTTCTTCCAAAGGAATCGCTTGAAGATTATTGCGGTCAAATTTATCCATCGGAATAAATTCGAAGAAAATTCCGTAATCTAGCATCAGAAGCATTTCGTCACTATCACTTCTGTCTTGAATCCCGAAGAAACCTTCAGAAGCGTTGTAAATTTCGTAGTAATTGATGTCTTTGCCGATGATTTTTTTATACAGTTCTCTGTAAGGTTTAAAACTAATTCCACCGTGGAAAAATGCTTCTAAATTTGGAAAAATTTCAGAAATATTATCTTTTCCTGTTTCGGTTAAAATTCTTTGAAGCAAAACCATCATCCAACTTGGAACGCCAGTTAAACTTCCTACATCTTGATTTTTAACTTCTGAAACGATGGCTTTCAATTTGGTTTCCCATTCTGACATTAGGGAAGTTTTTTTGCTGGGAACCGTAGTAATTTCTACCCAAAAAGGAAGATTTTCTATCAAAATAGCAGACAAGTCACCGAACTTAGTATTGAAACTTTCGTACAATTCTGCGCTTCCGCCTAATCTTAAATTTTTATTGAGAAATAATTGATTATCAGGGTGATTGTTTGCATAAATGGAAATTAAATCCTTTCCTGCTTTGTAATGGCAATCTTCTAAACTTTCGTCTGAAATAGGGATGAATTTGCTTTTGGCATTGGTCGTTCCAGAAGATTTCGCAAATTGGCGAATAACACCTGGCCAAGAAATATCTTTTTGACCTTGTCTTGCTTTTTCTATGTAAGGCTCGAATTCTTCATAGTTTACGATAGGAACTTGTTGCTGAAAATCTCGGTAAGAAGAAATGTCTTTGAAACCGAATTTTTTGCCGTATTCAGTTTTTTCTGCATGAAAAAGTTGAGAAAATAAAACTCCGTTTTGAGTTTCAATAGGATGTTTCATGAAATTCTGAATTTGGTCTATTCTTTGTCGAATAAACCAATTTACAGCCATATTGAAGAGAGCTTTTGTTGCCATTGCTCAAATTTAATAAAATTTTTGAGAATTTAGTAATCTGACTGCAACAAAAATCCGCTCTAAAAATTTAGAACGGACTGAGGATTGTTTTAGAGAAAATTTTAGCAAAATTCTTCGTAAGCTGCTTGTAAATTTGCTGCAATAGCACCTGCAGGATTTCCTTCGATGTGGTGTCTTTCTAACATGTGAACCAATTCTCCATCTTTGAAAAGTGCAATACAAGGTGAACTTGGAGGGAATGGAGCAAAGTGTTTTCTAGCTTCTGCTACCGCTTCTGTGTCAAAACCTGCAAAAACAGTAATTAAATGGTCTGGTTTTTTATCACCAGTTAAAGAATAAATAACGCCTGGTCTTGCTGCTCCTGCTGCGCAACCACAAACCGAATTTACCATAACTAGGGTAGTTCCCGGTTTTTTAAGTGCATCATTTACTTGTTCTGCTGAGGTAAGGTCTTGGAAACCTTTATCTGTGAGTTCTGCCTTCATTGGCATTACTAAATCTGCTGGATACATAATATATATTTTATTTAATGATTAGAAAATTCAAGATTTTGTAGTGCAAATTTATAATTAAAATTTGGAAAATTCTATTTAATTCTATTATCAAAAATATGCCAAAAATCTATTAAGACAAAATGACTCCTTTTTAATGAAAAAAGCCGATGAATTTTTCATCGGCTCTTTATCGTTAATATGAAAATTTAATTATGATAATAGTTTTTTCACCATTTCAGAGATAGATTTTCCATCTGATTTTCCTGCTAAAGCTTTAGAAGCAGTTCCCATAACTTTTCCTAAGTCTTTTAGAGATTCTGCGCCTACTTCGGTAATAATTTTTTTAATTTCTGCTTCTAATTCTTCCGCAGAAAGTTGAGCAGGTAAAAATTGTTCAATCACTTTCATTTGTGCCAATTCTACCTCTGCCAAATCATTTCTATTTTGAGCAACAAATTGTTCGTAAGAGTCTTTTCTTTGCTTAATCATTCTTTGGAGAATAGCAATTTCTTGTTCTGCAGAAACATCAGCTCCTTTTGCTTCAGTTTTGAGCAGGAGAATTTGAGATTTTACGGCTCTTAGAGAGTCAAGAGCAACTTTGTCTTTTTCTCTCATTGCGTTTTTAATCGCTTCGTTTATGGTAAGTTCTAAACTCATTTTTTTTTAAATTTTAAAAATTTTAATCTACGTCTTTGTTTAAAAACTTGTTTTCTCTGAGTTGTACTCTTCCGTTGTTTTCAGAAAGGAAACTAGAAATCTGCTGTTGAGAAGCATTTTCGTGACCAATATTGATGTTTTTTCTTCTGAAAGCAGGAATGTTTTCGAATTCATTTTCGTTTTCTATCGTATGATAACGAGAGTTAAACTCTTTCAATTTATTTCTTCTTGCCTGAATTTTTTCTGTAGCAGTATTTTTTTCGATAAATTTAAATTCCTCATCAATTTTAGTTTCTGTAAAAGTGATTTTTTCTTCAGTGTGATTTTCAAAAACGGTTTTTACTTCTTCTATTTCTTCTGCAATCTTGAAAGTGAACTCAATTGGTTTTTCTTCAACTAAAGTTTTCGTTTCTGCTTTTGGTCTATACGTTTCTACCGTTTTTTCCTCTACAATGAAAGAAATTTCATCTTTGGTTTCTTCCACAGAAAGTTTCACATTTTCTACTTCTTGTCCAGTATTAAACTGAGTTTCTTCAATGATAGTCGTTTTCTTTTCTTCTGTTTCAAAAGTGAAAGATTGAGATTCTAAAACATCTTCATCATCAAATGAAAATAATTCTAAAACATTATTTTCTTGTTCTTCTACTTCAAAAGTTTGATGACTGCTTTCGATGCTTAAACTTTCGTCTTCAAAAAATCTAAGTTCTTCTATTCTTTCTTCCATTACAGCTGCTCGTGTTTCTGCAAATTGATTCACAGAATTACTAGGGAAGTCTGGAGTATTGTTATCATTAGAATCATCTAAGAAAAACATGCTTTTTGATGAATTTTGCATTGGATTTTCTTGAGATTTTTCAGAAGAAGTTCTGCCAAATGGAGATTCTCTCTTCACTTTTGGTGTAGAAGGACTGTCTTCTAATGTATATCTAATTTTTTCGGTAGGACCTGCGTATTTTTGATCATCCGCTGCAAAACCAGTGGCAATAACCAATACGCTGATAGAATCTCCCAATTCTGCATCTGTTCCTACACCGAAGATAATATCTGCAGTGTTTCCTGCTTCGCGCTGAATGTGGTCATTAATTAAGCCGATTTCATCCATAGTAACTTCTTCGTTTCCACTTCTGATAAGGAGAAGAACGTTTTTAGCGCCTGTAATTTTATTATCGTTTAATAATGGAGAATCGAGTGCTTTTTTCACGGCTTCTTCAGCTTTGTTTTCGCCAGAAGCGGTTCCTGTAGACATGAGTGCAGTTCCTGAATTTTGTAAAACTGAGCGCGCATCACGGAAGTCTATATTTACATCGAAATAACCAGTAATCACTTCTGCCATACCTTTAGCAGCATTGGCTAACACTTCATCTGCCTTAGCAAAACCAGATTTGAAGCCTAGGTTACCAAATTGCTGACGAAGTTTATCGTTATTAATAACAATTAAGGAATCTACATTATTGCGAAGTTTTTCTAAACCATTTTCGGCTTGTTCTAGTCTTCTTTTTCCTTCAAAACTAAAAGGAACGGTAACTATACCAATGGTTAAAATTCCCATTTCTTTGGCAATTTTTGCAATAACAGGAGCAGCACCAGTACCAGTTCCGCCACCCATTCCTGCGGTTATGAAAACCATTTTGGTATTATGACCTAGAACAGCTTTGATTTCATCAATACTTTCTAATGCAGATTTTTCTCCAACTTCTGGGTCTGCTCCAGCTCCTAAACCTTCTGTAATGGAAGCTCCTAACTGAACTTTTGTAGAAATTGGGTTATTATCTAGTGTTTGTGCATCGGTGTTACAAATGATAAAATCTACTCCATGAATTCCTTTTTCGTACATGTGTTTCAACGCATTGTTACCTCCACCACCTACACCAATCACTTTTATGATAGATGAATTTCCTTTTGGTAAATCGAATGAAAACCCTGTATTTAATGTATTTTCCATATATTTTCGATGTATAAAAGTTACTTACTTATTTTGTGTTATTCGTTTTAATTATTCTACTTCTTCGAAGAATTTTTTTACTTTTTCAAGAATGGATTGTCCAAAAGTAGGTTTGTTTTTCTTCACTTTCTCTATGTGTTGTGTAATTTCTTGCTCCTCAGTTTTTACTTCTTCTACTGTATTTTCTGCTTGAGGAACTTCAATTACTTTTGGCTCTTCTACAGGTTTTTCTATAGGTTTTTTATCATGAATTTTTAAACTTTCCATCAATAAACCAATTGAAGTTGCAAACTCAGGCGATTTCAAATATTGGTTTTTGTCATTGGCAATATATTCATTGGCAAAACCAATTCTCGCATCAAATCCTGTTACATAATTGGCTAACTGACGAAGGTTTTTAAGATTAGAACCACCACCTGTTAATACAATTCCCGCGATTAGTTTACGTTTTTGTTCATAAGCTCCATAGGCTTTTAATTCTGTATTTACCATTTCGAGAATTTCTTCCATTCTTGCATTGATAATACTTGACAAAGATTTTAGAGAAATTTCTTTGTCTGGTCTTCCGTGCAAACCAGGAATGGTAACAAACGTAGAATCTTTTTCTAAATCTGGAACGGCAGATCCGAATTTTACTTTCAGTTGCTCTGCGTGTTTTTCTATAATAGAACAGCCTTCTTTAATATCATCTGTGATAATTCCGCCACCATAAGGAATAACGCAAGTATGGCGAATGATGTTATCTTTAAAAATAGCAATATCTGTAGTACCACCACCGATGTCTACAATGGCAACTCCTGCTTCTTTTTCTTCAGTAGTAAGAACAGCTTCTGAAGAGGCAAGAGGTTCTAGAGTAAGGGCTTCCATTTCTAAACCAGCTTCGCGAACGCAACGAGCGATATTTCTGATGCTTCCCATTTGACCAACAACTACGTGGAAATTTGCTTCCAGACGTTTTCCGTGCATGCCGATTGGTTCTTGGATTTCGCCTTCAGAATCTACTTTGTACTCTTGTGGAAGCACGTGAATGATTTCTTCACCAGGAAGCATGACCAGTTTTTTTACTTGGTCTTTTAAGATTTCTATATCTTCATCTGTGATATATTTATCTGGGTTTTCTCTCATGATGTAATCTGAGTGTTGCAGACTACGAATGTGTTTGCCTGCGATACCTACAGTTACTCTATGAATAGGAACTCCTGAAGATTTTTCTGCTTCTGAAATAGCAGCTTTGATAGATCTTATCGTTTGAGAAATATTGTTCACAATTCCTTTGTGAACGCCCAAGCTTTTGGCTTTACCTACGCCTAAAACTTCAATTTTTCCGTGGGCATTTTTTCTGCCTACAATGGCAACAATTTTCGTGGTACCAATGTCTAAACCTACTGAATAATCATGTGTTTCCATATATTGCTGTTCTCTTTTTTTAATTAGTTGTTTTTTTCTTCGGTTTTTTGTGTTCCTGTTACGGTGTTTACTGGTGTTTGTTCATTTGTTTGTAAACTATCTTCTTCGGGTTTATAGCCAGAATTAAGAGTGGTTACGATTTGGTTATCATATTTCACAGAAATTTTAGAATATTTTTCTGGAGCTTGATATACCAAATATTTTTCTACAAATGTTTTAAAACCTTTTACTTTAAAATCTATTCTATCTAAATCACCGATTTCTACTTTATAATTTCCATCGCTGGTTGCAAGATTGTAGTTTCCGTTTTCTTTTGTGATTCCTACAAAGAAATTTTTGCAGAAACTGTCTTTGTTTATTTTTTCTATTAACTCAATGAGTTTTTTATACTCTTTCTTCTTTACGTCGCCAGAAACCAGCATGCAAGGATGAGAGTATGTTTTAGAAATTGGGAACTCTATTCCTTTTTTGTCTACATAAAATCCTTTACCTCCATTATTTAATCTAAAAACAGGAACTCTTTGTTTGATGTCTACATTCAGTTTTCCATTTAAATTCAAATAAACGTTTGCACTATCTACTGCAGGCAATTCGTTTAATTTTTTTTCTAAACTCGGGATATCTACATCGCCCACTTTTTTTGTAGAATTATACCTTTCTACAATGGTTCTAATGTCTTTTTCGTCTACAAAATAAACAGGAGAGGAGCTATCATTTAATTTTACGATGATAGATTGCTCATCAATTTTTCGGTCATTGAATCTCTTCAAAGAGAAGCTCAATAGAAATCCGAAGATGACTACTGTGACAAAAATTTTGAGAATTCTCCACTTGTTTTTCATAAACTTACGTCCGAGTTTTTTCTAATTTTAATTTTTCAATGTACCAATCCAATTCATAATTGGGTCATACAAAGTGTCTATGTTTCCTGCACCTACTGTAAGCAAAATATCAAAATCTTTTTCTTTGATTTTGTCAAAAGCTTCGCTCAAACTGCACACTTCTTTTTTCTCTAACTGTATTTTTTCTAGCAACCAATCAGAAGTTACCCCTTCATAATCTTTTTGTAATTCTCTTGCTGGATAAATGTCTAATAATAACAATTCATCTGCTGCAGCTAAACTTTCTGCAAAACCATCTGCAAAATCTCTGGTTCTGCTGAATAAATGTGGCTGAAACGCTACCAACAGTTTTTTGTTTGGGTTAAAAGTTCTGATAGAACTAATCACCGCATTCAGTTCTGTAGGGTGGTGTGCATAATCATCTACATAAATCTTACCGTTTTCAAAAGTATGTTTGGTATAACGCCTTTTAATTCCTTTGAAACTAGAAATCCCTTCTTGTAATACTGTAAAATCTGCTCCTAAATTGTGCAAAACAGCAATCGCAGCAGTTGCATTTTCCACATTATGCGTTCCCGGAATTTGCCAAGCAAATTCTACGGTTTGTTCGCCCGCATGAAAATCAAACATCATCCAACCGTCTATAATATGCAGATTATCAGAATAATAATCCGCTTCTTCATTTACTGCATATGTTTTACAAGGTCTGCCAATATTTACACCTTTTCTCACGAAAAGTTGGTCGTTTTCTGGCACTAAATCTGCAAAATCTCTAAATCCTTGTTCTATGGTTTCTGTATCTCCATAAATATCAAGATGGTCTGCATCAATAGAAGTGATAATTGCCCAATCTGGTGAAAGATTAAGGAAACTTCTGTCATACTCATCTGCTTCTAAAACAGACATTTCTGTTCCGTTAAAGATGAAATTTGACTTGTAATTTTCTGCAATTCCACCTAAAAATCCTGAAAATGGAAGATTCGCCACTTTGCAAAGATGTGCTACCAAACTTGAAGTAGTGGTTTTGCCATGTGTTCCAGCTACTGCAATACAATTGGTGTCTTCGGTAATCATACCAAGAACTTTTGCACGTTTTAAAACTTCAAAACCATTTTCATTAAAATAATCTAAAATTCCCAAAACTTTAATCGCAGGTGTATAAATCACTAATGTTTCTTCTTTCTTCAAAGACGAAATTTTCTCATCTACCACATCTTCAAAAGTGATAGAAATTCCTTCCTTCTGAAGTTCTGTAGTGAGTTTGGTTTCGGTTTTATCATAACCCAAAACATTTTTCCCGGCAGCATGGAAATATCTTGCCAAAGCAGACATCCCGATTCCACCGATTCCTACGAAGTAAAAGTTTTGATAGTTTTTCATTTCTTTTATGTTTTACGTTTTGTCATTTTGAATGGAGTGAAACGGAATGAAAAATTTTTAAATAGATTCTTCACTACACTTTGTTTCGCTCAGAATGACAGACGTTTACTCTTTAATATTCAAATTCTTAAAAATCTCATTTACAATTTCTTCTGTTGCTTTTGGTTTTGCAAAAAATTCAAAATTTTGAGACATTTCTTTTCTCAAATCTTCGTTTTCGCAAATTTCTGAAAGCGTTTTCCAGAATTTCTCCTTCATTTCTGTATCTTTCACCATTTTAGCAGCATTTTTTTCAACCAAAGTCTGAGCGTTTTTGGTTTGATGATCTTCTGCCGCAAAAGGAAAAGGAACCAGCAAAACTGGCTTTTTAGCAATTGCCAATTCCGAAATCGCAATCGCTCCAGCTCTAGAAACAATTACATCTGCCGCAGAATAAGCCATTTCCATGTTTTTAATAAATTCTACAATTTGAATGTTTCTGCTGTGAATGTCCTTCGTTTCTTCTAAAATATTTTTATAATCTAGTTTACCAGTTTGCCAAATGAGTTGGTAATCTTTTTCTAAAATTTGATTAATGTTTTTTTTCCAGCCGTTGTTTAAAGTTCTAGAACCTAAAGAACCGCCTACTGAAAGTATCGTTAATTTTCCCTTTTCTAAACCTAATTTTTCTTTGGCTAAATCGCTGTCAATGATATCAGTAATAATGTTTTTTCTGATAGGATTTCCTAAAAATAACGTTTTCGTTCCGTGGAAGAATTTCTCCATATTTGGATAAGCCGTGAAAACAGTTTTTGCCTTTTTAGCATTGAAAATATTGGTTTTCCCAGGAAGAGAATTCTGCTCTTGGATAAAAGTAGGAATTCCCATTCTCGCAGCAATGAATAAAGCGGGACCGCTTGCAAAACCACCTGTTCCAACCGCAAAATCTGGTTGGAATTCTTTGATGATTTTTCTAGCTTTAAGCAAACTAGAAATCACCTTAAACGGTAAATTAATATTAGCCAAAAGATTACCTCTGTCAAAGCCAGCAATGTTTAATCCTTCAATCTTGAAACCAGCTTGCGGAACTTTTTCCATCTCCATTTTTCCATTGGCTCCCATGAACAAAAATTCTGCATCAGGAAAACGTTTTTGTATTTCCTGCGCAATGGCAACGGCAGGAAAGATGTGACCACCAGTTCCACCACCGCTCATTAATATTTTTAATTTTTTGCTCATATTTTTATCATTTTTTTGACAAGTCTCGACTTGTCACTACGCTATATCATTAATTTCTTCAATATTTTGTTTTTTGCCCATTCCTTCTTCTTCGAAAGTGAGAATCCTTGAACTTACATTCAGAATAATTCCTAATTGAAGATAAGTCACCAACATTGAAGTTCCTCCATAACTTATTAAAGGCAAAGGCTGTCCTGTTACGGGAATTAAATTCACCGCAACTGCAATATTTACTGCGAGTTGCACGAAAATCATAATTCCTAAACTCAGCACCAATAAACTCCCGAAAAAAGCTCGCATTTTACTGGCAATCATCACGATTCTAATCATCATAATCATGTATAAAGTGATGAGCGCTAATGCTCCCAAAAAACCATATTCCTCAACAATAATTGCGAAAATAAAATCCGAAGCAGACTGAGGAAGCATTTGTTTCAATGCAGATTTTCCTGGTCCCATTCCTGTAATTCCGCCATGAACTATGGCTGCTTTTGCTTGGTTGACTTGGTAATTTTTCGCTTTTACGGTTTCGTCTTCTACATTGGCATTTTTCTTAGAATTGGCAAAAGTTTCTATTCTACTTACCCAAGTATGAACACGATTGCTGCCAATTAAATCTGTTTTTAAAGCCAAAAACAAAAAAATTCCCACAAAAAGCCCTGAAATTCCTAAAAATCCTAAAATGTATTTTGCGGAAAGTTGACCAACCAACATTACTGCTAATGAAACCATTAGAATCATTAAAGCAGTAGAACCATTATCTTTGGCAACCAATCCGAAAACCAATAAAACAGGCCCGAAAATGTAAAATATGTTCTCTATTGGAAGTCTTTCTCTTTTAATTTTTTTAGTTAAATATCTGCACAAATAGATAATTAACATGAGGTATGCAAAACTTGAAGGCTGAAAAGAAATAGGAGTTCCAGGGATTTTTAACCAACGAGAAGCAGACGCTCCGTCGATTTTTTGTCCTGTAAACATGGTTACAAAAAGTAAAATCACCATAATTCCGAGAAGGATACTGCTCAGTTTTCCGATGTGTTCGTATTTTACAGTTCCTACAGCTCTCATAATGGCTAAACCTAAGAAAACAAAAAACATATGCTTGATAACGTGTCCCGTAGTTGTACCATTCTGCACAATGTATTCTAAGTTAGAACTTGCAGAATATACAGGGAACACGGAAAAGAAGGAGATTAAAATAATCACCATCCAAAGCACTTTGTCGCCTTTTAAAAGTTCAAATTTGTTTTCTTGCTGTTCCATTCTTTATTTCATTGGATTGAAATCCTATTTTATTTCTTATCGCCACTTCGTGGCTCTTTTTTTAATTGTTTTTTAAAACTTCTTCTTTAAATAATTGTCCTCTGTGTTCATAGTTATTGAATAAATCAAAACTTGCACAACAAGGAGAAAGTAAAACGGTATCTCCTTTTTCTGCTAGAGATTTCGCAGTTTTCACCGCTTCTTCCATGCTAGAAGTATCTACGATAATGTCTTTTTTGTCTTTGAAAAATTCTATGATTTTAGAATTATCCAATCCAAGACAAACAATCGCTTTTACTTTTCTTTTTACTAAATCTTCTATTTCTGTATAATCATTTCCTTTGTCTGTTCCACCTACAATCCAAACCGTTGGCGTTTTCATGCTTTCTAAAGCATAGTAGGTAGCGTTTACATTGGTTGCTTTAGAATCATTAATGAATTTTACACCATTAATTTCTGCCACACCTTCTAATCTGTGTTCTACCGCTTGGAAAGTCATTAGAGAATTTCTAATGCTTTCATTGCTGATATTCAATAATTTACCAGCGATAGAGGCAGCTAAGCTATTGGCAACATTATGCGTTCCCATCAATGATAAATCTTCTATTTTCATAGAAAACTCATCGTGAAGTTTTACCACAATTTTTTCCTCTTCTGTAAAACCACCTTCTTCTAATTTTTCCTTCATAGAGAAAGGAATTTGCTTCACTCTTAAATCTAATTCTTGAAGCAGTTTTTGACTCATTTCATCGTCTTTATTGTAGATGAAATAATTGTCGTTTTCTTGATTTTCGGCAATTCTAAATTTTGCCAAAGCGTATTCTTCGTAGTTGTAATTGTATTGGTCAAGATGGTCTGGACTCAAATTCAACAATAAAGAAATATATGGTCTAAAATTCTGAATATCATCTAATTGGAAGCTGCTTACTTCTAATACATAATAATCAAAATTCTCTTGTGCAACTTGCATTGCGAAACTTTTGCCGATGTTTCCACCTAAACCTACATTCAAATTGTCATTTTTCAGAATGTGATAAATGAGCGATGTAGTAGTGGTTTTCCCATTACTTCCTGTGATGGCGATGATTTTGGCATTGGTAAATTCTGCACCGAATTCTATCTCCGAAGAAAGTCTGATTCCTTTTGCTTTGATTTTTTGAACCATTTCAGCTTTCTTAGGAACTCCCGGAGATTTTATAACCCAATCTGCAGCAAGAATTCTTTCTTCATCGTGGTTTTTTTCTTCAAACTCGATACCGTTTTCTACCAAAACTTTTTTGTAATTCTCTTTAATTTCGCCTTTGTCTGAAAGAAAAACTTCCAAACCTTTAGTTTTAGCCAAAATTGCAGCGCCCACTCCACTTTCTCCTCCTCCTAGAATTACGACTTTCATTTTTTCCATTTTGATTTTGATTATTATAATGGATTAAAATCCAATGCTTATATATCTTTCGTTCCTCCGGAACTTAATTTTTATCTAATTTTCAGTGTTATTAAACAAATAATCGCCAACATAACTCCTATGATAATCATTCTGTTAACAATTTTGCTTTCATGGAAACCACTTTTCTGATAATGGTGATGAAGTGGAGACATTTTAAACAATCTGTTATTCTGAGCGTACTCTAATCCGTACTTTTTCTTTCTGTATTTAAAAACCGCTACTTGCAGCATTACTGAAAGATTTTCGATTAAGAAAATCCCACATAAAATTGGAATCAACAATTCTTTTCTTAAAATAATTGCTAAAACCGCTATTACACCACCTAACATTAAACTACCAGTATCGCCCATAAAAACTTGAGCTGGATAAGTGTTGTACCAGAAAAATCCTATGGTTGCTCCAATTAAAGCCACTGCGAAAATGGTGGTTTCTCCCATGTTCGGAAGGAACATAATATTCAGATAATCAGCGAAAATGATGTTTCCAGATAGATAGGCAAAAAAGGCTAGTGTTCCTAAAATTACCACACTCGTTCCTGCGGCGAGTCCATCAATTCCGTCTGTAATATTGGCTCCATTAGAAACAGCGGTCACAATGAAAATTACCAGTGGAATAAAAATAATCCAAGCCCATTCTTCCTGCGAAGCTTCGTCCATCCAGAAAAGAATTTTACTGTAGTCAAATTCATTATTTTTCATAAATGGAACGGTAGAAATGGTTTCTCTTTCGGCTGGAGCGAAGTTTTTAGAAACGCTTGTTCTGTTGATTTCGTGAGCATTAGCATATTTTCTTTTGATGGTAATATCTGGGTGAAAATACATGATAACTCCTACGATTAGTCCTAAACCAACTTGTCCTATAATTTTAAAAATTCCGCTTAAACCGTCTTTGTTTTTCTTTATTTTTTTGAGATAATCGTCTATAAAACCGATGGCTCCCATCCAAAGCATGGAAACAATTAACAAAAGAACATAAATATTAAATTTTGTAAATAAAAGCACAGGAATAATGGTGGCAAAAATGATGATTAAACCTCCCATTGTTGGCGTTCCTTCTTTTTGTTTTTGTCCTTCTAACCCGAGATCTCTTACCAATTCTCCCATCTGTTTGTTACGAAGATAATTGATGATTTTTTTACCATAAACCAGAGCAATCAACAATGACAAAAGCACAGCAAAAGCCGCTCTGAAAGAGATGTATTTCAGTAAGTTTAATCCAGGAATGTGAATTCCGTGATTGGTAAGATATTCGTATAGATAGTACAACATGTCAATTCAATTTTTAGTCAATTTTTCTTCGAAAATCAATTCGCTTCGCTGTTAATTTTTAAAATTTACTTATTCACTTTTCTTCGCTAGAAGAAAAAATTCACAATTTACTTGCTCATCAATTTATATAGTTCTATAATCGTCTCTTTGTCATCGAAATGATGTCTCACTCCATTGATTTCCTGATACGTTTCGTGGCCTTTTCCCGCAACGAGAACAATATCTTTTGGTTCGGCAAATTTTATCGCCATTTTTATCGCTTCTCTTCTGTCTGGGATAGAAGTGTATTTGCTAAAATTCTGCGGTTCTACACCTGCTTCAATTTCTTTGATAATCTCTTGAGGATTTTCAGTTCTCGGATTGTCTGTGGTAATAATGGCCAAAGTAGATTTTCTGGTTGCAATTTTTCCCATTTCTGGTCTCTTTGCATGGTCTCTGTCTCCTCCACAACCGAAAACGGTAATTAATCTTTCGTTTTTGGTTCTGATTTCGTTGATGGAATCTAAAACATTTTCCAAAGCATCTGGAGTGTGAGCATAATCTACGATGAAGAAAATTCCGCCATCAGATTTTATGGTTTCAAATCTGCCATTCACTCTTTTTAGCGTTGAAATCGCTTGTAAAACTTCTTCTTCATTAAATCCTAATTCTACTGAAATAGCAAAAGCCAAAAGTAAATTGTAGACATTGAATTTGCCCGTTAAAGTCGTCCAGAATTCTTTTCCATTGAAATTCAGAAGCATTCCATTGAAATCAACTTCCAAAATTTTCCCGTGATAATCTGCCAAAGTTTTCAAAGCGTAATTTTTCTTTTTCGCTTTGGTATTTTGTAGCATTACATCGCCATTTTTATCATCAGCATTGGTAATCGCTACTGCTGTTTCTGGCAACTCATCAAAGAATCTCTTTTTGGTTTTCAGATATTCATCAAACGTTTTATGATAATCAAGGTGATCATGAGTAAGATTGGTAAAACCAGCCACAGCAAAGTGTAAACCTTCAATTCTGTCTTGATGAATTCCGTGAGAAGAAACTTCCATAAAAGCATATTCGCAACCGTTTTCTACAGCTTTTGCCAACATTTGGTTCAAACGAATTACATCTGGAGTGGTGTGAGTTGAAGGAATAATTTCATCGCCAATTCTGTATTCTACGGTAGAAATCAGCGCACTTTGATAGCCTAAATTTTTGAAAATGTCAAAAAGTAGAGTAGAAGCGGTGGTTTTTCCGTTGGTTCCTGTAATCCCGATTAATTTCAGATTTTCAGAAGGATTTCCATAAAAATTAGCAGCGAGTTTGCCTAAAGTTTTAGATGAATTTTTAACTTGAATATAGTTAATTCCATCGATTAATTTTTCTGGTAAAACTTCGCAAACAATGGTTTTCGCTCCCTTTTCGATTGCCGAAGAAATATAAGAATGTCCGTCTGAAACAGTTCCTTTTACAGCAACATAGAGCGAGCCTTCGGTAACTTTTCTGCTATCGAATACAATTTCTGAAACTTCCGAACTGAGATTTCCAAAAGTTTCTAAAACGGGAATTTTATGTAATAATTCTGATAAAATCATTTTAATTCTGTAATTCCAAATAAATTCTTTGGTTTTTATTAATGACAGTTCCAGCCATCGGGAACTGATTTTTTATTTTTCCAACACCTTTATAATCAACTCGGTAACCTTGGTTTTCTAATTGTGGAATAATGTTTTTGCCTATTAAACCTTTTAGATTTGGTAGAACTCCGTTTTTCACATTTACCTTTACATTGGGTTCTAGCATTTTATTAAGGTTCACCTTTTTATCAACTAAAAGCTCTTTTTCTACATTCAGCGGTGTTTTAAGGAAGACTTTTCCTGCAATTTCTTTAAAAACTGGCGCCGAAACTACTGATCCATAATATCCTTTTGATGTTTTTGGTTGATTTACCATTACTATACAAGTGTATTTAGGATTATCTGCTGGGAAAAATCCTGCAAAACTCGCCTGATATTTTGTTGGTCCCGGTTTCCAATATTCAAATCTCGCGGTTCCAGTTTTTCCTGCCAATTTGATATTTGGAGTGAAAATACTTTTTGCGGTTCCTTTTTCTACCGCTTTGGTAAGCATCGCCGTCATTAGATTGATCGCCTCAGTTGAAGCCATTTTATCTACCAAAACCTGAGGTTTTGCTTGGTAAGTAGTTTTACCATCTTTCATGATTTTTTCTATGAAAAGCGGCTTCACCATTTTTCCTTTGTTGGCAATTCCGTTATAGAATGTAGTGAGCTGTAATAAATTGAGGCTCACACTATAACCGTATCCTAGAGAAGCCAATGTAGCTTTGTTCCATCTTTTATTTTCTGGCGTTACAATTGAAGGTTTGGTAACACCCGGAATTTCGATTTCTAATTTTTCAAAAAGTTTCCATCTTTTTAGATGCTTTAAGAAAACATCTGGTTTATCTGCATAATGCTGTGTGATGATTTTTGCCGCACCAATGTTACTTGATTGTGCTAAAATATCACTGATGTCATACGTTCCACCTGCGTGAGAATCTGTAATTTTTTGATTGTAATAAGTCCAAGAGATTCCACCAATGTTGATTTTGGTATTTTCATCTATAAATCCATCGTCCATTGCCGCTAAAAGCGAAACCGTTTTAAATGTAGAACCTGGTTCTGTAGCATCTTTCAGTGCATAATTGTAAGCATCTATATAATTTCCTTCTTTATTTCTTCTAAGGTTTACCATAGCTCTTACTTTTCCTGTAGCGGTTTCCATCACGAGAACAGAACCATGATCTGCTTCGAAATGTAGCAGTTGTTTTTCTAAAGCAGAATGGGCAATATCTTGAATTCTTAAATCAATAGTAGTATATACGTCTTGACCGTCAATTGGGTCTTGAACTTTCCAGTAATCAATTGGTTTCCATTGAGATGAATTGATTCTTTGCTCTAATCTTTTGCCGTCTGTTCCGGTAAGATATTTAGAAAAAGCGCCTTCAAGTCCAGATTTTCCAATCTCGTTATCCATTCCTATGGTTCCAGCACCAATTTGAGCTGTTGCTAGTTCTCTTCGGAATTTTCTATCGATAATGAGACATCTATTTTTCTTAAATTTCCCTGTTTTTTTATCTTTTTTACTGAAAATAGGGAATTTTTTAATTCTGTCATATTGGTCAAAATCTAAACCTCTTACCAAAGAAAAATATTGATTTTTCTTCTTTTTTTGTTCGTCAAATATTTTTCTATAATGAACTCTTGGTTTGCCAAACATTTGACTCAAAGAATCAGTCAATGCGCCAATATTATTGTCGTAAACAGAATCTTTGATGGTCTTAAAATCGATATACACATCATATCTCATTACGGTGGTAGCTAAAATAGAACCATCTGATGCAAAAAGGTTTCCACGAGCAGCTTTTAAAGTGGCTTCTCTGTAATTTTTACTGATATAATTGTCTTCAAATTCTTCTACATTGGTATTTTGTAGAAAAAGAATTCTCGCCAAAAACATAATAAATACGATGAAAGCTACCCCTGCAAAAAGGTAACCCCATTTTAACGCTTTGCTGCGTTTGATATCATATTCATTACTATTTATCGCCATTTTCTAAACTGTCTACTTTTATTAAAAGTTTATGTGGATGATTTTCTAAAGACATCAAAGAATCTCCTTCCATTTCTTTGCTTAGCTCACTTTCCATTCTTACTTTAATCAATCTGCTCTGTGCATAAGCATTTCTAGATTTATATTCTTCTGCTTGTTCTTTAAGTTGGTTTACGGTTTCTATTTTTTTGTTGACCAAGTGATTGCTGTAAATCATAATCATCATTAAGGAAAAAATGAGTAAAAAATATTTGTAATGAACTTTAACTTCATCACGATTTAAGAAATTTCCCTTCAGGATATCCATGAAAGTAAGTTTCTTCGGTTTTTTATTATATGTTACTCTTTTTGCCACAGACTTTGTCTGATTTTAATTATATTTTTATTCCTATACGCATTTTTGCGCTTCTTGCTCTAGAATTTTCTTCTATTTCTTCTTCTGTTGGAATGATGGCTTTGCTTTTTAACAATTCAAAAGCTTTAGCATAATTTCCATAAATATCTCGTTGTGGTTCTCCTTCGAAAATTCCGTTTTTTAGGAAACGTTTTACCAATCTATCTTCTAAAGAATGATAAGAAATTACCACTAATCTTCCTTCTTTTTTCAAGATTTTATAAGATTGTAGCAGCATTTCTTTTAAAACTTCTAGCTCTTGGTTTACCTCTATTCTAATCGCTTGGAACAACTGTGCAAAAAATTTATTCTGCTTAAATTGTGGAATATAACTGAACACATTTTTTAAATCTTGAGTCGTTACAATTTCCTTAGTTTTCCTAGCGTGAACAATTTCTCTCGCTAGTTTTCTGGCTTCTCTTATCTCGCCATAGTAGTAGAAAATATCTGCCAAATGATCTTCTTCATATTCATTCACTACTTTTCTCGCGTCTAGATGTTGCATCACGTTCATTCTCATGTCTAGAGGTGCGTCACTTCTGGTGGAAAAACCGCGTTCTGCAGCATCAAACTGATGAGAAGAAACACCTAAATCTCCTAAAATTCCGTCTACTTCGGTTACGCCGTACATCAACAATGAATTTTCTAAAAATCTAAAATTCTGATTGATTAATGTAAATCTTTCATCATCAATTGAATTGTTAAGCGCGTCTAAATCTTGGTCAAAACTGTATAGTTTTCCTTTGCCAGAAAGTCTTTTTAATATTTCACGAGAATGACCACCTCCACCGAAAGTTACATCTACGTAAACTCCATCAGGATTAGTGATGAGGGCGTCTATACTTTCCTTTAATAATACAGGATTGTGATACATTCTATTAGATTTAAAAAATTATAAAATTGAGGTGTAGAGATTATTCTTCGTCAAAATTGATGTCGCCCATCACTTCTTCGGTTAGTTTCCCGAAATCAACTTCGTTGGTAGCAATTACTTTTTCATACGCTTCTTTGTCCCAAATTTCAAACAGTTCACCTGCTCCTGAAATCACTATTTCTTTATGAAGGTTGGCAAATTGTTTCAAATCTTTTGGAATAAGAATCCTCTCAGAAGAATCCAGCTCTACGTTTTTTACGCCGGCGGTAAACATTCTGATGAAATCTGCATTCTTTTTCACGAAACGGTTCAGTCCGTTTATCTTTTTCATCAGTTTTTCCCAAGGCTGCATCGGATAAACTTCTAAGCAATTCTGAAACACGGCACGCTTTATTACAAAGTTCTTACCCTCAGAACTTTGCAATAGTTTTACTAATGACGAAGGAAGCTTTATTCTGCCTTTGTCATCAATCTTGCATTCATATGTTTCGTAGAAATGAATCATTTGGAGCAAATTTATTTATTTTTTTCTAAAATTTCCCACTTTTTCCCACTTTTTAACTTAATGTTGATAACTTTTTACCTGTAGAGCTTTATGTAGCTAACTTATTGATTAATAAAATGTTAATAAATGAGTGTGATATGAGGGTAGATGTATGCCCAATTGACATACTTTAAATGAAATTAACATAACAAAAACCGGTCAAAATTCCATTTTTTTTGTATTTTTGCGTTTGACAGATACGTTATATGATTTTTAATACTAAAAAGGAGAAGAAATATACATTTATAGAAAGCGGAGAAGGTCATCCTATGGTACTTCTACATGGATTGATGGGAGGCTTAAGTAATTTTGATAAAATGATTACTTATTTCTCAGAAAGAGGCTATAAAGTTTATGTTCCGCAACTTCCTATTTATGATTTGCCAGTGCTGAATACTAATCTTACCAGCATTGCAAAATATGTAGCAAGATTTATAAAAGATAAAATAGGACAACCTGTTACTTTAATGGGGAATTCTATGGGTGGTCATATTGGCCTTATTCTAACATTAGCTAATCCAGAGTTAGTGCATTCTTTAGTTTTAACAGGAAGTTCTGGTTTGTACGAAAAAAGTTTTGGAGAAACCTTCCCAAGAAGAGGTGACAGAGACTATATCAAAAAGAAAACAGAAGAAGTTTTCTTTGACCCGAAAGTAGCTACAGATGAATTAGTAGACGAGGTTTTCTCGGTGGTAAATGATAGAATGAAAGGCATTAAAACAGTGCTTTTAGCGAAAAGTGCCATCAAGCATAACATGTTGCATGATTTGCCAAAAATAAAACAGCCAACTTGTATTATTTGGGGAAAACAAGACGGAGTAACTCCACCAGATGTAGCAGAAGAAATGAATAGACAAATTCCTAATTCAGATTTGTTCTGGTTAGATGAATGCGGTCACGCTGCGATGATGGAAAAGCCAGAAGAATTTAATGAAAT
The DNA here is from genome assembly GCA_046296655.1 of Cloacibacterium sp. Lineage (GTDB taxonomy): Bacteria > Bacteroidota > Bacteroidia > Flavobacteriales > Weeksellaceae > Cloacibacterium. The sequence continues at coordinate 89,251 of JBKBLE010000003.1, read as the reverse complement.
TCTTTACAACTGGTTAAAAGATAAAATTTAGAATTAAGAAGAAAAATAATGATGGAAGTTGAAAAACTTCCATTTTTTGAATATGATAGTAAAGACTGTAAACTTTGTAAAATCTAGTGGGAAATGGCAAGAATGCCCAGAACCTACGATTCCTGAATATGCTTTTATCGGGAGAAGTAACGTGGGGAAATCTTCGTTAATCAATGCCATTATGAATCATAAAGATTTGGCAAAAACTTCGCAAACTCCTGGGAAAACACAATTAATTAATCATTTTTTAGTAAATGAAAATTGGTATCTTACTGATTTACCTGGCTATGGTTATGCTAAAGTTTCTAAAAGTTTGAGAAAAGATTTTGAAAAACTCATCACCAATTATATTCTGAATAGAAAAAATTTGGTAAACCTTTTTGTTTTAGTTGATATAAGACATACTCCTCAAAAAATAGATTTAGAATTTATGGAATGGTGCGGAGAAAATGGGGTGCCGTTTTCTATTGTTTTCACGAAACAAGATAAACTAAAACCTGGAGCTGCAGACAGAAATGTAGAAGTATATAAAACCAAACTTCTAGAAACTTGGGAAGATTTACCAGATATTTATATTACTTCTGCCGAAAAGAAAATGGGCGGTGATGAAATTCTGAAATTCATCGAAAAAACCAATGCTTATTTGGTTAAAAATAAAGTGAAGTTCTCCTAAAAAACTTTTTTAAGCTTAAAGATTCCTATTATAATGAAAGACATTATCTGGAAAATAAAATCATTCGAAGAGCTATCCATTCATGAATTGTATGAAATTTTGAAAGTGAGACAAGAGGTTTTCGTGGTAGAGCAAACTTGTTATTACTTAGATGCAGATGGTTATGACCAGAAAGCGCTTCATCTTTTTGCAGAAAAAGAAGGGAAAGTAGTAGCGTATTGCAGAATTTTTCCAAAAGGCGTAAAATATCCAGAAACTTCCATCGGAAGAGTTCTTACCCATCCTGATTTTAGAAATTTAAAATTAGGAAAAACTCTTATCAAATTTGCTTTAGAAATTATAAAAACCAGATTTAGCACCACTGAATGTAGAATTTCTGCACAAGATTATCTCATTAAATTTTACAGTGATTTTGGGTTTCAAGACACAGGGAAAAAATATCTGGAAGATGATATTCCACATACAGAAATGGTGAGAATGTAACAATTTCTACAAATCTTAACTAACTAACTAATAAACGAGTTATTAAGAATTTTGAAAATTACACACAAGAAAAGCAAACGATAGATTTAGTTAAGGCAAATTTGGTAGCAATCAAATACTTTTTATTTTTTTCATTTATCTTCTTGTTGCCATTTTATTTGATTTGGGGGATTGATTATTTTCATATTATAAAATCTGAAAGTTTTTTAATCAGATTGTTTCTCTCTGTATTTATTCTAGTTTTCGGGATTGTTATTCATGAATTAATCCATGGAATTTTCTTTGCAAAATATGCTTCTAAAGGTTTTAAATCTGTAAAATTTGGTGTTCTTTTGAAAATGCTAACACCTTATTGTCATTGTAAAGAACCTTTAAAAATTAAACATTACATTATAGCATTACTTGCACCATTAGTAATTCTAGGAATTCTTCCTGCGATTGTAGGAATTTTAATAGGAAATCTTGGTTTAACTATTTTTGGAATTTTCTTTAGTGGAGCAGCTGCTGGTGATTTAATGATATATAATCTCATCAAAAAAGAAAATCCTGAAGATTATGTTCAAGATCATCCTTCTGAAGCGGGTTATTATATTTTCAGAAAAAAATAAATCCATCAACTTGATGGATTTTGTTTATTTCAGTAACCCAAGTTCGCCGAAATGTTTTTTGAATTTGGCTACTTTTGGACCTACTACAGCGCTGCAATAAGGCTGATTAGGGTTGATTTCAAAATAGTTTTGGTGATATTTCTCTGCGCCCCAGAATTTTTCAAAAGGAACGATTTGAGTAACATATTTCCCGTTCCATTTTCCAGATTTTTCTGAATTTTCCATAGAAACTTGTGCTTCTTCTTTTTGTTTTTCAGAATGATAGAAAATTACGGAACGGTATTGTGTGCCGATGTCTTCACCCTGTCTGTTTAATTGGGTAGGATCGTGCAAGAACCAAAAAGATTCTAATAATTGTGAAAAAGAAATGACAGAAGGATCAAAAGCGATTTGTACCACTTCTGCATGACCTGTTTCTCCTGTGCAAACTTCTTCGTAAGTAGGGTTTTCTTTATGACCGCCAGAATAGCCAGAAGTTACAGATTCTACACCTTTCAGCATATCAAAACATGCTTCTACACACCAAAAACACCCGCCACCAAACGTAGCATATTCTAGATTTTTGTTTTCCATTTTAAGATTTTTTTTCGTTGAGGTTTTGGTTTCTTGTCCGTTACAAGAAACGAGCAAAAAACTCATCAAAAATAAAAAAAACTTCTTCATTTACTAATAACGAAGAAGTTTTTATTTTTATTACAGTAATAGTTAAAATCTTTTACCAATAGAGATGCCAATTCTTGGGAAGGCATCATCTGTATTTTTTACACTAAATCTTCTTCCTAAACCGCCAAAAACTTCGCCAACTAAATTATTGATGGTCAATAATTTAAAACCAATGGCTGCTCCAAAACCAAAATTGGTTTCGTTTTTCCAACCAAGTATTTGGTAATTATTGTTATCATAATTCTCGTAATGATAATTGGTAAGAGAAGTATTGGCTTCTACAAAGAACCCTGCATTTTCTTTTTTGCCAAAATAAATTCTGTAATAAGGTGCAAAACCATAATTGAAATAAAGGTTTTCCTTAGAATCAAGAGAAACTGCTGCAGAAATACCTACTGATTGATTGTTTTGAAGTAATCTTTCGTACGTAATTTCAGGAGCACCAATAATAGAGTTTAAAAGATTGAGTTTGATTTCATTTTTTTGAGATTGAGAGAACGCAAGAGCGCATATAGCGAGCGCAAAAATAGTTGTTAGTTTTTTCATATTTTATTGATTTTGATTAAAACAAAAATATTACTTTTATCATCATCTAGACTAATGATTAACATTATTTAACTAAAAAAAAACCGAAGAATTTCTTCGGTTTTTTATAAATATAAGGATTTTAAGTCTTAAGAAGTTGGGATTTCTCCTTTGAATAAGAAAGAAATAATTTCTTTGTTTACTTTATCCATCATTTCGCTGAACAAATAGAAAGACTCCTGTTTGTAAATTACCAATGGGTCTTTTTGCTCATAAACTGCACCTTGTGAAGATTTACGTAAATCATCCATTTCTTTAAGGTGATGTTTCCAGTTTTCGTCTATAATGGTTAAACAGATGTTCTTCTCGAAATCATTAATCATAGATTCGCACTGAGTTTCATAAGCTTGCTTAAGATCAGTAATAATGGTAATTGTTTTGGTTCCGTCAGAGAAAGGTACTTGTACGTTTTTGAACATATGACCTTGTTGTTTGAACACATTTTCTATGATTGGGAAAGAGTTTTCTTTCAATAAAACCAATCTGTTTTTATAATCTTCTTCTGCTTTTTTGAAAACGATATCTGTGATTTCTTTTTCAGTTTTTGCTTTGAATTCAGCTTCAGTAAGTGGAGCTTCCATCGTGAAGAATTTGATGATTTCGTATTCAAATTCTTTGAATTGGTTACCTCCTTTTGTATTGCTTACAATAGATGCTGCTACATCATAAATGGTATTAATGATGTCATATTTTAAATGGTCGCCAAACAATGCATTTTTTCTACGTTTGTAGATTACATCACGTTGTTTGTTCATTACGTCATCATATTCTAGCAATCTTTTTCTGATACCGAAGTTGTTTTCTTCTACTTTTTTCTGAGCTCTTTCGATAGATTTGGTAATCATAGAGTGCTGAATAACTTCGCCTTCTTTGTGTCCCATTTTATCCATGATTTTTGCGATTCTTTCAGAACCGAAAAGTCTCATTAAGTTATCTTCCAGAGAAACGTAGAACTGTGAACTTCCTGGGTCTCCTTGTCTACCAGCTCTACCTCTTAACTGTCTGTCTACACGTCTAGAATCGTGTCTTTCAGTACCTATAATTGCTAAACCTCCGTTTGCTTTTGCGTCTCCTTGCAATTTAATGTCGGTACCACGACCAGCCATGTTGGTAGCAATGGTTACTACACCAGCTCTACCAGCTTCAGCTACGATCTCTGCTTCTTTCTTGTGCAATTTCGCATTCAATACATTATGCGGAATTTTTCTTAATTGAAGCGCTTTTGACAAGAACTGAGAAATTTCTACAGAAGTTGTACCAACTAGTACCGGTCTTCCTGCTGCAGTAAGTCTTTCGATTTCTTCAATTACTGCATTGAATTTTTCTCTGTTGGTTTTATAAACTAAATCTTGTCTATCATCTCTGATGATTGGTCTGTTGGTAGGAATTACTACTACGTCTAATTTATAAATTTGCCAGAATTCTGCTGCTTCAGTTTCTGCAGTACCCGTCATCCCAGCTAATTTGTTATACATTCTGAAGTAGTTCTGTAACGTAATGGTAGCGAAAGTTTGAGTAGCGGCTTCTATTTTTACATTTTCTTTAGCTTCTATCGCTTGGTGAAGTCCGTCAGAATAACGTCTTCCTTCCATGATACGTCCTGTTTGCTCATCTACGATTTTTACTTCGCCGTCGATGACTACATATTCATCATCTTTTTCGAATAATGTATATGCTTTTAATAGTTGATTTAGAGTGTGAATTCTTTCAGATTTTACAGCATAATTTCTGAAAAGTTCTTCTTTTTGAGCAAATTCTTCTTCTTTAGGAAGATTTTTTGCCTCTAATTCAGCAATCAAGGTTCCGATATCTTCTAAAACGAAGAAGTTAGCATCTTGGTTACCTTGAGACATATATTCTACACCTTTGTCTGTAAGGTCTATTTGATTATTTTTCTCGTCGATTACAAAATAAAGGTCTTTGTCTACAATACGCATTCTCTTGCTATTGTCTTGCATGTATTCCCCTTCTGTTTTTTGTAAAAGCACTCTTATTCCTTCTTCTGAAAGGAATTTGATGAGGTGTTTATTTTTAGGTAAACCTCTGTAAGCCTGTAAAAGTTTAAAACCTCCGTCTGTTTTATTACCAGCTGCGATTAATTTCTTTGCTTCGGTTAATAAATTAGAAACGATTTGTTTCTGAACGGCTACAATTCTTTCTACAGATGGTTTTAACACATCGAATTCTTGTCTGTCACCTTGAGGAATGGGTCCAGAAATAATGAGTGGAGTTCTCGCATCATCAATTAATACTGAGTCTACTTCGTCTACAATTGCAAAGTTTAATTCACCTTGAACTAATTCTTCAGGCGAAGAAACCATGTTGTCTCTTAAATAGTCAAAACCGAACTCATTATTGGTTCCATAAGTGATATCTGCTTGATAAGCTTTTCTTCTCGCATCTGTATTCGGTTGATGTAAATCGATACAATCGATGCTTAAACCGTGGAACTGATAAATTGGGCCCATCCAAGCCGAGTCTCTTTTTGCCAAGTAATCATTCACAGTAACTACGTGAACACCACGACCAGGAAGTGCATTTAAGTAAATAGGTAGCGTTCCTACTAAAGTTTTACCTTCACCAGTTGCCATTTCGGCGATTCTACCACTGTGAAGTACAACCCCACCGATAAATTGTGTGTCATAGTGAACCATGTCCCAAACTACTTCTTTACCAGCAGCATCCCATTTATTTTTCCAGAAAGCTTTGTCTCCTTTAATTTCTACAAAATCCTTAGTAGCAGCTAATTCTTGATCGTACTCTGTTGCTGTAACGGTAAGTCCACCATTTTGAGCCAATCTTCTTGCAGTTTCTTTGATAACTGCAAAAGCTTCTGGAAGAATATCGTTCAAAACTTTTTCTTCAATTTGATAAGACTCCTTTTTCAGCGCTTCTATTTGCCCAAAAAGTTTTTCTTTTTCGTCTACGTCAGAAGATTTTGCAATTTGCTCATGAACTTCTACTACCTGATTGGTAATGTGTTCTGTAGCTGCATCAATTTTATCTTTGAATTCTTGAGTTTTTGCTCTCAATTCATCATCCGAAAGCTCGGCAATTGCTGGTTCTACTTTCTTAATTTTGTCTACAACTTTTTTGATTTCTTTGAGGTCTTTAGCGTTTTTGTTGCCTAAGAATCCTTGAAGAACTTTATTTAAAAAACTCATAATAATTACTTTTGGCTAGTAGCAAAATGCTTCAGCCATATTAACGTTAAATTTATAAAAATTCAAAAAAAAGCCGATTGCCGATTGCCGACAGCCGACTACATTTTTTAGTATTCGTCTTCGTTCCAGAGGAAATCTTCGTCTGTAGGATAATCACTCCAGATTTCTTCTATGCTTTCATAGATTTCTCCTTCGTCTTCAATGGCTTGAAGATTTTCTACTACTTCCATTGGTGCACCTGTTCTGATAGCGTAATCGATAAGCTCTGCTTTAGTCATCGGCCAAGGTGCGTCGCTTAAATATGAAGCTAATTCTAATGTCCAATACATAATATTTAAATTTTTTGCAAAAGTATAAAATTAGGTGAGATTTCAAAATTTTTCTATCTGATTTTCAACAGATTTATAAAATCTAAACTTAATTTTTAATAATGTTCTAATATAATTGTTTTATCTGTTTCTCAAAAACCATTCCACAAAAATTTTTATGCCATTTTGGTATTTTGTTTTGGGTGAATAGTTGATAAGATTTTTCGCTTTTTGTATATCTGCGTTGGTTTTTTCTACATCTCCTGGCTGCATTGGCAGATTTTTTTTGATGGCAGATTTTCCAAGTTCTTGCTCTATTCCTGTCACCATTTCGTTTAAGTTTACCACTTCGCTTTCGCCTAAGTTGATGGTTTCGTATACGTTATGATGATTTTCTACATATTTTACAGATTTTACCACGCCATCGATGATGTCTTCTATAAAAGTATAATCTCTAGCGGTAGAACCATCTCCGTAGAAAGGAATTTCTTGGTTTTCAGAAATCAATTTCGTGAATTTATGAATGGCTAAATCCGGTCTTTGTCTTGGGCCGAAAACCGTGAAAAATCTCAAGAAAATCATGTCTATTCCGTACAGATGATGATAAACATGACCTAGAATTTCTGTACATTTTTTAGTGGCAGCATAAGGCGAAATAGGTCTGTCTACATTATCTGTTTCAGAGAAAGGAATTTTCTCGTTATTTCCATAAACGCTTGATGATGATGCAATTACGTTTTTCTTTACGCCGTATTCTTTGCACAATTCCCAAAGGTGCATTGTTCCTTTGATATTCACTTCTTCATAATCCATAGGTCTTTCTATAGAAGGACGAACTCCAGCCAAAGCTGCAAGATGAACTAAAACATCTATTTTGTGATTTTTAAAAATTTGTGCTAAAGCTTCTTTGTCACGAATATCGGTATAATAAAGAATATAATTTTCTGATTGAGTTTGATTTACAAGTTTTTTAATGTCATTTTCTTTATCAGAAAACTCAAAATCAGTAGATTGTTGAACCGATTCTAAAGTATTTTTGATTTTAACCTGATAATCATAGAAATCATCAAAATTGTCAACGTTAATGACAAAATGTCCATCTTTCAACAAATGTTCTACCAAATGTGAACCAATAAACCCAGAACCTCCTGTTACTAAATAATTCATTTGTGCGTTTTACAAAGAATAGCAAATTTAAGAATTTGGAAATGATTTTGGTCAAATATAAAATAAATTTTCGTGCAGATTAAGCAAGTTAGGCTGATTCTAATATAAATCTGCTCAATCAGTAAAATCAGCGAGACAATTAACATCTTTTCCTTATTTTTACTCAAAATTTTCGCAATGCAATTTAAAGGACAAATTCTCAAAATGTCTTCCGTTCTCGGAAATCCAATTCAGTATTACCTTAATCTTTCTGGAGATTTAATCTCTATGAATCAGCTATTTGGTAAAAATTTCACCATTAAACATATTGGTTATCAGTGTGTAGAATGTGGTAAAGATGAAAAAATCTATAGAATGGGATTTTGTAAAAAATGTTTTTTCGAAAGTCCTTATGCTAGTGATACAATTCTAAAACCAGAACTTTCTACAGCGCATCTCGGGATTGAAGAGCGTGATTTAGAAGTAGAAAAAGAGATACAATTGCAACCGCACATTGTTTATTTGGCTTATACAGGAGATGTAAAAGTGGGAGTAACGCGCGAAAGTCAAGTTCCGACTCGTTGGATTGATCAAGGTGCGACTTTTGCCTTGCCGATTGCAAAAACCGAAAACCGCTATGAAGCGGGAATGATAGAAGTGGAACTCAAAAAGCATATTGCAGATAAAACCAATTGGCGAAAAATGCTTCAAGACGACAGAGAAAGCGATGTAGATTTATTGGATTTTCGAAATCAGATTGCAGAACTTTTTCCTAAAGATTTTAAAAATTTTGCGATTGATGGTCAAGAAATGGTGCGTTTAGACTTTCCGTATGAAGCGCCTGCGAAAATTAATTCTTTCACACTAGATTCTAAACCAGAGTTTGATGGGGTTTTAAAAGGAATTAAAGGGCAATATTTGTATTTTAATGAAGGTGATTTCATTAATGTAAGAAGTCACGAAGGTTATGTGATTGAACTTGATATTCAATAATATAACTGAATTATAAAACTTAAAATTAAACAAGAAAATGCTGTAATCTTGTAACCCAAAAAGCTAATAACCAAATATTTTTGCTCTATGAAGAGAGTTTTACGAATTCTATTTTCCGTTATTTTTGGGTTTGCTGTGCTTTTGGTTTCGGCAAATCTGTATTTCCATTATTGGTTGCAGCATCATTTGCCGCAGTATATCGAAAATAAATCTCCGTATCATATTCATTATCAAGATTTAAACATAGAATTTGTAAGCGGAAATATTTCTGCAAGTAAAGTTAAAATTACTCCAAAACATATAGATAATCAAAACGTTTTACAGCTTAACGGAACTGTAGATTCTCTTTTTATTTCAAATCTTGGAATTTATGATGCCATTCTAAATAAGAAAATCAATGCTAAATATGTAAAACTTTTTCGTCCAAATCTTCAGATTATTCTGCCAGAAAATCAAGATGCTCATAAAAAAAATAAGAAACCTTTGATTTCTAAAAATTTGATGATTGAAGACGGCAATATAGAAATCTTAAGATTTAATAAAAGTAAATTTTTGTCAATTGAAAATTTAAGTCTAAATGTTGAAAATCTGAAACTTACAGAGAAAAATGTTACGCGTAAATTGCCCATTGTTTTTGACCAATATTCTATAAAAAGTAAAGCATTTCATTTTTATCCAGATGAAGTGTATCATATTTCTGCCACCGAAATTAATACAGAAAATGGACAAATGTCTGTAACAGATTTTTCAATGAAACCTTTGATGAATTTTTCTGATTTTTCGAGAAAATTCCCTAGAAAATCACTTCTTGATATTTCTTCTAAAAAAATGAATTTCAAAGATATAGTACTAAAGAAGAACAAGATTAGTTTGTCTGAAGTTCGGTTTTCTGAACCTAATTTAACGGTGTATTCTTCTGAAAATCAGAATAAAAACAAAAATAAACCTTTTACTTATATTGTTGAATTACAAAATGTTTTCTTTGATAATGGAAAAGCAAAAATGATCAAAAACGGACAAAACAAATTTTCCGTAGACAATGTGAATGCTCATTTTGAAGAATTGGTTTTAGATGAAAAAAATATCAAAAATGAATTGCCTTTTCAATATAAAAATTACAAAATTTCGGGAAGAAATATTTTTTTAGATGCTGGAAAATTCTATCAGTTTTTCATTAAGAATGCTGATTTTCAGAAAAATTCTATCGATTTAAGAGGATTACATTTGCAACCCAAGTTTACTAAAACTCGGTTTACTTCCAAAATTTCTACCGAAAAAGATTGGTATAATGTGAAAATTGCACAAACGAGAATTACTGATTTTCATTGGAAATTAAAAGATAACCAACCGAAAATAAATGTTGGTAACGTGTTGATTAACAATTTACAAGCTCAAATTTATAGAAGTAAAAGTCCTAAAGATGATTTAACTAGAAAAAAACTTTACAGTGAATTACTCCGCTCCATACAATTTCCTCTTTTGGTGAAAAATTTGAATATTAGAAATTCAAATTTGGTTTATGAAGAGGATTTACCGAATGGAAATAAACCTGGAAAATTGAAGTTTAGTCAATTTAATTTAAATGCACAAAATCTCAATTCAAATAAAGGTTTCAAAAATACGGTTGTTCAGATTAAAATTCACACACAATTTATGAATGTTGCGCCTATGAAAGTACATTGGGATTTTGATACAGCAAATCTTCAGGATGATTTTACGATTTCAGGCCAAATTAATGATTTACCTGCCGAAAGTATCAACGCTTTTGTTACGCCCTATTCTCATAAAAAAGTAGAAGGGAATATTCACGAAGTGCGATTTAATTTCAAAGGAAATAGAAATGAAATTTCTGGAAATTACACGATGAAACATGAAAATGTGAAAGTGAAAGTTTTAGATGAAAAAACTAAAAAAGAGAAGAAAGTATTGAGTGCGGTTACAAATTTAATCGTCCGAACCAATTCTAAATCCGAAACTGAAAATGTAGTAGTTCATACCACTAGAAATCCTACGAAATCATTTTTTAATTTGCTTTGGAAAGGAGTAGAAGAAGGTTTGAAGAAAACTTTGGTGGGCAGAAATGTAGAAAAAACTGAGAAAACGGTAAAACAGGTAAAGCAAAAGTTGGGTTTGCAAGATTCTGGAAATCAAAAAGAAAAGCCAAAAAAAAAGGATTTTTTAAAAACTTATTCAAAAAATAAACCGCAGAAATTTCTGCGGTTTGATTTTAGGGTAGATTTGAAGTTATTTTTTCAGTTCTTTAATTCCCATTTCATAGAGTGCAAAACTCATTAAATCTGTGTTTTCGCCGATGACTTGGTCTGTACTTCTACCAGCTCCATGTCCTGCATTTGCTTCAATTCTGATTAAAACAGGGTTGTTACAACTTTGTTTTTCCTGTAATTCTGCCCCGAATTTAAAAGAATGTGCCGGAACTACTCTGTCATCATGATCGCTCGTGATAATCATCGTAGAAGGATAACAAACGCCTTTTCTCACATTGTGAACTGGTGAATATGATTTCAAATATTCGAACATTTCTTTTGAATCTTCCGCAGTTCCGTAATCGAATGACCAACCAGCTCCTGCTGTAAATTTATTGTATCTCAACATGTCAAGAACACCAACTCCAGGGAAAGCTACTTTCGCTAAATCAGGTCTCATCGTCATGGTTGCGCCAACTAATAAACCACCGTTTGAACGGCCAGAAAGTGCCATAAATTCTGGCGAAGTGTAACCGTTTTTCTGTAAATATTCACCTGCAGCTATAAAATCTTCAAAAACATTTTTCTTTTGCATTTGTGTTCCTGCAACGTGCCATTTTTTGCCATATTCGCCTCCTCCTCTAAGATTTGGAACGGCATAAATTCCGCCGTTTTCCATCCAGATTGCATTTACTACGGAGAAATTTGGGGTTACAGAAATGTTGAAACCGCCGTAACCGTATAAAATGGTAGGATTTTTACCGTTTAGTTTAATTCCTTTTTTGTAAGAAATCATCATCGGCACTTTTGTTCCATCTTTTGAAGTGAAAAATACTTGTTCAGAAACATAATCTTCTGGATTGAATTTTACGTTTGGTTTTTGGTAAATTTCAGAGGTTCCAGTTTCTACATTGAATTTATAAATAGTTCCCGGCGTGATATAATTGCTGAAAGAGTAATACAATTCTTTTGCAGTTTCTTTGCCGCCAATATTAGAAGCAGTTCCAATTCCAGGAAGAGTGATTTCTCTGATTAATTTACCGTTATAATCGAACTGTTTCATGTAAGAGACAGCGTCTTTCATGTAATTAGCGAAGATATAACCGCCACCAGTTGAAGCGCTTAATACGTTTTCGGTTTCTGGGATAACGTCTGTCCAAACAGAAGGGTTTTTAATGTCAAATTTCTGCAATTTCATGTTTGGAGCATTTTTATCGGTCATGATGTAGATAAAATCTCCTTTGGTGTCTAAAACATCGGTATTGTAATCAAATCCTTTTTGAATCGCAATCCAATCGGTATTATTTTTAAGGTCTTTCACGTATAATTCATTTCCGTTCGTTGCATTTGCAGCACTTAAAATCAAGAATCTTTCGTCGTCTGAAACGCCGATGTTCATGTATCTGCGTTTGAAATTCTCATCGCCGATGATATGTTTGTCTTCGGATTGTTTGGTTCCTAATTTATGGAAATAAACTTTGTGCATATCTGTTTTCGCAGAAAGTTCTGAACCTTGTACTTTTCCGTAAGTAGAGTAGAAGAAACCTTCGTCTCCCAACCAAGAAGCGCCAGAAAATTTAACATCGGTAATGGTTTCGTCTATTTTTTCTTTGGTAATTGCATTGATGATGACAATCTTTTGCCAATCACTTCCTCCTTCAGAAATATTGTAAGCTGCAAGGGTTCCTTTTTTGTTGAAAGACAAGCCAGACATAGAAGTAGTTCCTTTTTCTGAAAATTTATTTGGGTCAAGAAAAACTTCGGTGTTGCCATTTTTATCCGTTCTGTAGAGTACAGATTGTGCTTGTAAACCGTCATTTTTGTAGAAATAGGTGTAGTCTCCTTCTTTAAATGGAGCAGAAATTTTCTCGTAGTTCCAAATGTTTTTTAACTGTGCACGAATTTCTTCACGAAACGGAATTTGGTTAAGATAATTTTGTGTAAAAGCTACTTCACGCTGAACCCAATCTTTAGTATCTTCAGCACGATCGTCTTCTAACCATCGGTAAGGATCTGCTACTTTAGTCCCAAAATATTCGTCCGTATGTTCTACTTTTTTGGTTTCGGGATAGTTCAATGAATTTTTCATAACTTGTGATGAGCACGAGGCAAGAAACAAACTTGCTAATGCCATAGTGAATGTATTGATTTTCATTTGTTGAGAATTTCCTCAAAAATAAATAAAAAAAACCGAAGAATTTCTTCGGTTGGTATGGAATTATTTTTTTTCGACTTTAAAGTTTTTAAAACCTTTATCGTTTTTGATGACCAAGTAGTAAATTCCTTTAGGATAAGAGGTTATGCTAATCTTATCTGTGTTAGGAATACTTTGTAAAACTTTTCCAGAAGAATCCATTAAGGTTAAGTGATATTTTTCTAAGGTTTTGCTCTGTACATACACAAAATCACTACTTGGATTAGGATAAATATTTACCGAAAGTTCTGGTTTCATAATATCATCTGTGGCTAATCCTGAAGAAGTAGCGAGCCAGATAACAGCATTGAGCAGTAGGATTCTGTGATTACCAACTGCATTAAAGAAATAACCGTCATATAAAGTGTCTCCAGGATCACCAGTTCCATCATCTGGTACAGAGCTATCTCCTACAGCACAAACTTTTCCAATGCCATAAATGGAAGTCGCAAATCTAACATTATTGCTTGAAGTGTTATCAGCATTTGATTCATAAACCAGTCCTTTAGTGTTTGGATTGGCGCTTTTATCAAGTACCATGGTTGTTCCATTGTAATAATCTACCTGAGAAACCTTTCCATAAGGTCCGTTTATAATTACATTGTTAGAATCATTAATAACATTTGCAGTTTTAGACGTAATGTTTTCGTAATTGAAATTTATTCCGAAAGGATTGGTTTTGATGGAATTATTGTTAAAAAAGTCGTTATAAATTTGTGGTGCGTCCCAATTGTCAGCATTTCGATCAGCTCCTGAGTGATTGGCTACCATAAAAAGACCTCCTCCATTAGAAACAAAATTGATAAGTGCTGATTTTTCTGTAGAAGAAAAAGGAGAATTAGGTTCACAAATAATAAATACTTTATAATTAGATAAGTCTTGTGGATTGGTAGAGTCATTGTAAGTTATTCTACCATCATAAGGAAGTGTTTCTACAAAATAACCATGTTTTACTAAATCAATTGCCCAACTACTAATTCCACCTGTCCAAAAATTTTCTGGAGTAGTGCTGGTAATATTTGATTGGTCTGGAGTAGGAAATCTCTGAGGGTTTGATTCTCTTCCGCCAATAGTAACGGTACTATTAGAGTTTGTTCTAAGGTTAAATTCGTCTGCATCAATCACCCAATCTGCATTTCCTGCCATTTCGGCTTTTGTGGCATCAAATAAAATTTTGATTTGGGCATTGGTTGATAAAAATACAATTAAGGTAAAAACGGATAATATTTTTTTCATAAATAAATTTGCTATAAAAAGGGAAGCGAAGTTACAGATTTTCAAGGCAATGACAAAGAAATTTTTTGATGAATAATAACATAAAAAACCTCAGCGAAAAGCTGAGGTTTCTAAATTTTTATAACGCTTAAATTATGCGTTTGGTTCTACAGATACAAAAGATCTGTTGTTTGCTTTCTTAGTAAAAACTACTTTACCGTCTACTAATGCATACAAAGTGTGGTCTTTACCCATTCCCACGTTTTCACCTGGGTGGTGTTGTGTACCTCTTTGTCTTACAATAATATTACCAGCAATAGCGCTTTGTCCCCCGAAAATCTTCACACCTAATCTTTTAGAGTGAGATTCTCTACCGTTTTTGGAACTACCAACTCCTTTCTTGTGTGCCATTTTATTTTAAGGTTTTTTGGTTTTTAAAATTAATCTTCAGTGTCTTTTTTTGCAGTTTTTTTAGCAGCTGGTTTTTTAGCTGTTTTTTCTTCTGCTACTACTTCTTCAGTTGTTTCTTTTTTGGTAGCTTTTTTAGCTTTTGGAGCATCTGCACCACCAATTGATACAATTTGAATTTGAGTTAATTGTTGTCTGTGACCTTTTTTCACTTTGTAACCTTTTCTTCTTTTCTTTTTGAAAACGATTACTTTATCTGCTTGTACATGGTCTAGGATTTCTGCTTGAACAGAAACACCCTCTACAGCTGGGGCACCTACAGTGATTGCTCCGTCAATAGTAAGAAGAACTTTGTCAAAAGAAACTTTGTCTCCTTTTTCTCCTTTTAAACGGTTTACAAACAACTTTTGGTTTTGCTCAACTTTGTATTGAAGCCCTGCTATCTCTACGATTGCTAACATTGTTTATAATTTATTTAGTTAATTCAGGGTGCAAAAGTAAGAAATATTTTTGAGTTATCCACAATAATGCTAAAATTTTTTATTTACACTGATAAATTGTAAATTTGAAATTACTTAATAAACTATATGAAACGAGACCTCTACATTGATTTTGCCAAAGGCTTGGCTACTCTTTCTATTATTTTTATTCATACTGCTTTTTGGAGTGGTCAACTTTATCTTCCTTCGGAAGTGAGAACGTTTAGTTTACTCATAGATGTTCCTGTATTTTTTGCGTTAAGTGGCTTAACTTCTGGGAATAATGTAGAAAAAACTTTGTACAGATTGCTGAAACTTCAAGTCACCTATATGATTTTCGTGACGTTCTTATTTTTCTTGGATGGATTTATGAAACTCGGAATCTTCAATATTTTTGGAGCAGAAGGTATGCAATCTTACTACACCGTTTTCGGAACTAAATATGGTGTACCTAATTTAGACTCAGCATTTAATTGGGATATGCTCGGCAATTGGTGGCTTCACAGTTATAGCAATTGTGATAGTTTCCCTGTAGTGATGGGAAGTTTTTGGTATCTTAAAGTCTATTACATCGTAACTGTGTTTGGAGTTTTAGCCTTGAAATTTTTCCCAAAACACATCAAATGGTTAATTGGAGTTTGTTTAGCGCTCACGATTTATTTCAATATTGATAATGATGTAATGAAAAACTTTGCGCCATATTATCCGAGCGGACAAGTTGGTTACGTTGCTTTTTATCTTGCCATTTTCTTAATTGCTACTCAATTGAAAGGAAAAAGAATTAAAAATGTTTTTGTTCCTGTTTTGTATGGATTGGTAGCTTTGAGTTTGGTTTTGGTTTTCTGGTATTTTGGGAATGAAGTTTTCTATAAATTTAATAAGCAGAAATTCCCACCAAAAATTCCTTACATCGTGTGGAGTTTACTTTCTTTGGTGACCATTTTTGTATTGTATAACCGATTGAAAATCACCAAAGACAATTTCATAAACTACATTGGTAAAAACGCCATTTTCTATTATTTTGCTCAAGGAATGAGTTCTTCAGTAGTGTATTTTTTAATACCGCCACTCAAAGACAGCGTAAATATTTGGGTTTTGATGGTGATTGTGTATGTTTTGAATGTGATTTTAGCCGTCCTTTTCGCAGAAGTTTTGAAAAAAGTAGACGATTACGGCTGGAAAATTTTAGAATTTCTAAGAAAGAAAACTGCCGAGAATTAATGTAAATTTGCAAAAAATTAGAAATAAAATGTTCAAATTAAAATTACCTACAGATCCACGTTGGGCAAATATAGCAGAAGGAAATTTAGAAGAAATCCTTACAGATCACGCTTGGTGCGAACAAAAAGCTGCCACTAATGCGATTGGTTTAATCACCATGATTCCTGAACATACAGAAATTGTGACCGAACTTTTGGCAATTGCACAAGAAGAAATGGACCATTTCAATCAAGTGCACGAAATCATCAAAAAAAGAGGTTATGTTTTAGGAAGAACCAGAAAAGACGATTATGTAAATCAACTTTTTAAATTCATTATTCAAGGAAGTAGAGAAGATTTAATTATAGACAAAATGCTTTTTGCAGCAATGATTGAAGCGAGAAGTTGTGAGCGTTTTAAAGTTTTGACAGAAAACATAAAAGATGAAGAGTTGAAAGAATTCTACAAAGAGCTCATGATTTCTGAAGCGAATCACTACACTACTTTCATCGGTTTCGCAAGACAATTAGGCGACCCAGAAAAAGTAAACAAACGCTGGGAAGAATGGTTAGAATATGAAGGAGAAATCATAAAATCTTACGGAAATAAAGAAACCATTCATGGTTAAAAATAAAAAAGCTCATCAATTTTTGATGAGCTTTTTTGGTAAAATTAAAAGGGATTAATCTTTGTTGCCACTTCTTGATACAATCGCGATAATTGCAATAAGTGCTACTGCTCCTATAACCCAATAAAGTGGATTGGTGTACCATTCTTCTGTGGTGGTAGTGGTAGAAGTGGTTACTTCTACTGCTTTTTCTTGAGCAAATGCTAAAAAGCTTACCAATAATGCAAATAAACTTGCACTCATTTTCTGTAAATTTTTCATAGGTTTTGTGATTTAATAGTTGTTAATATTTTGGTGTGGTAAAAGTAGAATGAAACATTAAAATTTAGTTTATATTTTTTATCAGAAAGTTTATGAAATTATTATCTTTACTGCGATATTTTTAAGAAAGTGAGAATTAAAAAGCCAAAACCCGAAGACTACTTAAATCTTTTCGTGAAATCTTTCTTGAAAGGGCTGATTATCATTGGTCCTATTGCGGCGACTTTGTATCTCATTTTTTTGGTTTTTGACACCATTGATAACATTATTCCGTTTGAAAAATTCTTTCCTTTCCTC
Organism: Cloacibacterium sp.; assembly: GCA_046296655.1. Taxonomy (GTDB): domain Bacteria; phylum Bacteroidota; class Bacteroidia; order Flavobacteriales; family Weeksellaceae; genus Cloacibacterium. Next base: position 71,712 of record JBKBLE010000003.1, on the reverse strand, counting down.
AATAGAACTGGAGTTGGTTTTTTGTCTTTGATTTTATTTATTTCTGGAGTAGGTTATTTCTTTAACAAATTTGTTTTTGGGAAAGTAGTTTTCGAAAGTTTAGACCATTTTTTAGAAAAAACACCAGGTGTAAAACATATTTACACACCTACTAAAGATGTAATGTCTTCATTTGTAGGAGATAAGAAGAAATTTAACACGCCAGTTTGGGTAAAAACCAATGAAAATCCAGAAATCTGGAGAATTGGATTTTTGACTCAAAAAGAAATGGGCGAAGTAGAAAAACACAATTTTGTGGCGGTGTATTTGCCTCATTCTTACGCTATTTCTGGTTGGGTAATTGTCACCGAAGAAAAAAACATAAAACCTGTAGTGGGAATGAGCGCTGCCGAAGCTATGAAATTTGCAGTTTCTGGCGGAGTAGCAGGTTTCCACAGTGATAAAAACGTTTTCAAAGCTCCGGAATGAGATTTAGGTAAAGACAAAGGTTTAGAAATTTAAAATTTTGTCAAAAAATGGTAGTGTAATTCACTCAACCTCAACCTTAATCTTAATCTAAAATGAAACTTCCTTACGCAGAACCCTTCCGCATAAAAATGGTGGAAGAAATTTCGCAATCTACACGCGAACAAAGAGAAATATGGCTTCAAGAAGCGCACTATAACTTATTTAATTTAAAATCCTCTCAGGTTTTTATCGATTTGCTTACCGATTCAGGAACGGGAGCAATGAGTGATAAACAATGGGGAGAACTCATGACGGGAGATGAATCTTATGCAGGTTCTCGCTCTTTCGAAAAACTCCAAAAACAAGTTGAAAAATTAACAGGATTTCAGTTTCTTTTACCCGTTCATCAAGGTAGAGCAGCAGAAAATGTGCTTTTTTCTACGATGATTAAAGAAAATGACATCATTCCCGGAAATTCTCATTTTGACACAACCAAAGGTCATATAGAATTCAGAAAAGCTCATGCAGTAGATTGCACAATTGATGAGGCTTTTGATATAGAAAATCTTCATCCTTTCAAAGGAAATTTAGATATTCAAAAATTAGAAAAAGTTTACCAGTCTTATCCAAAAGAACAAATTCCGTTTTGTTTAATTACCATTACTTGTAATACTTCTGGCGGACAACCTGTTTCTTTGGAAAATATAAAAGCGGTTAAAAATCTCTCGGATCAATACGGAATTCCAGTAATTTTTGACGCTGCGAGATTTGCCGAAAATGCTTATTTCATTAAGCAAAGAGAAGAAAATTACAAAAATTGGAGCATCAAAGAAATCTGTAAAGAAATGTTTTCTTACGGAATTGGGATGACCATGAGTTCTAAAAAAGATGGTTTGGTAAATATTGGTGGTTTCATTGCATTAAATGACGAGGAAATTTTCAGAAAAGCGTCTAATTTCACCATTATTTATGAAGGTTTTATCACTTACGGAGGAATGGCAGGAAGAGATATGGCTGCACTTGCACAAGGTTTAGACGAAGCCACCGAATTTCCTTACTTAGAAAGCAGAATTTCTCAAGTAGAACTTCTGGGAAATCTTTTGATAGAATACGGGATTCCTGTTCAGAAACCAATTGGCGGTCACGCTGTTTTCTTAGATGCACTTAAGTTTCTTCCGAATATAAAAAGAGAAGAATTTCCTGCGCAAACATTGGCTTTAGAAATCTATAAAGAGGCAGGAATTAGAGGAGTAGAAATAGGAACTATTTTGGCAGATAGAGATCCAGAAACCAGAGAAAATCGCTACCCAAAACTAGAATTGGTGAGATTGGCATTGCCAAGAAGAACCTATACGGATAATCATATTCGCTATATTGCAGCAGCGCTTAAAAATGTTTTTGACCGAAGAGATGAAATTACAAGAGGTTACAAAATCACTTGGGAATCAGAGATTTTAAGACATTTTACAGTAAAATTAGAACAAGCATAAAAAATGCCGAGAATTTTCTCGGCATTTTTATTTTTTATAAAGTTTTTTAGTTGTCGATATCAAAAGACACTCCAATATTTACTGCAAACTGATTGTTTAAATCGTCAAAAGCAATTTCAGATTTTTTGTATTTTGCTATTGGGAATTGCATTTCTGAATAAAGTCCAAAACCTTTATCGAAGAAATATCTTGCTCCAAGATGTCCACCGAAATTTTTAAGTCCAAGGTTTAATCCAGGATAAACATCTACATTTGAAGGAAGTTTCAAAACGCTTCCAAGGTTAGCATTTAATCTTACTTTTAAGTCAAATCTATCTCCGAATTCTGGTTTTACACCGGCAATTTCTTTTACACCAAGAAGATATCCAGCTTGTGCACCAATTGAGAAACTCTCGCCTAAACCATAATCTACAGAAGAAACAATACCTGTTCCTCCATCTTGTAAATTCGCTCCCAGATTTACTTTAATATCTCCAACTCCTTTATAAGCAACAGTTTGAGCGCTTGCAAAACCTACGGCAAATATCATTGCGCTTGCAAAAATTTTTTTCATAATTTATATTTTTATAACGTTATAAAATGGGCGCAAAGATAAAATTTATTTTAATTTGAAATCTACAGCCCTGAAAACATATGCCGTATCTGTAACAAAATAAATGCCATTTTCTTTCTCTACCAACTTCGGTTTGAACCCGAAAATTGCGGTAGATTGAGCTATTACATTGACTTTAAATTTTTTATCGGTTTTATTTTCTGGAGTAATTTCTTGTAAAATATTATTGAGCACTACAGATTTTGGTGCAATAGAATCATGACTTAATTCAAATTCTACCCAATATCCTTTTTGGTCAGCATTAGAATAAGAAGAATAAGTGGCGTTTTTTACCTTTGGCAAAACGTTTGATTGACAAGAAGTTACTGCAATTGAAACTAAGATTGCAGCTAAAAATGATTTTATTATACTAATTTTCATAAATTTATCGTTAAGTTTATTACAAATCTATTCAAAAAAATGAAACTTAAATATCTATTTAACGCACTATTTTTAACATTAGTATTTATCTCTTGTTCTAGAGATGACAATAATGATACTGGTTCTACCACGAAGCCTGATGAAATCAATAATTTTGTTTGGAAGGCCATGAATTCTTGGTATTATTGGCAACCAAATGTTCCTAATTTGGCAGATTCTTTTGATGATAATCAAACCACGTACGCTAATTTTTTAAATGGAAAAACTCCAGACAAGCTTTTCTATTCTTTGCTTTATCAGAGAGGTACTATAGATAGATTTTCATGGATTGAAAACAATAATGAAGTAGTATATTCTTCTAAAATTGCCGAAGTTGAAAAAAGTGGAGGTTTTGATATAGGAATTTATCCGAAAGACAATACCAATACTACCGCAGTTGCTCTCGTAAACTATGTGGTTCCTAATTCTCCTGCAGCTTTAGCTGGTTTAAAACGTGGTGATGTAATCACTAAGGTAAATGGTTCTCCTTTGACGCTTAATAATTCTGACTTATTGTTTAACAATCAAGTAACTGTTACACTGGCAGCAACGGTACAATTAACAAGTACAGGACTTATCACCACAGATAAAACTTCTTCCATTTCTATTACTCAAGCAGATATAGACGAAAATCCAATCGCTTATTATGAGAAAAAAGTGTACGGAACTAAAAATATTGGATATTTGGTATTTAATGCTTTCAAAGCAGATTATAATGATGAGTTAAATGCTGCTTTTGCTCAAATGAAAGCAGATGGAATCAATGAATTGGTTCTAGATTTAAGATATAACGGAGGTGGTTCTCTGGAAACGGCAGTTGCTTTAGCAGGAATGATTAACGGCAATTATAGCGGAAGTCCGTATGTTTTTTTAGATTTTAATAATAAACATAATAGCGAAGACGGCTTTGATTATCTGAGCAACCAGATGAATACATACAGTTTAGTGAATAACAGACCCGAAAAATCTGGAACAGAAACGATTAATAGTCTTAATTTGACTAAAGTTTATGTTTTGGTAAATTTCCAAACGGCTTCGGCAAGTGAACTTACGGTTCAGTGTCTTAAAAAATATGTAAATGTGGTAACGATTGGTTATGATACAGTAGGGAAATTTGTAGGTTCTATCACTTTATATGATTCTCCTGCTCAAGATTACACTTCTTATACCAACAGAAATACGAAGCACAACTGGCAACTACAACCGATTACTTTTTCTTATTACAACAAAGATAAAGATGTGAATCCAGAATTTATAACTCCGGATCATAAAATAAATCCTTATTCTATTTTCAATAATTTAACTGCTTTTGGTGATGTTAGGGACCCATTTTTGAAAAAAGCTTTAGAGCTTATTACAGGTCAGTCATTCAGAATGGGTAATACTTCTACCAGCAGTTTTGAAAATAAAAATCTGCATAAATTCAATCCTACGAATGCTGCAAAAGGACTCTATATTCAAGATTTTCAGAATTTTAGATAAATTTTAAAAGAGCAGAAATTTCTGCTCTTTTTTTCTTTCTATTCTTGTTATCTTTGCTCTTTATTTAAAATATGAATTTCAAACTCCATTCAGAATTTGCGCCAACTGGTGACCAGCCCGCAGCTATAGAAAAACTCTCCGAAGGTTTACAAAACGGAGAGAAATATCAGACTTTGCTTGGTGTTACTGGTTCTGGTAAGACTTTTACCATTGCAAATGTGGTAGAAAAAGTTCAAAAACCGACTTTAGTTTTAGCGCATAATAAAACTTTGGCGGCTCAACTTTTTATGGAATTCAAGGAGTTTTTCCCAGATAATGCGGTAGAATATTTCGTTTCTTACTACGATTATTATCAGCCAGAAGCTTACATTGCTTCGTCTGGAACTTATATTGAGAAAGACTTGTCTATCAATGAAGAAGTAGAAAAATTAAGACTTTCGGCTACGGCAAGTTTACTTTCAGGAAGAAGAGACGTTTTAATCGTTGCTTCAGTTTCATGTATTTACGGTATCGGAAATCCTACAGAGTTTAATAAATCTTTGATAGAAATAGAAGTCAATTCTAAAATTTCTAGAACGGCGTTTCTTCATAAGTTGGTAAATGCATTGTATTCAAGGAGTGTAAACGAATTTGCGAGAGGTACATTTCGAGTAAAAGGAGATGTGATAGATGTTTATCCTGCCTATGCTGATAACGGAATTAGAGTGCAATTTTTCGGAGATGAAATCGAAAAAATTCAAAGTTTTGATGTCATTTCAGGAAACGTAACTTCTAGTTTTGACCGAATTAATATTTATCCTGCCAATTTATTTGTGACCTCTAAAGAAACTTTAAACAGAGCGATTAGAGAAATTCAAGATGATTTGGTAAAACAAGTTGACTTTTTTAATTCTATTGATAAACCAATTGAAGCCAAGCGTTTGCAAGAACGCACCGAATTGGATTTGGAAATGATAAAAGAACTTGGCTATTGCTCTGGAATTGAGAATTATTCTCGTTATATGGACGGAAGAATGCCTGGTTCTAGACCTTTCTGTTTGCTAGATTATTTTCCGAAAGATTATTTGATGGTGATTGATGAATCTCATGTAACCATTCCGCAAGTTCATGCAATGTATGGTGGCGATAGAAGTAGAAAAGAAGCTTTGGTGGAATACGGATTTAGACTTCCTGCTGCAATGGATAACAGACCTCTGAAATTCTCAGAATTTGAGGAAATGCAGAATCAAGTGATTTACGTTTCTGCGACTCCTGCTGATTATGAATTGGAAAAATCTGGCGGAATTTATATCGAACAAATTATAAGACCAACTGGACTTCTTGACCCAATTATCGAAGTAAGACCTACCATGAATCAAATTGATGATTTAATTGAAGAAATTCAAAAAAGGGTAGAAGAAGACGAACGTGTTTTGGTGACGACTTTAACCAAAAAAATGGCAGAAGAATTGACCAAATATTTTACCAGATTTGGTATTAGAACTCGTTATATTCACTCAGATGTAGAAACTTTAGAGCGTATTCAAATTATGCAAGATCTAAGAACGGGATTATTTGATGTTTTGGTGGGCGTAAATCTTTTGAGAGAAGGTTTAGATTTACCAGAAGTTTCATTGGTTGCGATTCTCGATGCAGATAAAGAAGGAATGTTGCGTTCTCGTCGTTCTTTGGTTCAAACCATTGGTAGAGCTGCGAGAAACGTGAACGGAAAAGCAATTATGTACGCCGATAAAATCACCAATTCTATGCAAAAAGCGATTGATGAAACCAATTATCGCCGCGAAAAACAAACACAATACAATTTAGAACACAATAAAGTTCCGACTCCGCTCAATAAGAAAATTTCTGAAAATTTAGTGGGAAGAAGTAAAGATTTCCCAGATTCTCAATACACGCAGAAAGAAATTATTCGTCAAGTTGCAGAAGAACGCGAAACTTACGGAAGCGTAGATGTAGAAAAACTCATCGCCGAAAAACAAAAAGCAATGGAAGAAGCTGCGAAAAATCTAGATTTTATTACCGCTGCAAAATTGAGAGATGAGATTGTAGCTTTGAAAGGGTAAAAAATTTTAAAAAGACATTGCGTTCCTACGGAACGCTCTTTACGTTATCAATTGCTCGTTACACACATTACATTCCTATGGAATGCAAAAAAATATAAAGTAACAATTTCAAGAGGTTCCGTAGGAACCAAATGTGTGTAAGTATATATAGCTCAAATTTGGGGCGTTCCGTAGGAACGCAATGTTTTTTAATTCAAGTTGTATGGATGTCAATCATAAAACTCAAACAAATATCTTTCATCATATTCTATCTCAAAAACTTTTAGAAATTTCAAATATTCTGTCCTAAAATTTTCTTTTTTATGATGCTCTTTTTGATTTTCAATGTAATGAACTACTGTTTCTTTTTGACTTTTAGCATAAGAAAAGCAGCCATAACCTTCTTGCCAATGAAATCTTCCTAAAACGAATCTTTTTTCATTAATGAAACTTGTAGAAGAAGTTTTAATTTCTTTTACAAATTGAGAAACAGAAATATCTAATTTTTTGAAACTAACAAAAAAATGTATGTGATCTGGATTTGCGTAGATTGATAGAAGTTTTTGTCCTTTATTTTGAATAATTCCTGTGATATATTTTTGTAGTTCTTCTCTGAAACTTTCTTTGATAAGGTTTTCTCTTCCTTTTACTACAAATATAAATTGTAGATAAATTTGTGAGTAAGTGTTTGGCATATTAGTTTTTTTGACATTGCGTTCCTACGGAACGCTTTTTTTTTGGTTTAGTTTTTTATTACACACATATGGTTCCTACGGAACCTTTTTTGTTAAAAAAGCAATAAGTAAAAAAATTAACAAAATTGAATAGTTGTAAAATCGTAAAGTTGCTTTTAAAATATTAAAAATTTTAATAAGCAATAATTCAAAGTTTTACAAATCCACAACTTTACGAATTTGCAGAAAATTAAAACTTATAAACCCTTTTCTTCGGTTTTTCATAATTCACTTCGCCACGAATTGGGGTCAATAAATCCATTAAACCATTGATTTTTATTTCATAAATCGTAGAAAGTTGCATGCCGAGTTTTCCTTTTGGCATTCCTTGTCGGTGAAACCATTCTAAATAAGAAATGGGCAAATCTGCTAAAACAATTCCAGCATGTTTTCCGAAAGGCATTTTTACCTCGCAGATTTCTTTTAGTATTTCGGGGTTAATTCCTTGCATTTTTTTAAATATCAATGTCTATTTTTGATTGAAGTGGCTTTTCACTTTCGGGAAGAACAATGTCCTTCGGAGAATCTTCAGTTTCTTCAGAAAATTCGTCTCCATAAATTTGCATCAACAGAATAGTGATAGAAACTAAAATCGGCCCAAATATTAAACCAAAAAATCCAAAAATCTTTAGTCCTAAAATAATTCCAAAAACGGTATTTAATGGATGAATGTTTTCTAATTTTTTCAAAAAAGTAAATCTGAAAACATTATCTACCAATCCCACTACTAAAAATCCATAAGCTAGAACTCCTAATCCACCAAAAGTGTCGCCACTTGCAAGCATAAATAAACCAACTGGAACATAAATGATAGCTGCTCCCACAATCGGAATCATACTGCCAATAAAAGTAAGGATAAACAATAATAAAGGACTTGGAGCATCAAAAATATAATAACTAATCAATGCAACTATGGCTTGAACAAGTGCTACAACTGGAATTCCTACCGCATTGGCAATTACCATTCTTGTGAATTTTTCGCCAATTTTCTGGTCATTCGCTTTCTTTAAAGGAGAAATTGAAGTGAGAATTCTTTCGAATAATCTTCCTTTTGTAAGCATGAAGTACAAAATGAAAAACATGCCCACAATTATACTAATCATGTTAACCGTAGTATTCAGAATAGCGGTGGAAGCTTGCGTAACAAATCCTGTGATTTTTTCTAAGTTTCCGTTACTTAAAATTTCAAACCCTGTTTTGGCACGAATATAAGTTTCTATTTTTTCAAAAAATTGAGTAATATTCTCTGTATAAGCTTTTGCATCACTTATTTTATTCACTAAAACTTCAATGGTGAAATACGTGGGAATCACAATGATGACCAGACAAATTAAGATAATGACCAATGCAGCAAGCCAAGGTTTCCAACCTTTTTCTTCAATGAGTTTAAAATTCCAACTTCTAGAAATAATGTACAACGTGATGGCTCCCAACAAGGAAGGCAAAAAATCACTGAGATTGTATAATATTATCGCTGAAAGAATGATAATAACCGCCAACATGAAAACTTGACGGATTTTGTTATTACTGATTTGGTCTGCGTGCATTAGTTTTGTTTTAATGCGAATTTAATAAAAAAAGCAACATTAAAATCTGTTGCTTTCTGTAAATTGTTTATAAAATTTTAAGATTTTACTTCGTAAGGAGCTCCGCAAATCGCCGAATAGATAGAATATCTTGCGGTAAAGAAAAACGGAAAGGTAAATAGAACTCCAACTAAGCAAAATAAAACTCCTGCAGAAGAGATAATTCCTGCTAAAAGCCACAATACTAATACGGTGATAAAATTAGCATGAACCAGAGAAAATGATTTTCTAATACCTTCAATTGCTGAGGTATTTTCAAAAAATACAATCGGTAATCCTATGAAAAAAGCAAAAGAAAGATACATGCCAATCAGCATATTGATTTCTAAGCCAGCTTGAATAAGCGCTGTAGTAATGAATCCGTAAATAATGATTTGTGCGGTATTTTGTCTGAAACCAATGAATAAATCACCGAATTCTACCTCTTTTTTAGCACTGAACTGATAAGAAATGTAAATAATTCCTACCACTAATGGAGCCAATAACGCCGAAGTAATACTTTTAGAAATCACTTCAGAAATCATTACGGCAGTAGTTCTGGCCGCATCTAAACTGTTTTGTAATTCTGTAATAGCATTAAGGTCATACTTTTTTTCTTCTACAAAATCATTCATGACTCTCATGACTTCATTTTGATAATCTCCACCGCCTGGAATCAAGAAAGACAACAGACCATTAAAGATGAAATACGCTAAAAGGTAAATGACTACAAAGACTAATGCATATAAAAAAGTTCCCGTAAAACTTTCGAATGCATGAGAAAGAATACTTCCTATTTCCTTTTTGGGTGTAATAGGTTGGTTTACTTCGGTAAAATTTTCCATAATTTTTTTAATTGAGTTCTACCAAAATTAGTTATTTTTCTCAAAGTTTCGTTACATTTTATACAAATTTTATGCTGAAGAATTTTTTGAATAAAGTATAAATAATAGCATTCCAGAAAGGATAAGTGAATAAAAATCCTACAAAAAATAAGATAAATCCGCTATAACTGAATAAAAATGCGATGATAGCACATGGTAAAACAATTTTCCAATTTGCCCAAGCTACTTTTGCGCTGACATTGATGGCTTCTAACATTCTCATTGGTGTGAAATACAATAACGGACCTACAAAAACAGTAAGAAACACCCATAAAATACCTGGAATGAAAAAGAATGACATTCCAAAACTAAAAATAACATTCCAGAAAATTGCATAACCCCAAAGTTTAAAGAAATTACTTCCTTTATAACCATCTAAAACTTCTGATATGCTAAGTTTTTTGCCTTCATCAATTAAAGTATAAACTCTGAAAAGACCAATGAATAAAGGAAAAAGTGATGCTTTTAATAATGAGATAACAATTTGGAAATAACTTCCGTTCTCCGTAGCGAGAAGTTCTCTTATTTTTAAATTAAATTTTATAGGATCTTGTAAAAGCTCTGGCGTGAAAATATATAATTGATCTCCAAAATAATACTGCACCAACTGAAATTCTGAAATAAAAATAATTCCAAAATATAAAACGGTCACCACAAACTGAAACGAAAGCGTAGCTTTCCAATATTTAAAAGACTGATTAATCACCTCGTCTAAAGTGATTTTTGCCTTTGGTAAATTTTCTTGATTCATGTTGCAAAAGTAATCTTTTTTGATGTAAAGTAAAGCAATCGTAAGATTGTAAAATGAGAAACCGTTTAAATTTTAAAAATTCTGAAATCTCAAGTTCTAATTTGTAAATTTGCACGATGTTAAAAATCAACGAACAGAAATTTTCAGAAATGGACGAGCTTTCTCTAAAGAAAGTTCCTTTCTTTTTTGTGATTGATTTTTTAATGGAAAATGTGCTCGTTTTCAGTCAAGAAGATTTAGAAGCGCAAAAAATATTGGTTGATTTTCCAAATTTTAAAAACATTCAACCATTTACGTTTGAAACGAAAGAAGTAACTTGGAAATCTTTCCCTCAATCCAAAGAAGATTACCAAAAAGGTTTTGAAATCGTGCAAAATCATTTGAAATTGGGAGATTCTTATTTAATCAATTACACTTGTGAAACGCCTATTGAGACTAATCTTTCTTTAGAAGAAATTTTCTACAGATCTGAAGCAAAGTACAAGGTTTTACTCCCAGATAATTTTACTTTTTTTTCGCCAGAAACTTTTGTGGAAATTAAAAATCAAGAGATTTTTACGCATCCTATGAAAGGAACTATCGAAGCGTCTGTTCCAAATGCCATAGATGAACTAAAAAACTCGGTGAAGGAAAAAGCAGAGCATTACACCGTAGTAGATTTGCTCAGAAACGACTTGAGTATGGTTGCAGATTGGGTGAAATTAGATGAATTCCAAAGAATAGATTTCTTAAAAACCCGAAACAAAAATCTCTATGCAATGAGTTCTGAAATTTCGGGAAAAGTAAAGCCAGAATTTCAAAATAAAACAGGAAGTTTGATGAAAACCTTGCTTCCTGCAGGAAGTATTTTGGGCGCTCCAAAACCCAAAACCTTAGAAATTATCTTAGAAGCAGAAACTTATGAAAGAGGCTTTTATACAGGAGTTTGCGGTTATTTTGATGGGGAGAATTTAGATTCTTGTGTGATGATAAGATTTATTCAACAAAACGGCGAAAATTTAACATTCCGAAGTGGCGGTGGAATTACACATTTGAGTAAATTAGCAGATGAATACCAAGAAATGAAAAACAAAATTTATGTCCCGATTCATTGAAAGCATTAAAATAGAAGACCAAAAAGCCTTTTTGCTAGACTTACATCAAAAACGAGTGAACCAAACTTTTGCACATTTTGGCAAAGAAGGTTCTATAGATTTGGCCAAAATTTTTAAAAATTTAGAGCATGATGAAGATGGTTTGTACAAACTTCGCATCGTGTATGATTTAGATAAAAAATTCACCACACAACTCATTCCTTATGCGATTCCCGAAATTGAAAATTTTCAGTTGGTGGAAAATAATTCTTACGATTATTCTTTCAAATTTGAAGATAGAAAGGAATTTGAACGCATGAAAACCAATGCTAAAACAGAAGAAATCATTGTGGTGAAAAACAATCACATTACGGATACTTCTTATACCAATATTCTTTTCTTGAAAGGCAAAGAATGGTTTACGCCGACTACTTATCTGTTAAACGGTGTGATGCGCCAACATTTGCTTCACGAAAAGAAAATAAAAGAAACCGAAATTACGCTGCAAAACATTAAGGAATTCTCTCACTTTCAGTTGATTAACGCCATGAATGATTTTGATGATATGTTTATTTATCCCATCGAGAGAATTGTAAATTTACCAGAAAGTTCTGATTATTTGGATGTTTAGTTTATGAATGCATTTGATTTGTTTATGAAAGATAATCCTCTGATTTGGTGAATTTTTTGTTTATTTTTTGGTTTAAGTATTATTGTGTACTCTATAAAGAATACTAAATATTCAAAAAGAAGATTAAAAGAATTAGAGCTAGAATTGAAAAATGATCATTCCAAATATTTTAATTATGGATTAAATAAAAGTATTTTTTATAGAGCTATTGTTAGTATTATTCTTGGAATTGGATTTGTTTTTTTATGGAATTTTTGTTATTATAGGCTATTCACAAAATTTTAGAGAATAATATAATTTAAAAAAACAATTTTAGATAGCGTTCCTACGGAACGCCTTTTTTATGACGAAACATTACTACACATATTGGGTTCCTACGGAACCTTTTACAGTAAACTTTATTCCGTGGGAATTTCATGTGTGTAGAATTAGAAGTAATCTAAAAACAGCATTCGGTAGGAGCATAATGTTTTTATATGTTTTTTGTTGCTATAAAATCTTTTTTTGAAAATCAAAGATTAGAGAATGATAAACTTTGCGTGAAATTTTTAAATCTTACACAAGAATCTGCTTAATCAGCAAAATCAGCGAGAAAAATTTTTGAAAAATATCTACTTCAAAAACTTAAAATACTCTTTCAAAACTTCTGCGTTTTGAATGTCAGCCGTGTTGATTTCTAAAATTTTGGGTTTAGCTTCTGGCTTGAAGAAATTGTCTAAAACTCTTAACAGCGTATCTTCGTCTTCCACTTTAAAATATCCAAAACCGAAATGTTTGGCTAGATTTTCGCAGTTTTTCTGATGTTTGGTCGCGATAAATTCGTCTATTGCATTAGAAGTGGTAGGTCCGGGAATAATTCTAAAAATATTTCCTTCACCGTTATTTATCACGATAATTCTAGTGTACGGCGGAATGTAATTGTTCCAAAGTCCATTAATGTCATAGAAAAATCCAAGTTCGCCAGAAATCAAAATTGTAGGATTTTCGTTCATCATCGCAAAACCCATCGCAGTAGAAGTAGAGCCGTCTATTCCGCTGGTTCCACGGTTGCAATAAATGTTGTGATTTTGTGAATACGGGAACAATTCTGCATAGCGAATCGCCGAAGAATTAGAAATATGAATGTTGTAATTACTCGGAATTTTTTGTTCTAAAATCTGGAAAATTTTAAAATCTGAAAAATCTATTGTTTTGCAATATTCATCGTGTTTTGCATCTTTTTTATCACGAAGAACATCCCAAAGATTGAAATAAGCTGATGGTTCTAATTTGGCAAATTTCAACAACTGACTGAAGAAAATCTCTGGTTTTGTTTTGATTTCTTGAGTTAATGCAAAATAAGTATTGGGTTGCCAAAATTCATCAATATGCCAATGATTTTGAGGTTTTGCTTTTCTCAAAAATTCTTTCACTTTTTTAGAAACTACGTTTTGCCCAATCGTAATCAGTAAATCTGGAGCGTAGGTTCTAAAATCTTCTTCGGTGAAGTTGAAAACATATCGGTCAATATGATTGAAAAATTTGTCATGATAGAGGTTAGAATTCGCTTCTGTAAGCACTACTACAGAATGATTTTTCACGAATTGCGACAATAAACTTTGGAGTTCAGGATTTTTGTCAAGCGTTCCCGCTAAAATCAAAATCCTTTTAGCCACATTAAATTCAGAAACTAGAGTAGAAGAAATCTCGAAATCTCTTTTCTGAATGGTTTTTTCAATGCTAGGAAAAACTGGCAATTCCGTAGCGTATTGGTATAAAGGTTCTGTAAGCGGAATATTGATATGAACCGGGCCTTGTTTCTCGAAACACAATTCTATCGCTGTTTTTACGATTTTTAAGTTCTCTTCTTCTGCATTTTCTTTGTCGTCTTCCAAAAGCTGAAAATCTCCGTAAGAATGCTGTTGAAACAAATCTTTTTGACGAATGGTTTGTCCATCAAATAAATCTACAAAATCTGTAGGTCTGTCTGCAGTAAGTACCAAAAGCGGAACGTTTTGATAAAACGCTTCTACTACAGCTGGATAATAATTAGTGGCTGCAGAACCAGAGGTACAAGAAATCGCTACTGGTTGTTTAAGCGATTTTGCCATTCCCATCGCTACAAAAGCAGCGCTTCTTTCATCTATGATACTGAAACATTCAAAAGAATCTAGTTCTGAAAAATGAATAGCAAGTGGAGCATTTCTGCTTCCAGGCGATATCACCATTTTGTCTATTCCATATTGCTGAAGAACGTGTCCTAAAATCTGAATACTGCGTTTTGATGAGAATTGTTTCATAAATACAAAGGTATGAGATTTTTTGGAGTTTTTTAATTTTCAAAATAGTTCGGGAGATGATATTTGATATATCTCATTTTAATTTCATAACATTCTAGAAAGGAATATGATTTTTAAAAACTATATAGAGTTTGCCGAAAACTATGCCTTTTTTAACCAAAAAGACCACTGACTTGAAAAATTCTAGTGGAATAACTTTTATAAAATATTGAGAATGAAATAAAAACAAAAAACCACCACATTACTGTGATGGTTTTGGCGCCTTTTGCTGGGCTCGAACCAGCGACACTCTGATTAACAGTTGTTAAAATAAACTATTTTACATATTATTAAGTAATTGATAATCAATTAATTGTGTGTTTTTTCTGTTTGGGATTCATCATTATTTAGTATTATTTACATTAAACCTTGCCCAAAATCAAGCTCAAAATTCTGCAGAAATAAAATAGGACTTCCTTTAAACTTACAGGAACTTCTCCCAAAATCTTGCCCATAAAAAAAGAGTTACAGTTTTGTGTCCGTAACTCTATTATCTTAACAATAATAATTTTAGTTTATTTTCATTGCTTACTTAAATATAGTACTTCCGAACTAGTCAAAGCACGATTATAAATTCTAATATCATCTATTTTTGAATCAGACTCATACCAATATCCATTAGCTTGATTAGATGAACCTATAGAAATTCCAGATGTACCTAAAGTATTTATTCTGAAATTAGAGACCTTTTCAGATACTAAAACACCATTTATGTATAATTTAGATGTGTAGTCTTCAAAGAAACTTGGACATTTTGGAATAAATCCTTAAGGAGTATTTTAGGTTATAAATTTAGTAATTTTTGTTGAAAATACAACTGTTTTCTACAACGTCATTTTCACCACCCTCTGAAAAATATGTTACTATTGATTTAACTTTCCCTTTTAATTCTAACAACTCCCAATCTGTTTTCTTTTTTGTAATTGATTGTTGAGGTTGTATATTTTGCAGACTGTCTTGAAGAACTTTCAATATATTTTAGGATTTGTCATTTCTCAGGGAATCATTCTCTGAAATTAGACTTTGTTTTTCCTTCAATAACCTTGAATTAGAATTTATCAACTCAGAATTTTGAGCGTTCAGTTCAGATATTTTCAGAGAGTGATTAAAATTCTCATATTTTAAACTGTCAATTTTGCCAGTTAGTATAATAATTTGCTCTTTTTTGGATTGAGCAAAAGATAAAAAAGAAACTAAACTAAAGAGTAAAATTTTATTCATAAGTTGTTTGATAATGTTATTAATTACGAAATTAGTTTAAGGCTCAAAAACAACTTTCATTTCTTTCTGAATTGTTGTTCCTCCAAAATATTTTTCTCCAAAATCTACTTCTATATAAATTGTTGCACTTTTTCCTATAAAATCTGGAAAGAAAACCATTGACATTTGTGGACGATAAGTGTATTTGGAATAGGTTGAAAAATAAGTTTTATAAGCTGGGTGATTTATATTGACATTGGGATTTTTAGTTATTTCATATCCTACTAAGTTCATTATACTAGTTTGTGTAATCAGTTCTGGAAAAGTATAAGTTCTGGTTCCAACGGGAATAGGAGCGTTCATTTGATTACTACTCCATAATCCCCAAAAAGAATACACGGGATAGGTCCAGATGATATTACCGGGGATGTAAAAAAAATTAGAATCAAAAGCAGTAATAACATTTGGAACGCCATTAATTACAAAATAAGGGTCTAAAGTGGAAAGATTACCTTTTACGGTGAAATAATTTAATCCTGCGTGTTTAATGTGCCATACACCATCTGCATCCTTATAAGTGCCTGGGTGTCCTAATGTGTCTACGTAGAATTCCGCATAGCAATCTCCGTTTAGGCAAGCATTTTGTTTCAATTGAGTATCTCCTTCCGATCTACAGCTAGATAGAGTTAAAACAGATAATATAAAAAAATACAAAACTTTCTTGGAAACCATTAATTGAAAAGTGAAATTATTTTTTTTGCCTTGTATTGTATTCAATATCCACAAATACTTTTATGGATTCAGCTATTGCAAATAAACCTAGAGCAATTATTCCACCAGCAATCAATATTCCAAGGCCTAGTAAAAAGGAATCTTTGATAGAAATAATTGTTATTATTAATGTTATTAAAACTATTATCCAAGCAAATATTTCATAAATTTTAGATATGGTTTTAAGAGCAGGATATTTATCAATTGAAAAAGAGGTTGGCTTATGATTTTTTGTAGTATTTATAAGTTTTTTTTCAAATTTCTGCTTCTCCAAAATCTCAGGTTCTGTTAATAATATGTGTTCAACTATTGCTTTTTCTTCATCAGAAATATCTCTTTCCGAGAGATGCTTTTTTAAAGCTTCATACCATTCTTTGTCTAGAAAATTACCAGAAATCCTGTGAGTTCGTAATTGTTCAATTAATTCTTCAACAGATTTTTTCGAATAAAATTCATTAAACTTGTTGTTTTCCATAGAGATTATTAAAAGTATTTATTGTAGAATTATTTAGAAATCTATGAATTTTTTTATTTATATTCATAAGATAAATTAAGGAAGGAATATTCATCTCCCAATTTCAAAGTGTCAGGTTTGTCTAAATTCATTATATATTCTCCATTAAATTTTTCGAATTCATATTCACCTAAACTATATCTTCCATATAAATTGTAAACTTGAATTGTTGAATCATTTACTTTTTTCCAATTAAATGTCGCTTTCGGAGGATTAATACCTCTTCCCAAGGCGCCGCCAGAGTAGTAATTTTGGCTAAACAGGCCTTGGCCATTTTCCAATAAATTTAAATTGTAATGAATAACAAGCCCATATGGTTCATGTGTTTTTTCACAAAACCATTCTCCAATAAATTTTTTATCAGAAGCTAACCATTCATTGTATTCTGATTCTGAATCGTATCCTCTTTTTTTCCAAATAGGATCTGGTCCACATCTAATAATAGAAACATTTAAAATAATAAATAATAGAAAATAAAATACATTTTTCATAAATTGATATTTTTAAGATTAAAAAAATAACTAATCTATACTTACAGAATAACAGTATTCTCCTTCAAAGTATATCCTTAAATTTTTACTATCACCAGCGTCATCAAATTGACGAAAAGCACCGTTTTTACTTGCAATGTAAACATAATAATGTTCCCCTCCATAATTCTGATCTAAGTCTGGTTTGTCCATTAATTTGATAATTTCAGATTTGTTTTTGCCTACGAGTTCTTTATTGGCTTGCTCTATATTGTAAATAACTAAATCAGGACTTTTCATCCATTCAAGAAGTAAAATAAAGGCTCCAAAAACAATAATATTATTAAACAATCCTTTTTTAGCTTCTAATTCTGGTTTTCCTTTTATTTCACTTAGTGCCACAAAAAATAAAGCAATAAAAGTAACAATCTGTAGAACCAAAAGAAAATTATTCATATTTTAAATTTTTTTAAAAATATAAAACATAGAAATTTCTAATAAAAAAAACATGCGTAATAATACGTTACGTATACTTTTGTATATTTTTTATTTTATAAATTTCATAAAAAAAACTAATTTTGTTAATATTTTATCATTATGCAGTTTCTATGAGTTATTGGAGTAGGATTTTTAGCCTTTATGGATTTTTATTTTCTATTTTTATTGTATATGCACAAGATTATCAAGAAAAAAATCAGTACTATCTCTTCTTAGATGCAAAAACCAGTGAAATTAAAATCATAGAGAATGATTCCATAATTTACACCAATAATTTTCAAAATCCACAAAAATTAAAGAAAGGGGATTATCCTGAAAATTTATTATCCTATCCTTATCAATTTACTATAAAAAACAAAAATTATTTTGTTAATGGAGGAGGAGGGGTTGTTTTAGAATATAGTAACGACTCCTTGAGGAGAATTGACAATTCATTCTTACACAAAAATCAATTTCATGCAGCAGATTTTATGTACAAAAATGAAATCTATCTCTTTGGAGGTTATGGGTTGTTTAGCTATAAAAACTTCATTTCCCGTTATGATTTTAAGGCCAAAGAATGGTTTCAAGTGGGGTTTAATAGCAAGAAGAGACCTGTAGAAGGATCTTCCTATTGCAGGATTGTAATTGGGGATGATTTGTTTGTTTTTGGAGGTGCAAAATTAAAGGAAATAGGTATAGGAAGTGAATACATCAAACCTCCGATTTTATGGAAATTTAATTTGAAAAATGCAACTTGGGAAGAAATTGGCCAAATAGATTTAAAAAAAGTTGACCTTATTGATTTAAACGAAAGAAAGGGGTTCAACTTAAATAATAAGATTTACATTTTAGAACCTAATTATTTAGCAATTATTGATATTAAAAATAATAAAATCACTTATTATAAATCAAAGTTAACTATCCCACTTACCAGTGTTGTTTATAACCCCAAAGATAAAACCATTAACTTTTTAGAAAACAAATCCTCCACACGAAAAACAGTTTTGGTTTCTGTTCCCCTATCAGATTATTTTACAGGCCCCATAGAAGAAGAGCCGTTTTATCATTCTCCATATTCTGTGCCCCTAAAATTAGGATCTGTATTGGGCATTATAGCTTTGGTGATATTAACACTCTTTAAGTTTAAAAAAAATAAGGAAAAACCGAATAAACAAGTTTTATCAACTGATACTAAATTAATTGTTTATACTAAAAATGAAGAGTTTCTTTTCAATGGAATTTCTCTTGAAGATTTTAGTGAAAACGAAAAAAATGTTTTAAAACATCTAATTGAAAACATTCATCAATACATTCCAATTCATAACTTAAACTTTATAATTGAAAAGGAAATGAGTTCTTACAGTATTCATACCCTACTTAGAAAAAGAGAAAATATATTAAATAGTATTAAAACTAAAATCAGTATTCTTTTAAATGTTCCATTTAATGAAATTATTTTAGAACAAAAAAACATTCAAGATAAGAGAATCAAAGAAATAAAACTCAATGATAAATTATTCAAAATTGAATAACGTAAAAAAGATTGTATTGTGTGCGATTAAAACCACCTTAATTAATTATTATTACATTATAAAAAAGAATATAACAAATCCCTCTCAAAAACGAGAGGGATTTGTTGTTTAGTTTAACCTTAAACCTCCTTTAAATTTACAGGAACTTCTCCCAAAACCTTGCTCAAAACATGCTCAAATAAAAAAAGAGTTTTCGAAACTAATCGAAAACTCTCTTGTAATGGGCGCCTTTTGCTGGGCTCGAACCAGCGACCCTCTGATTAACAGTCAGATGCTCTAACCGACTGAGCTAAAAAGGCTACTCTTGTTGTTTTGAGTGGTGCAAATATAATACGTTTTTTCTATTTGCGCAAAATATTTTTTGAAAAAATTTACATTATTTTAAAAATGGTGAAATGATAAATTTGTAAATATCTGATCCAAAGATTAATAGCATTAATCCCATTAAAAAGATTACTCCAATCATTTGTGCATTTTCTAAAACTTTTTGAGGAACTGGCTTGCCTGTGATGAGTTCCCAAGTCGTAAATAAGGCGTGACCACCGTCTAATCCTGGAATTGGAAGTATGTTTAAAAATGCTAACCAAGCAGAAAACATAGCCGTAAAACTCCAAAAAGCAACCCAATCGATTTCTTTCGGCATCATTTTCACAATTGCAATCGGGCCTCCTACATTTTTGTAGCCTTTGATTTTTTTGTTGAACATTAATTTAAACTGCTTAATCTGCATGGTAAGAGATTCTACAGTTCTCTCAAAACCTCTACCAACTGCTGGTAAAAAACTGTATTCTTGATTGGTTACTGTGTTGTTGAAAGCAGCTTCAGCTTCTTTAAAATCTGGTATGAAACCGATTTTTCCTTCTTTATTTGTATTGAAAGTAAATCTTTTTAATTCATTATTTCTAAAAACATCTATAGTAATTGGTTGGTTTTTCTTTCCAGCTAATCCGTCAGAAAATTCATCGAAAAATCTAATCGTTTTACCATTAAGAGCTACAATTTTATCTCCTTTTTGTAATCCAGCTTGTTTTGCAGGGCCTTCTATTAAAGAATCTACTACTGGTGCAAATCTGTTTTGTATATAAAGTTTAGCCGTTTTTGAACCTAAAATATGAGCAATTCCGTCTTCTTTTGGTGCGAAAGAAACTTCTTTGCCGTTTCTAAGTACTGTGATTTCATTGGCAAGAAGCATATTAATCATAGAATTTTCCAATCTTACGGCAGGTTTTCCATCTATTTTTAAGATTTTGTCGCCGTTCATCAATCCCATTTTTGCCCCTTCTTCAGAAACCGCAATTCCATTCTCGAATTTTGCTAAATCATGGTATTTTTCGCCAACAGATAAATTCAATCCTGTGTAAATAGCCCATGCTAAAATAAGATTCACGAAAATACCGCCTAACATGATGATAAGTCTTTGCCAAGCTGGTTTGCTTCTAAATTCCCAAGGTTGAGCAGGTTGTTTCAGTTGTTCTGTATCCATACTTTCGTCTACCATTCCTGCGATTTTTACATAACCGCCAAATGGTAACCAACCGATTCCGTATTCGGTTTCACCAATTTTTTTCTTCGCTAATGAAAACCATGGATCAAAGAATAAGTAGAATTTATCTACTCTGCATTTAAACCATTTTGCAGGTAAAAAATGCCCTAATTCGTGTAATATAACGAGAATTGAAATACTTAATATAAACTGAAATATCTGCGTTGCTAATTCCATTAAATTTTAATTTTTTTAAAGTTATGCAAATGTAATAATTCTCTCTCACTAAAACTGTACCAAATAAAAAAAGACGCCAAAAAGCGTCTTTTCCATTAAATATTGTTGAATTTTTTATTAGAAGTTAAATGATAAACCTATGCTACCATTGTTACCAGCTTCTATAAATGCACCTACATTATTGTTGAAGAAATATCTAACACCTAAATGTGCACCTAATCCAAACGTATTTCCTAATATACCTACGTCTAAACCAGGGTATAAATCCCATTTGCTTGGCATATTAAGAGCGTCTTGAAGGTGGAAATTTACTCTACCAAAAACAAAAACGTTGTTGTCTTCATTATTGTCTTTGTATCCATCAAAATAGAAATTTGCTCCTGCTCCTAAAGAAACTACATTAGAAACTCCATAATCGTACGTTGCTGTAACACCAGTTCCGTTTCCGTAACCGTTAAAACCTACTTGTAATTTTTGGTCGCCTTTACCTTGCCATGCTTGTGCAAATGCTAATTGTCCTGCGAACAACATTGCGAATGCTAATACTAATTTTTTCATAAGAATATTTATTTTTAAGTTTTATTTGAATTTCTGTTTTTCTAACGATAAATTTATAGTAATCTTGTTAAAAAAGATACTTTTGTGGTAATTTTGTAAAACATTTTAAAAATCCTGAAACCTAAGCATTATGAAAATCATCGGACTAAGTCAAAATATTATTTGGAAAGAAAAACAAGAAAATTTTCTTTTGATAGAAGAAAAATTCAAGGATTTAGAAGCAGATTTGTTTTTGCTTCCTGAGATGTTTACCACTGGTTTCTACATGAAAGCTCAGGAAGTAGCAGATGAAGAAGAACAAGCTTTGACTTGGATGAAGAATTTTGCGAAAACTAAAAATGCTGCAATTGGAGGAAGCGTTTCTGTGAAGGATAATAACAAATTCTATAACCGATTTTATTTTGTAAAACCAGACGGAACTTACCATCAATACGACAAAAGGCATCTCTTTTCTTACACAGGAGAAGATAAAGTATACACTGCAGGAACTGAAAGAGTAGTGGTAGAATACTTAGGATTCAGGTTTTTATTACAAGTTTGTTTTGATGCAAGATTTCCAGTTTTTGCGAGAAACAGAAAAGATTATGATGTGATTCTAAATGTTGCTAATTGGCCAGAAACCAGAGTTTTGGCGTGGGAAACATTAAATAGAGCAAGAGCAATCGAAAATCAAGCCTATGTTTTTGCCTTGAATAGAACTGGCGAAGACGGGAATAACTTGAAATATCAAGAAAGTAGTCATTGTTTTTTTGCAGATGGAACAGATGTTTCTACTAAAAATGGAGATTTAATCTTTGCAGAATTAGATTTGCAAAAATTAGAAGCTTTCAGAAAAGAGTTTCCTTTTTTGAACGATGCAGATGATTTTAAAATAGTAGAATTATAGAATAACAGATGTTTTTTTTCTTTAACTCTACCATTCTACAACTAATTTGTATGGTCTGAAGTAATTTTCCAACCATCATTAAATTTCTGGAAAACCAAGGTGTAAATTCCATTAGGTGTATCATTTGCACGGATAAGTTTCCACTTTCCGAAAACATAAGCATGTTTTTTGCCTAGCATTTTCACTTGAATGTCAGAAAATTCTAGAAAGCCCATCATTTCTTTGTTGGGATAAGTTTTTTTGTAATTGTCTAGTGTTTTTTGCCAGCCGTAAGTTGGTCCTTTTGAACCGATAAAAAGTAGTGAATCATTTTTCCAATATCCTTTCATGAAATTTTCTATATCGCCATTATTCCAAGCGGTTTGTTGCTCATGCAAAACTTTCAAGATATCTTTTTCTTGAGCGAAAGAAACTCCAAAAATTAAAATACAAATAAGGATGACGATTTTTTTCATGATATATTTTTGTTAAAAGTAAGAAATTTCCGCAAAATAGAGAGTCGGCTTCAGAATTTCTGAAACCGACTTTTTGTATATATAAATGAATGATTGGGTTATCTTTGGTTTTGAACAAATTTGTTCAATTCTCTGGCGTAACTTTCGAAGTCAAAAGTGTCGTATAATTCGAAATAATTTCTTTTGTCTA
The DNA here is from genome assembly GCA_046296655.1 of Cloacibacterium sp. Classification (GTDB taxonomy): domain Bacteria; phylum Bacteroidota; class Bacteroidia; order Flavobacteriales; family Weeksellaceae; genus Cloacibacterium. The sequence goes on along the minus strand of JBKBLE010000003.1, from coordinate 48,507 downwards.
CACAATTTCTATACGCCATTTTTGCAAATTCTAATCTGTTTTTGTCAAAACTAAACTCTTTCATAATAGATTTGATTTGTCTCGTGTTGAAATCAGTTCTATTGAGTTGGCTTTTTATAAAATCTAATCTTCTGTCATCAAAACTTTGTTTTTTCAGCATTTGTAAGAAAGAAGAGAATTCTCTTTCGCTCATTACATTTCCGTAAGTATCTCCGTATCCGTAATCGTTTTGACAATCATCATAAGGATCCCAAGAATTTCCGTTTCCATTATCGTAAGGACTGTTCCAAGTGTCATTCCAAACATTTCCGTAGTTGTTTCTTAGGTTGTAAGTTCCTAAAAGATATAAACCTTGATGTGTGAAATAATCTAAAACCAATCTGGTGTTGTTTTTAATGTTGATTCTAGTTCTGTACACTAGGAAATTTCTTTCATAGATAGAAATAACGTTGTTTCCTGGCATCAAGTCAAAAAATCTAAATTTACCAGATGCGTTAGAAATTTTTTGGTTACCAATTTCTATGCTAAAGTAACCTTGCTCTGGAATTCTTAAGAAAACTTCGGCGTAACCATAAGCGTAATTTTGGTTCCAATTATAATTAGTCACTCCTTAACAAGCCGCCATTTTCAGTTTTTCGTTAAGAATATTCCGATTAAAGAGCAGGCGGATAAGGTTTAAAAAATAGAAATAGATTTTCTCTTTGAGAATCTCCATCATTTTCTTCATATTCCAAGCGGTTGCTGATAATAATGCATTGATTTGTGGTCCCGTTTCTCCCATGAAGTAATTTTTTGCCAGCCTAAAATCGGTTTTTAAATGTCCGATGATAGGTTCTATTGCCGCTCTGGTTCTAAATTTTTTGCGCTTTGTCTGCTTTTGATAAGCAGTGTCTTTTTTTCTTGGAGTGCTTGGAATAGAGATTTTCACCCCTTTTATTTCCGATTTCCCTTTTCCGCCACGATCGTAAACGAGTTCTTTTGGGAGCTTCTGACCATTGTTTTCCATTTGTTCTAAAAGTGGTTCAATGGTATGTCCATCGTAAGGTGTCTGTAAAAATGCCTTAATCCCAAGAATGATTTTCTTGCCTTTATTGGCGGTGGTTATCAAACCTACCTTATTCCCAAATTCGTATTGTTTATGCGCTTTTCCTTTGGCAATACATCGGGTAAAAGGCTTGTGAATGCTGTAAATTTTATCGCTGTCATTTCTTTTTTGAGTGACCGCTTTTGTGTAAAGTGTTAGTAAATCTTTATAAAATTCTTGCTGTTCTGCATTAAAATTGCGTTGCAATTCACGAATCAGTCTCATGGCTATGGTTTTTAGTTGTCTTTGAGACTTTTTTGCTATTTTTGCTCGCTTAGGATGTTTGCCGTTGTAAGTGCGGCGAAGCATTTGTTTGCTAACTTTGGTGTAGCGTTGTCTTTGCTTTATGCCTTCGTTTTCGGCTATTTTGTTACAATAATCAATTACTTTTTTGCACAATTTTGCATCGGTGGGAAAAGTGGTGTTATTCTCCTGTACGGTCGTGTCGGACAAAACAAAATTGGAGGTATTAACCTTTGCATCGTGCATTTTTACGCTGTATGCAAAGATTTTTTCGATCCCTTTTTCGCCAATTCTTTTTCTGAAATGTACAAAATTACTCGGATCACACGGAAACTTGTGCTCAAAGAAAACCCTCCCACAAAAATACTGCATGTAAGGATTCATTATCCAAGCTGAGGCTAGTGTTTCATCACCCAAATTATAAAGATGTTTCAAAAGTAAACACCCCACCATAAAACGAATCGGATGGCTCGGATTGCCCGTCTTGGAATATAGCGGGGAAAATTCTTTCTCAAAATAATCCCAATCTATCTTCTCGGAAAGTAGAACAAGTTCGTGTTTGTCATCAATAAAATCCACCAACATTGGGCGGAATAATTCTGGCTGCTTTTTTGGATTTTTCCCCAACATATTTGCAAGGTTTTAATGCTCTAAGATACGAAATCCTGCAAAGAAAAACAAGAAAAATTACAATTAATTTACTGATTGTCAGTCTGTTGATGCTATTTTAAGGAGCGACTAGATATTATTGAAAACAATCAGTTACTTTTGTCAAATTTTTCTAAACCATAAAATTTAGTGCTTTATGACACTAAACGGACATTCAATATAAATTTCCATTTTATCCTCTCTAGCATATACTAAATAAAGGTTCTCTATAAAATACATTTGGCAAAGGATTTTATTAAACTCTAAAAGAATAAGATTCTGGATTGATTTATCCAATTTTTACATATAAATAGAAATTGTTGACTAAATGTTGACTAAAAACAAATAAAACCACCTGATTATCAAGTGGTTAAATTAAATTTTGTGGAGTTGGAGGGATTCGAACCCTCGTCCAAACAAGCAATACGCAAGCTTTCTACATGCTTATTTTGCTATTGGTTTTCGTCGTAAAGCAGACAGCAAACAGCCAACTTTACGCTTATCTTCTAAAATTTTCGTTCCCGAACCGAAGTTTTTCGGGACTTATTTCTGCATTTTCTGTGCCTCTAAATCGAACGTCGCAGAACAGAACTTTCGGGAGACATCTTGTTTCCTTACTATACTTCGGGAAAAACGCCAATCCTACTAAGCTTCGGATTAAGCAGCAAGAGCAAACTCTTCGTTGCCAGTTAAATTCTGTAGCAAGGGATTAAAGAGATCGCGCTACGGTTCTCTGCATGCTTACTTGCCCATTGGTCTTGCTGTCGAAACCAGTCAACCCCAATTTTTAAGTATGCAAATATAAGCAAAAAATGTACCTAAATTTTAATTCTGTATTTCTTTTTTATTGGCGCCAAATTTCCGCCTTCCGTTCCCGCTTTTTTTGTGCGGCAGCTTTTCCGCCGCACAAAAAAGAGCTCCACTAAAGTCGGGGCGCAATTCCGTTATTCTTAGAACTTTTTAACCAAATTTTGAAAATTTCCTTCTTAAAAACTCATAAAAAAGTTAATCTCGGTTAAAGTTTTAATTATCCATAAAATTCAAAATAATTTTGAGGCTGTTAATCATAACCCATGAAGAAAACTCTACTTCTCTTTTTATTCATTATCTCCCATTCTTTTTATGCTCAAGAATACATTTTTGGCAAAATTACCTCAGAACAAAACATAGAATTATCTGGAGTTCTAATTCTAAACACCAGAACAGACGAAAAAACCTATTCCGACAGCGATGGAAATTTTATGATTTCTGCAAAAAATAATGATGCACTGCGATTCGTAAAACAAAAATATGATAGAATTACGTATTCTGTAAAACCCGAAGATTTTAAAAATTCTATAAAAATCACATTGATAAAATCCGTAGTTGTAATAGAAGAAGTAGAAATTAAAACCAAACTCACAGGCAATTTAAGAGAAGATGCAAGAAAAGTAGAATCTGTGAGAAAAGTAAAACTCAATAAAGAAATTGCTAAATATATTGCTGAAAAATCTGATCCAGAAATCCTAAAACCAAGAGGTGGCGAATTTGTACAACCAGTTGGACAAGGTTTTTCTGTAGGTAAAGTTTCTAGTAAAGCAGATAGAATTGATTTAGCCGAAGATTTTCTAGAAATTCTGGGTGAAGATTATTTCTTAAGTCTTGGACTTGATAAGATTCAAATCTTTTCTTTTATCAATTATGTAATGAGTGATTTAGACCTAAAAAACGCTCTAAAATATGGGTATTTAAAAAGTTCAGATATTACAAATTTCAGAAAGTTAGCTGAAGTTAAAATCAATAATTTCAAAAAGTTAAAATAATCTTAAAATTTTGTTAAATATTTCTTAATTTGGAATAGCATTTGATATAATAATTTGAAAATAAAAATGTTATATACTTAAAACCCATTCAAAATCACAATTTTATGAACAAAAACATTATCGCCATTGCTGTTGCTTCATTAGGCTTCATCATTGGGCTTGGCTTATTAGGAAGCGCCATCAAAAACCGAAACAAATCAGAAAACACCATCTCTGTTACCGGTCTCGGAACCAAAAAATTCACTTCGGACCTCATCACTTGGAGCGGAAACTTCTCCAGAAACAGCTTTGAATTGAAACAAGCGTATGATGCGCTTTCAAACGACCGAAAAATCATCGAAAACTATTTGATTTCTAAAGGAATTCCTAAAAACGAAATCGTTTTTTCGGCGGTAGATATTCAGAAGCAATATAATTATGTTTCAGACGCTAATGGAAGCAGTCACCAAACTTTCGCAGGTTACCAATTAACTCAATCGGTTTCATTAGAAAGTAAAGATGTGGCAAAAATTGAAAACTTGTCTAGAAATATTACAGAAATCATCAATCTAGGAATAGAATTCACTTCTTCTCGACCGAATTATTTTTATACCAAACTCGCGGAAGTAAAACAAGAAATGATTGCTAATGCGACTAAAGATGCTAAAGAACGTGCCGAAAAAATTGCAGAAAATGCAGGTTCTGATTTAGGAAATCTTAAAAAAGCAACCATGGGTGTGATCCAAATTACCGCGCCAAATTCCAACGAAGATTTTTCTTACGGCGGAACTTATAATACTCAATCAAAAGAAAAAGAAGCGAGCATTACCATTAAATTAGAATATGAAGTGGATTAGGTAAAGGTTGAGGCAAAGGTTGAGAAAAAGTGGTATCAAAATCTTTGATTTTGACGGGGTGTTAATAAACCGTACTATAAATTTCTTGAACTAAAGTTTCTAAATTTTCAGGCTGGAAATTAGCCATTAAAAATAAATTAACAGCATATTTACCTTCGCCATAACTTGGTTGAAGGTAATTTTTTTCTATGACGCTAAAACCATTTCTTTCGTAAAAACGCAATCTCCTTTCTGCAATTTCTGAAAGTGAATCAGGCTCAGTTTCTAAAATCAGTTTTTCGAATTTTTCCTGTAAACTTTCTATAATTTTTTCGCCAAATTTTTGATTTCTAAATTCTTCAAAAACTTCAAAATGCTCTAAAAAATAAAATTCTTGAAGCTCCCAAATTACACAATATCCTATATTTTCATCTTCGTGATTAATGGAATAAACAAAAGCGTCTGGATTTTCGGCCAAATCTAGAAATTGGTCTTTACTACGTCTTTCTTCTTCGGGGAAAGTTTTTTCGTAGCGGTAGAAAATTTTAGAAATTTTCTTGCGGTTTTGTAATTCTTCGAACCAAACCATTTTTATTTACAATTTTTGATTTGCGATTTTTGACTTTAATGAAAACTATTATTTATAGGTCAAAAACATTAGGTCTTCTGGTGACAAAAATATCTTTTACCCAAAGTGTAAATGCCATCATGAGATAAACCAAGAAGAAAAAACCAGCAGTAGCAAAAGTGGAATAAATGAAAAATACACGTAATTTAGAAACAGGAATTCCTAGTCTACTCCCAAATCTGGTGAGCGTTCCGAACCATTCATGTTCTACTTTGTGTCTTAAATCAGTAATAATTTTGGGTTCTCTCATTATTATTTCAGTTTTTCATTATTTTGATGACGGTCAAAATCTCTTTCGGTTTTTACTTTCATCTTTTTATCAAAAGCGGCTTGTAAATCTACACCAGTTTGGTTTGCCAAGCACAAAGTTACAAAAAGTACATCTGCTAATTCTTCGCCTAAATCTTTAGATTTATCAGATTCTTTTTCGCTTTGTTCACCATATCTTCTGGCAATAATTCTGGCAACCTCTCCTACTTCTTCGGTTAACATTGCCATATTCGTTAATTCATTAAAATAACGAACACCAATGGTTTTTATCCATTCATCAACTTGATTTTGTAGAATTTTTATTTCCATTTTATGAGTTATGAAGTCTGATTCATCTTATTTTCTAAACTTTCAATTTTAGAATTTAAAATTTTCAATTGTTCTTTTATCTCTTCTAAACTTTCTGTAGACTTTCCAGAATTTTCAGTGAAATTTGCAATTCTTTTGATAATTGTTCTGATAAACATCCAAATGAATAATACAATTAAAATAATTGTTGCATAATACAAATATTCAGGATTTAACACTAAAATTTTCATGGCATTTATTTTATTGATACGCTCCAATTGTAGGATTAGTAGTTCTGTTCACTTTTACAATATCTAGAGGAACCAAAGCTGCTGTGGAAACCTTTCCTTTCGCTTTTGCAGGAGAAGTTGCTTTCACTCTCAAATTCATTTTTTGGGTGAAATAATTCTCAAATTTTGGATCTTCGTTTTTGATGGAATTCACAATTTTAGCATTTCCGTCCCAAGTAAAACCTGCATTTGCTGCATCAAATTTCACCAAACAATTCTCGATGAAATAATTAAAAGTTTGTCCAGTAGTTGGCTTGAACTGTATCGCGTTATTTCTTTCGGTGTAAACAATAGAATTTTGAAGATTTAAAGTTAAAGCGCCTTGTTCTGTAGAAGTTCCATTGTTATATTCGTTAGTTGCATAGATTCCAAAACTCGGCAAAGTGCTGTTTAAGTTCCAATAATTAGCAAAAGTAGCATGTAAAAATGTATAATTCCCGCCTTTAAAAATTCCTAAATTCGCTTGACCACAATTATTGATTACTAAATTTTCTGCTTGAACGGTTGCATTAATTCCTAAAATCCCAAAATCTTGAAAAGTATGAACAATCGTATTTTTAAGCGTAGCAGAAGCGTGATTGAGTTCTAAACCAGTGGTTCCACCAAAAATTTTAGCATATTTTAAATTGGCAATTGCACCTTGTTCAAGCTGAATTCCGCCCCAATTAAGAGGAAGCGTATCATATCTCGCATCATTTCTATCTCCACGGAAAATTACTTCTTTGCCTAAATCTCCATTAGCAATCAATTGAGCATTTTTCCCGATTTTCAAATTGGCATTTTTATGAAAATACACCTTTGTTCCCTCAGAAATAGTCAGTGATTTTCCATCAGCTAATTTCAAGTCGCCATAAATAATTTTAGCTTTCGTACTGTTCCAAGAAGTATTGTCTGTTAAAATTTTCGGACTGTTTTCAGTAGAAATATAAAATTCCACATCTTGAACTACTGACAGCAAAGTCACATGTTGATTCGCAACTGGCGATTCTATCTGAATTCTTTCTTCGGCAATTGCTTCTGGAGCATTGGCAATAGGAGCAATTTCTACAAAAATATAAAGGCTGTCTTTTTTACGAAGCGGCACATTGGTAAATTCAGTTCCCGCTTTTCCATCTACATTAATTCGGTAAAGTGACGCATTTCCTGATTCTAGATAAATCTTTGGAATGGAAATATCTTTATTCTCGTCGTTATAAATTTTTACAGCATAGGTTTCGCTTCTCACCTGATTGTAAACCGTGTCTAGAACCAAAGTGTCTACCGAAAATCTGAGTTTTTTGCTTGGTGCATCAAATTCTATTTCGTCTCTGTTACAAGAAATAACAAAAAGAGCCAACCAAAACCCGAAAAAAAGAAAATATTTTGTCTTCATGGAAGTTTAAAAATAAGCGTAAAGTTAATGAAAAAAGCTGAACTGTTTCTAAAAACGCAAAAACTGTAAAATTTCTTTCACAAAAACTTAAAACGCTATTTGTCAATTCAAAAAATATTTTTATTTTTGCAGTCTAAAATTAAGAATAATAAAAGCAGTGCCATTACACGCAATTATTATCAACTAAAATTTAAAAAGACAATAAAGATATGAAATCAGGAATTCACCCAGAAAATTATAGATTAGTTGTGTTCAAAGACATGAGTAATGACGAAGTGTTTCTTTGCAAATCTACAGCTGAAACTAAAGATACTATTGTTTACGAAGGTAAAGAATATCCATTAATCAAAATGGAAATTTCTTCTACTTCTCACCCATTCTACACTGGTAAAGTAAAATTAGTAGATACTGCAGGTAGAGTAGACAAATTCATGAACAAATACAAAAAATTCGCTAAATAATTTAGCCGATTTTTTCATAATAAATCAGTCCTTCAAAAATTTTGAAGGACTTTTTTTTGTATTTTTGAGAATAATTTTTCGTTTGTCATTCTGAATGAAACAAAGCAAAATGAAGAATCTTTTTATTCAATAGATTCTTCACTTCATTTCATTACGCTCAGAATAACAGAAAGTTTTAATAATAAACATTCAATTAATAATAAACATTCAATTAAAATGCAACTTATATTTTCTGATGCTCAATTTTGGGGAGATTTCCTTCCACTTACTTACACCAAACCTATCGCAGAACTTAGAACAGGAATTCTTACGTTTTCTGAACGTTGGCAAAAACTGTTAGATTCTTCAGAAGTTTCTTACATTACCGAAGATTATCTTCAAAAAAAATATAAATCTTACGAAAAGAAAGAAAGTTTACTGATTACTCCAAATTTTCTTCCTTCGGAAAGTGTTTTGGCTCAAATTAAAAATCTACAATTAGGAGAAGCTTTGATTTATGAAAACGAAGTTTTGGCGGCAAGATTAAACATGGAAAACTTCTCCCTTTCGCAGATTGAGAAAATGACAGACATTACCGAAGAGCTGATTTTCTTTAAAAAAGCTACGGATTTATTTTCACTGAATGACAAAGCCATTGATTTTGATTTTGAACTAGTGACCAAAGGAAGAACTTCTGCTCCACTTTCTGAAACCAATGGATTTTTGGGCAATAAAGAAGATTTATTTATAGAAGAAGGCGCCGAAATAGAATTTGCCACGCTTAATTGCAAAACTGGGAAAATCTACATCGGCAAAAACGCAGAAATTATGGAAGGTTCTGTAATAAGAGGAAGTTTAGCACTTTGTGAAGGTTCTAAAATTAATATGGGTTCTAAAATTTATGGTGCTACTACAATTGGTCCACATTCTAAAGTTGGCGGCGAAGTCAATAATATCGTTATCACTGGTTTTACCAATAAAGGTCACGAAGGTTTTGTAGGAAATTCTGTGATTGGAGAATGGTGCAACTTGGGAGCCGACACCAATTCGTCTAACCTAAAAAATAATTATGCCGAAGTAAAACTTTGGAGCTATAAAAACAAAAAATTTGTAAAAACTGGACTTCAATTTTGTGGATTAATTATGGGAGACCATTCTAAAACTGCGATTAACACTCAATTTAACACAGGAACTGTAGTGGGAGTTGGTGCTAATATTTTCAAAAGTGGATTTCCGTCCAATTTGATTGAACATTTTTCTTGGGGCGGATTCAAAGGAGATGAAAAGTTCAGATTAGAAACCGCTTATGAAGTTGCTGAAAGAGCAATGGCAAGAAGAAAAATAGCTTTAACAGAAGAAGATAAGGAGATTCTGAAATGGGTTTATGAGAATTGTTAATCTTTTTAAATGCAAAGATTTCTACGTTGCTTTTGTCATTCCGAAGGAATCTTAACAAAAAATTTATGACATTAAAATGTGATTCTTACGGATGACAAAATTAACTAAAAATACTAGCCGCTTTCAACATTTTTGAAAGCGGCTTTTTTAATGACTAAAAATTAATACAATGAAAAATATTATCACATTCCTATTCCTCATGTTTTTGCCAGTATTTGCTTTGGCTCAAACTGAAAAACTTGACGCTATTTTTGAAAAATATCAAGAAGCAGAAGGCGTAACTTCTATTAAGATTGCTAAACCAATGTATAGATTGCTCAATAACATCAATATTGATGACTCAGATATAGACAAAATTAAACCGCTCATCAGTAAAATGAATGGTTTAAAAATCCTCATCATGGAAAAACCTGAAACAGCAGAAAATCCTACCGCCGCTCAATTAGCTGCCATCAATGAAGCTAGTAAAGTAAAAAATGAAATTCTAGCTGCCGTAAAAAATCTGAAATACGATGAACTGATGACGCTGAACAGCAAAGACAATAAAATCAAGTTTTTAGCAGCAGACACAAGTTCTAATTTACTGAATAACATGGTATTAACCATTTCTTCTGAGGATGAAAACATCTTGATGATGTTAGACGGACAAATCTCTATGGACGATGTTTCTAACTTGATTAATGACGTTCAAAAAGAAGACAAAACGCCTAAAACACCAGAAAAACCTAAAAAATAAACACTGAAATCGCCATTTATACAAATTTTTAAAAATGGCGATTCTTTTCAACCATTGTCAACTAAAATTAACACTTATGAAATCATTTCTAAAACTTATAGCAATTTTTACCATTTTGGTTTCTCTTCAATCTTGTATTTTAAGTGAAAAGTCTCTCTACAACGAAGAAACAAAAGGAAACGCTACCGTTACCAAAATAAATGTTCCCATGTTTATTGTAAAACCTTACATCAAAAAAGCATTAAGAGAAGACGGTGAATCAGAAGATGTTATTCGCCTGATCAAAAAAATTAGAAAAGTAAAAGTTTACACCGTACAAAATGCTTCTGATAAAATGATTAATCAATTTTCTATACAATCTTTTGGTAGCAATTTACAAGAATTGATGAGTGTAAACAGTAAAGATTCTAAAATTAAAATTATGCCTGCCATTACAGATTCTGATACCATGGTTAAGGATTTACTGATTACCGTGAGAGACGACAAAGAATTGGTTTACGTAAAAGTTTTAGGAAAATTTTCTTTGGATGACATCTCAAGAATCGCAGAATTATCTAAAAAGAATAAAGATACCGCTGCAAATAATTAAAATAAAAACTGCCCTTTTTGAGGCAGTTTTTTTAGTATAATAAATGATAAACTTTCACTTTTTTATCATTTTCAAAAAAAATTGACAATATAAATATCATTAAATTTTTCGTCTGAAATATCTTTGAACAAAGGTTGCTGAATTAATTCATTGAGCAAAATTGGGTTGGTATTAGAATGTCCTGAAATAATATTGACTCCAATGTTTTTAGATAAATCATTTTTCACAAATTCAGGAATTTCTTTTGGATTGTAAATTTTTAAATCTAATTGTTTTTGTAAAACCAAAGGTTCTAAAGTTTCTCGAGTTCTGAAAAAATCAGTACTAAAAGCATTCTGAATTTTTACTTTTTTGAATAATTGAGCTAAATGTTTTGCCCTTTCTTTTCCTGGTTCAGAAAGGTGAGGATTTTTGCCATTATTTTCTTTCTCTCCATGTCTTACGACAATATAAACCAAAGCTTTTTTATCAATACTTTGTCTTAAATTTTTAGATGTCGCTTTACCTACAAAAACAGTATCTACTTTTTGCTGTGCAAAAGTCAAATTAAAGCTGAAAATGGAAAGTAAAAGGAGAAATGAAGCTCTTTTAATTATTTTCATGATGTAAAATTATCTTACAAATCTAAAATAAAATTTTAAATCAGTTTACACGACATATTTTGTCGTACAACTATTTTATCTTTGTCGTAGAAAAGAAGAAAATAACGAAATTTTCTTTCTAGGTATAAACAAATTAATTGTATTTTTGATAAAATTTAAGAAAAATGAGCAGTATAGACGATAAGAAAAAAGCACTCGCATTAGTCCTCGAAAAAATGGATAAAACCTACGGAAAAGGTACCGTAATGAAAATGGGAGACAGTGCAGTAGAAGAAGTAGAAGTAATTCCGAGTGGTTCACTTGGTTTAGATATTGCTTTGGGAGTTGGCGGTTATCCAAAAGGAAGAGTCATCGAAATTTATGGTCCTGAATCTTCTGGTAAAACCACACTTACCATGCACGCAATTGCAGAATCTCAAAAACAAGGCGGAATTGCGGCTTTCATAGATGCAGAACACGCTTTTGATGTAGTTTACGCTAAAAAATTGGGAATTGATGTAGAAAATTTAATCATTTCTCAACCAGATAATGGTGAACAAGCATTAGAAATTGCAGACAATTTAATCCGTTCTGGAGCGATTGATATCGTGGTAATCGACTCTGTTGCAGCATTGACTCCAAAAGCAGAAATTGAAGGAGAAATGGGCGATTCTAAAATGGGATTACACGCAAGATTAATGTCTCAAGCTTTGAGAAAATTAACGGCAACGATTTCTAGAACTAAATGTACCGTAATATTCATTAACCAGTTAAGAGAAAAAATTGGTGTAATGTTCGGAAATCCTGAAACTACAACTGGTGGAAATGCTTTGAAATTCTATGCTTCGGTAAGAATTGATATCAGAAAAAGTGGCTCACCAATAAAAGTAGGCGAAGATGCAGTAGGAAACCGTGTGAAAGTAAAAATTGTGAAAAACAAAGTTGCTCCACCATTCAAAAATACAGAATTTGATATTATGTATGGAGAAGGAATTTCTAAAGTTGGCGAAATTCTAGATTTGGGTGTAGAATTTGACATTGTTAAAAAATCTGGTTCTTGGTTTAGCTACGGTGATACTAAACTGGGACAAGGTAGAGACGCCGTGAAAGAATTACTAAAAGATAATCCTGAACTTTTAGAGGAGCTTTCTGAAAAAATAAAAGAGGCTATTAAAGAAAAGAAATAATTTTTTTCAGATACAGAACCGGCGCGAGCAAAGCTCGCGCCGGTTTATAAATATAGGTTATGGATTTAAATTCGATCATCAATGAAAATCATCTTTGGGAAAAGCAAATCTCCATCAAAAGAAATGAGTATTTGGTGGAAGAAAATTGTATTAATCAAGATTTATTTTTTGTAATAGATGGTAGCCTAAAAGTTTCTTGCATCATTGATGACGAAGAACAAATCATCAGACTCGGTTATAGCAATTCTTTTTTAACCGCTTTAGATAGTTTTTTAACCAATACTCCAACCAAATATAGTATCACTGCAATTAAAAGTGCTACTCTGAAATCTATTTCTAAAAACAAACTGCTTCATTTTCTAGAAGAGAATTATTTACAAAATCTTTGGATTGATGTACTCAATACATTAATTATTCAACAAAGTGAAAGAGAAATAGATCTATTAACCACTTCTGCAAAAGACCGCTACGAAAGAGTTTTAAAAAGAAGTCCCAAACTTTTTCAAAATATCCCGCATAAATACATCGCAAATTATCTTAGAATTTCGCCAGAAACTTTATCAAGGTTGATTAAAAAATCTTGACACGCATCAAGTTTTTTACGGTTTCAAATGCTCAAATTTGTAAAAAAATTAGCAGATGAAACTGAACTCTAAAATATTATTACAAGATTTAAAAAATAAGACCGAAAAACATATTGAAACCTGCAAAGACTTTCTAGCTTTATCAGACGAAAAATTACGTTTTAGAAAAACAGAAAGCTCTTGGAATATCTTGGAATGTATTGAACATTTGAAAAAATATGCAGACTATTATTATCCTTTAATGGAAACAAATATTCAAAAATCAAATACTCATTCTAAAGAAATTTTTTCAACAGGATCTTTAGGCAATTACTTCGCAAATTCTATGTTGGTTACTAAAAAAACTAAGAAAATGAAAACGCCAAAAGATAAAAATCCGTTGGGCGAAAATTTAACAAAAGAAAGCATTTTAATTTTTATAGAACAGCAGAAACTGTTATTACAAATTCTGGAAACTTCTGAAAAAATAGATTTAGGTAAAATAAAAATCCCTATTTCTATTGCACCATTTGTTAAAATTAAATTAGGAGACACGCTGAGATTTATTGTTTATCATAATGAAAGACACATCGTTCAAGCGCAAAATATACTGAAATAAATTCGGCGCGAGCGAAGCGAGCGTCGATTGTTTTCAAAGTTTTTAAATCTTCAAACAAAAACCGAAAAGTGAATTTTAGCCCCGATTGCAGCGGCATCCTTTTTTGTGATATTGAGCGGAGTCGAAATATGAACAAAAAAGATATAGCGAAAAGCGGGACTGCAATTTCTAAAAATCACAAATCTTGTTGCTCCTTACACTACCCCGACTTCGCCTTGCGAAGCCACCCTTCAAAGAAGGGGAATAAAAAAACGCCCAAAATAATTTGAGCGTTTGTATAACTTCCAGCGTCTAACTTTCGTCTTCAGCTTTATGAATTTTCTAAAATATATTTGAAAATTAATGGTGCACAAATCGTAGCATCACTTTCAACGATGAATTTCGGTGTGGTGATATCTAGCTTGCCCCAAGTAATTTTTTCGTTCGGAACTGCTCCAGAATATGAACCATAAGAAGTGGTAGAATCTGAAATCTGACAGAAATAGCTCCAGAACGGAATGTCGTGCATTTCCATATCCTGATATAACATTGGTACAACGCAAATTGGGAAATCTCCTGCAATTCCACCACCGATTTGGAAGAAACCTACTCCTTTTCCACCGCTGTTTTTTGTATACCAATCTGCTAAGAACATCATATATTCAATTCCAGATTTCATAGTAGAAGCTTTTAAATCTCCTTTAATACAATAACTTGCGAAGATATTTCCCATCGTAGAATCTTCCCAACCTGGTACTACAATTGGTAAATTTTTCTCAGCAGCTGCAATCATCCAAGAATCTTCTCTTGGGATTTCATAGTATTGTTCTAGAACTCCAGAAAGAATCATTTTGTACATATATTCGTGTGGAAAATATCTTTCTCCTTTAGAATCTGCATCTTTCCAGATTTCATAAATATGTTTCTGCAATCTTCTGAACGCTTCTTCTTCTGGGATACAAGTATCGGTAACTCTATTTAAACCTCTTTCTAGCAAATCCCACTCTTCTTGAGGCGTAAGATCTCTGTAGTGAGGCACTCTTTCGTAATGAGAATGCGCTACCAAATTCATTAAATCTTCTTCTAAATTCGCTCCTGTACAAGAAATTATATCCACTTTGTCTTCACGAATCATATCTGCCAAAATTTTTCCCATTTCTGCAGTAGACATTGCTCCAGCCAAAGTAATCATCATTTTCCCGCCATCTTTTAGGTGTGCTACATAACCTTTTGCAGCATCTACTAAAGCAGCAGCATTAAAATGCAAATAATATTTTTCTATAAATTCGGTAATCGGTTTATTGCTCATTTTTATAAGAATTTTTGCAAAGATAAGAAATAAGAGCCAAGTAAAAAGTAAAAAGTAAAAAGTAAAAATTTTATAAAAGCAAGCCGTTTTATACTTCTTTTCACTTACAGTCCCGCTTTCACTACTCGCTTTTTTAGAAATTTTTCGCCAAACCATTCCTCTAAAAAATTTCTAAAAAGAGCTCAAACAAACCGTTCAATCGGGGCTAGAAATCACTATTCGTTTTTCTTTCCACTTTTCTACAATATCCTAATATCAATCCTTCAAGGATTTAGAATCCTTGAAGGATTATTTACTTTGAAAAAAATCGACGCTCGCTTCGCTCGCGCCAAAAATATCAATCAAGTGAATTGATTAAAACATAATATCTAAAAGCCAAAATTGCTTTTTGAAATTTTGTAAGTTTCGTTGGATCAAGATGACTGTATTTGGGTAGGAACTTTTTATTGAATCGGTTAACAATTCTAAAAACTGATTTTTTCATATTTTTTTTATTTGTATCGCTCCAATGGAGCTTCCAGCAAAACGTTATTTATAATTTCTACAAACCTTTGATTCCTACGGAATCAAATCTTATCATTTCTTAAAACCTAAATTTTCTATTTTCTTTCTTCTCAGAGAGTTTCTTTTTGTTTTCTAGACGCTTTTCTACTTTTGCTCTGCTTGGTTTGGTTGCAATTCTTTTCTTCGGAACGATGAGCGATTTATTCACCAATTCCTGAATTTTTTCAATCGCAATTTTTTTATTTTGGAGTTGAGTCCTGCTTTCCGAAACGGTCAACTGAAGAATTCCATCCAAATTAATTCTATTTTTCAATTTCAAAGCAATTCTTTCTTTCTCCAAATCGGTAAATACAGCAGAATCTTCTAGCTTCCACATCACGGTTACGGAAGTTTCTACTTTGTTTACATTTTGTCCGCCACTTCCGCTACTTCTAGAAGTTTTGAAAGAAAGTTCGTGCTCGAAATTTTTCATAATTTATCTCTCGCTGATAAGGCTGATTTAGCAGATGTTCCTCTGGTTAATTTAATCTCATTTTTTTTAGCACAAAAGAAGCAAAAAGAAAAACTTGAAAACAAATAATTCAAAAGTAAAAAAAGTAAAATTCCTATTTTTTACTTTTGGATAGCTTATGAACAAAGGAAATCTTTTGTTACTTTTGTGGTTAAAATTAAACTTTAAATTAAAATATCATAAAAAATCTAATTACAAAATAAACCGCTAAACTAATGAAAATCTGCTCAATTTGCGAGAAATTTAAGTATTTCTTTCCTTAAAACCTTACCGTTTTCGGCTCTTGGGAATTTCTCTAAAAATAAGATTTCTTTCGGAATGTGAAACTTACTTGGAAATTTGAGATTGGAGATTTGAGATTTGATTTCTTTCATGCTGAGCGGAGTCGAAGCATCTTCAATTACCAAAATCAATTTTTCGCCTAAAGTTGCATCTTGTTTTCCAAGGAAAACTAAATCTCTATCAATATGTTTTTTAACTAAATTCTCTAATTCTTCGGCAAAGATTTTAACGCCACCAGAATTAATCACATTATCAAATCTCCCTAAAAATTTGAATTGCTTTTTGTCACATTGAGCGGAGTCGAAATGCATTAGTTCTACAATATCATTAGTTTGCAAAATCTCTGGATTGAGTTTTGGCGCGAAAATTTTCAAACAATTTCTTTCATCTACAGAAATCTTAACATCATTAAAAATCGTAAAATATTCTTCCTGAATTGGTGAAATCTGCTTCAAAGCAATGTGAGAAAGCGTTTCGCTCATTCCGTAAGTCTCGTAAATTTTGTTTGATGCTGGATGCTGGATGCTGGATGTTAATTGAGATTTTAAATTTTCAGAAACTGCTGCACCACCAATGATGAGATTTTTGATGAAATGAATTTTATCTAAAGAATTTTGAACTTGCAAGGGAGTCATCGCGCAAAATTCTACATTTTCAGAAATTTCAGGAGCGGAACTTGGCACAGAAATAATGACTTTCAGTTTTCTTTCGATAGCTCTCACCAACATCATTTTACCCGAAATATACTGAACTGGCAAACAAAGCAAAGCTGTATCTCCTTCTTTCAATCCTAAAAAATCACAAGTCATTTTTGCCGAATTGAGCATTCTCTTTTTTTCGATTTCAAAGACTTTCGGAATTCCTGTAGAACCCGAAGTTTGAACCGAAACGGTTTCAGAATCAGAAAACCATTCTTGCAAAAACTGCAGAACTTTTTTTTCAAATTCTGTTCTTGGAAGAATGTTTTTTATATCAAAATTTTTGAAGTCGATTTGCATTTTCTCTTGCTGATTTTGCTGATGGAGCAGATTTATTATGTTTTAAAAACTTATGTGGTAAAGTTAACGATTTTTTGCGTGAGGGCGAAGGCAATTGTTGGAGCTCTTTTACGGCGGCGGCTTCGCCGCCGCCGTAAAAAGCGACTTGCCGAAGACCGACCTTTTGTTTTTTGAAGTGAAAAACCCTTTCTGCATTTTAAAATGCAGAAAGGGTTTTGTGATGGCGAAAACAAAAGGGCACGCCATTATTTTTACAGAAATTACATTCTATTTACCACGCTAATTCCCAATAAATGTAAGGATTTTTTGATGGTTTTTGCTGTTAAATCTGAAATTTGGAGTTTGAATTGCTTTGCATTTTCATCTTCCAAAGTCATTATAGGATTGTTTTGATAGAAAGAGTTATACGTTTTCACCAAATCATACACATAATTCGCAACTTGAGCCGGACTTAAAGTTTCTGCAGCTTTTTCTACAACTTCTTTAAAATTAGACAATTGCATAATTAATTCTTTCTCTGAAGCATTTGGTTGATAATTTCCGAAATCTGCTTCTACAAAATTTGCTCTGTTTAGCAAAGACTGAATTCTGGCATAGGTGTATTGAATGAAAGGTCCCGTATTTCCGTTGAAATCGATACTTTCTGCAGGGTTGAAAAGCATTTTCTTTTTAGGATCTACTTTCAGCATAAAATATTTCAGAGCTCCTAAACCTACAATTTCGTATGATTTTTCTTTTTCTTCGTCTGTTAAACCTTCTAATTTTCCTAATTCTTCAGATTTTTCTTTGGCGGTAAGATACATTTCTTGCATCAAATCATCTGCATCTACTACTGTTCCTTCACGAGATTTCATTTTGCCTTCTGGTAATTCTACCATTCCGTAAGAAAGGTGATACAATTGATTTGCCCAATCGTAACCTAATTTTTTCAGAATTAAAAATAATACTTGGAAGTGATAATCTTGTTCATTACCAACAGTATAAATGAGTTTCTGAATATCATTTTGTTTGAAACGTTCTACTGCAGTTCCCAAATCTTGTGTCATATAAACCGAAGTTCCATCACCACGAAGAACGAGTTTTTGGTCGAGACCATCTTCAGTTAAATCAATCCAAACAGAATTATCTTCTTTTTTGAAGAAAACACCTTTTGCCAAACCATCTTCAATGATGTCCTTCCCTAAAATATAGGTATTGCTTTCGTACTGAACTTGGTCAAAATCCACACCTAATCTTTTATAGGTTTCATTAAAACCTGCATAAACCCAAGAATTCATTTTTTCCCAAAGTTCACGAACTTCTGGTTTATTTTGTTCCCAATCTAAAAGCATTTTTTGAGCTTCTTGGATAATTGGTGCTTGTTTTTTTGCAGTTTCTTCGTCTAATCCTTGTTCTTTGAGTTCCGAAATTTGAGCTTTATAATTTTTATCAAATTCTACATAGTAATTCCCAACAAGCTTATCCCCTTTTAGTCCTGTAGTTTCTGGAGTTTCTCCGTTTCCGAATTTTTCCCAAGCGAGCATTGATTTACAAATATGGATCCCTCTATCATTGATGATTTGAGTTTTTATCACATTGTAACCTGCTTCTTTAAGAATTTGAGCCACAGAAAAACCTAATAAATTGTTTCTGATGTGACCCAAGTGTAAAGGTTTGTTGGTATTCGGTGAAGAATACTCTACCATTACGGTTTGATTCTTATTTTCCTTTACATCAAACTGAGCTTTTATTTCTTTGAAATTCTGAATAAATGCTTCGTTATTGATTGATAAATTCAAGAAACCTTTTACAACATTAAAGTTTTCGATAACTTCTTGCTTTTTTAATGCTTCTCCCAATTCATTTCCTAAAACATCTGGACTTTTCTTGGCTAATTTTACCAAAGGAAAAATAACTACCGTGAAATCTCCCTCAAAATCTGTTTTGTTTTGTTGAACTTCTAAAGTAAGATTTTCAATTTGGTAATTGTTTTTTAGAATCTCAGAAATAGAGTTTTGTATATGCTGTTTAATATTCATTTTCTATATTTTATGCAAAGATAATAAATAAAAAAGAGGTCAGAAATTCTGACCTCAGTATAAGTTTTAAAATAAAATCCTAATTATTAACAGGCGTTTTATCAGTCACTTTAGGAAGAGGAGATGGAACATTAGGATTAGCATTAATTTCTACTTGAGAATATAAAAATCTTTGAGGTGTTCCATTGTAGCTTTTTAGCTTAATCTCAGCAATGTTATTTGTTCTTCCGAAATCAGTAAATGACTCAAAATATCCTAAGAAATAAACATATCTTTCTTGATAAATTTCTCTTAAAAGTGCATTAACTGCCGTTTTACCATCTGGGTTTTCTATACCTCCATTATTGAAGTCAGCAACTGAATAATCATCATATTTAAGGCTTCTACCAGAGTAACTTGAAGTTAAACCGTATCCTGTTGATAACAATTGACGATATTTATTGTAAGATGTAACACCTGCCGAAATCCCAGAAATTCTAGCATCTGCTTCTGCTACAATTAGAAGAGCCTCTCCGTAAGTCACCAATGGCATGTTAGTATCTACACCAAATTTTCCAGCTTCACCCCAACCATCTGCTAATGAGAAATAATTAAGTGACCAACCTACTCTATAATAAAAATCATCGTAGAAATAATTAAATTCAAATCTAGCAGTTTCGTCAGTTTTTGAGTTCCCTCTATATTGTGATGAGGTTGGATTTAATAAAGAAACACCATAACTATTTTCAGCAGTTAAATATCCCGCTCTATCATAATCCATAAAACTACCCCATGGGTTAAAAGATTGTCTATAAACTGAACCAAACTTGGCAACCAGGTCCCCTGATTCGCTATTTATACCCATTAATGCATTTGTTTTAGCCATCGGGTAATTTTTAACATGTAAATAATATCTTGCTTTTAATGAATACGCTAATTTAATCCATTTACTAGTACTACCTCCATAAAAAATATCTTTATCGCCTGCAAACTTACCTGCTTTTCCCATATTAGCAATAGCATCATCTAAAACTAATTGCAATTTGCTATAAACATCTGTTTGTTTGTCAAACTTGGGAGTTAAATTTTGTCCAGTAATATCGAATTCAGAATAAGGAATATCACCAAAAAGTGATGTAAGTGTACCCACAGCATAGGCTTCCATAATCTGCCCAACCGCTTTATGCTTATAGTTAAATTCCTTATCCGCTTTTACTTGTAAATCTCTTGCAGATTTGAAAGCATTAAATCCAATCCTCCAAGTATCATCAAAATCACCAGTTGTTGCATTATTCCAGTTTTCAATTGTAACATATTGTCTATCACTTCCAGTAGCTTGGTTTAACCACATAGCAGCGGTTCTAACCCCAGAAGAAGTCTGAAAAAACTGTGCATCTAATAAAACTCCTTGTAAAACGTTTTTAGAGTCAACATCTTGTGTCAATAAATTATCTGGGTCAGATGTTACGTCGTCTACTAAATTCGTACAGCTATTACTAACCCCTATAATAGCTAATGTTAGTAATGTATAAAATGTATATTTAATCTTTTTCATTTTTTAAAAATTTAATTGAAGTGTGAAGATGTAAGATTTAGTGTTTGGATTGTTAAAATATTGTAATCCTCTACCATTAGATCCACCTGTTAAATTAGATTCAGGATCTATTCCTATAGTGTCATCTTTAGTCCAATACCAAAGATTTCTACCTGAAACTCCGATATTTAAACTTTCTATTCCATTTCTATTTAAGAAATCTCCTTTCAAGGTGTAATCTAATGAAATTTGTCTTAGCTTAATCCAAGTTGCATCTTTAATAAACTGAGAAGAAACGGGACCGAATCCTCCACCTAAACCAGTATACCAAGCTTGATCTAAAAGAACATCTCGGCTACCAAAATTACCTATATTACCTCTTACAAGATATAAACCATTTTCTGTACCAAAACTTCTACTAAGAGCTGTCTGACCACTAGCATTTAATAATGCACTAGCTTGCGCTTGAGTAAGTTTAAGAACATTTCCTGTCTCTTCAGCAGTCCCAAAATAGTTAAGTACTCCATTGGTTCCATCCCATAAATCTCCACCAAAAGAACCATCAAACAATACATTCAATCCGAAATTTTTGTATTTCATTTTTGTTCCTAAACCAGCTTTAAAATCAGGATTCGGATCACCAATAACTTTTTCTGTTGTATCTGCCTGCGCAAAGCCATTAGAATCCAGAACCAATGCTCCGTTTGCATCTCTTAGGAAATCAACTCCCCATAAAGCTCCCATCGCATAGCCTTCAACCGCTCTAGACGATGCTCCTGTAAAACCATTAAGGAAGATTGATTGTGACCCACTTAAACTAGTAACCAAATTTCTATTTCTGTACCAGTTACCATAAAGATTCCATGTAAAGTTTTGATTTTTGATAATATCATAATCTAATTCAACTTCAAATCCTTTATTGGTCATTGTTGCAAAATTTCCAAATTTAGAATCAAATCCAGAAGATGGATTTAAAGAAGAGAATATAAGCAAATCTTTATTTTCATTATCATAGAAAGTAAATGTTGCATTTAATCTATTGAATAGTTTTAAATCAACACCAATCTCAAATTCTTTTTTCACCTCAGGTTTTAGATTTTCATTCCCCAAATTTGAAGATCTAGCAAATGAACCATTGTAGGCCCCTGCATCATAAGCTGGGCCATAACCTTCTGAATTTCCAGCACCTACATAATATGTATAACCTACATAAGGGTCAGGAAAACCAGATACTTGACCATAGGTTGCTCTTAATTTTGCTGTATTCAACCAATTTTGCTTAGCCAATTTTGCAACATCAAAACCTAATTCTGCTTGTGGATAGAAATACACCTTTAGGTTTGGACTTAAACTAGATGAAGTTTCAAACCTTCCTCCCAATGTTAAAAATAAGAATTTTGAATAATCAAATGTAGTAGTAAAATACGCAGAATTACCTTTTGTTTCACTTCTATCTAAGAAAACGGTTCTATTTTCTACAGTTGAATTATCAAAAGAAAATTTGTTGGTATCTGTCAAGAAATTGATATATCCACCTCCTGTACTATTATAATTAATAGTCATGTAATTAACCCCAGCGATATAATCCAATTCCAACTTATCAGTCAATTGACCTCCACCATTTAAAATAACATCTATGTTATTTTGAATATAGTTAATGACTTGATGAGAAGCCCTTCCCTTACCCGCATTTTCTGCTGAGTTAATTGGAAATATAGTCATTCTCTTGTCTGTATAATTATTCTGACCAAATCTTCCTGTTAAAGTTGCCCATTTATTAAATTTATGATTAATTTCAGCCCCAATTCTGTATGAATCAACTTCATTAGGATTTAACTGCTCATATATGGTCCAAAGTGGGTTATTATAAACAGGATTGGCGTTAGCTCCTAAATAATTTCTATATGATCTATGAGCATTAAGAGTAGCATTACCTGCTGTGTCAAAATAAGTTCCTTTATAATTTCTAATATCAAAGTCAACTGGATTTCTTAAATAACCCAACATCATTCCTGACAAGTTTGAACCTTGTTGAATTCTATTAGAAGTAGAATGAGTGTAAGCAAAAGTTCCTTTGAAAGTTGTTTTATCACTAACTTTTACTTCAGAGTTGAAGCTTAGTGATGTTCTATTATAATCACTATTTCTAATTACCCCTTCTTGGTTTAACCTACCTAAGCCTAAAGAGAAGTTACCTCTATCATTGCCTCCGCTTACACTTACAAAATGATCCGAAGCTACTCCATTCCCAAAAATAGCATCTTTATTAGACTCATTAAACAATTCCTTGGAATTCTTTTTTGTAATTGGATAATAAACAGTTCCATTATCTGCTATAAACTTTGCGCCAGTAGTATTATATTGATCAACGCCTCCAGCTCTGTTAGGAATGTAATCTCCCCATGAAAGTCCCCCTGAAGGTGTTGGAGAATAAACACCATTTCTACCTGAACCAAAATTACTTTGTTTATCTTGAATGCCATTGATTTGATCAATAGAGAGTGACCCTCTATAACTTACAGAAATTTTTCCCTTTTGACCTTTTTTAGTTGTAATAATTATAACCCCATTTCTTGCTCTATAACCCCACAAAGCTGATGCCGAAGTACCTTTAAGCACCTGCATAGATTCAATATCATTTGGATTAATGTCATTTATCCTAGAAGCTTGACCTACGCCATTTACAGCACCAACTCCAATTTCATCATTAGAAACTGGAACTCCATCTACAACATACAATGGTGCATTGCTCCCTGTAATTGAATTTTGCCCCCTAATCTGAATATAGGCAGCAGAACCAGGATCCCCTGAGTTAGACACAATACTTACCCCAGACATTTTGCCTGTCATCCCTTTAAGAGCTGAAGTTTCTCCAGACTCTAATACACTTTCTCCTTTAACTTTAGAGTAAGAAGAAGCTAATTGCTCTTTCTTAACCTTAAAACCTAAAACATTAACAACAACTTCTTCGATATCCTTAGTTTTTACTGTATCATTTTTTGCTTTTTGTGCATATGTTACACTAAATGAAGCAGAAAGAACAACAGCTAAAACGCTTTTTGTTAGTTTCTTCATATCAAATTAAATTTTTCATTGATACAAAAATGCAAAACTTTATTAACATATCAAAGTTTTTTGTTAAAAAAACCTTAAATAATTATTAACTTTGCAATGTTTTCAATAAGAGGGCTAGTTTTTCGTTAAAATTTATGGAATTGATAAAAAAATGGTCTGAAAATTATGTAGAGGCAGGGTGTGATGAAGTAGGAAGAGGGTGTTTATGTGGTCCTGTAGTCGCTGCCGCAGTGATTTTAGACGATAATTTTGAGCAAAATTTAGTTAATGACTCTAAAAAACTAAATTTTAAAACGCGTTTAGAGCTAGATGATTACATTAAAAATAATGTAAAAGATTATGCTATTGCAGAACTTTCACCAGAATTTATTGACCAACACAATATTCTTAATGCAAGCATACATGCTATGCATAATGCTCTTGACAAGCTTACTATAAGACCCGAATTAATTTTAGTGGATGGGAATAAATTTCATCCTTATAATTATATACCTCATCAGTGTATTATAAAAGGAGATTCTAAAATATTATCTATTGCTTCGGCTTCTATTCTTGCAAAAAATTACAGAGACCAACTCATGATTCAGTTGCATGAAGAGTTTCCCGAATACGGTTGGAATAAAAATATGGGATACGCCACTAAAGTTCACATAGAAGCTTTGAAGAAATTTGGCCCCACGAAATATCATAGACAATCTTTTAGATTAAACTATGATTAACGCCAATAAAAAAATCGGTTAAAAAATTAACCGACTTTTTCAATTTTTAAACTGAATTATTTCTTATTCATTTTTTTGCGTAGCTCTTCTTGCATTTTTTGTTGCTCTTGAGCTTTTTCCATCATTTCACGCATACGTTTCTGGAATTTACCTTCTGGTTTTGGTGCTTTAGATTTATTTTGTTGAATCTGAGCATGAATTTTCTTTTCATCTAAAATCCAATATTTTATCGCAAGGATAATTAATATATTTAAAGCATTCGAAACAAAATAATACCAAGAAAGTCCAGAAGAAGAGGTGTTCAGGAAGAAGAAGAATGTAATTGGGAAAATATACATTATAATTCTCATATCTGGCATCCCTTCTTGCTGTGGCTGTTGCATTTGCCCAGAAGTCATAATGGTATAAATTAAAACTACAATGGTACATGCTACCGCAAAAATACTGATATGCTCCCCGATTAATGGAATATGAAATGGCAATTTAATTAAATCATCATAAGCAGTAAGGTCATTAACAAACCAGAATCCTTTTCCTCTCAAGTCAATCATATTCGGGAAGAAACGGAAAAGCGCATAGAAAATAGGAATCTGAACCAGCGCTGGTAAACAGCCCGCCATTTGATTAATTCCAGCTTTTCTGTAAATCTCCATAATTGCCTGTTGGCGCTTCATGGCGTTTTCTTGACCTTTAAATTTCTCTGTAACTTCTTCTATTTCTGGCTTTACCACCTTCATCATTGCACTTAATTTGTGCTGCTTAAACATCACTGGAGACAAGATAAGTTTAGTGGCAATCGTCATTAAGAAAATTACCCAACCTGCTGCGATTCCCCAATCAGACAACCAATTATATACCTGCACAAAGAAAATCCTGTTCAAAGTTCCAATGAAACTCCAACCCAAAGGTAAAATCGTATCAAATTCTTTTCCTTCAAACTTTTTAAGTAAAGGCAAATCAAGTGGTAAGAAATACCATTTGAAATTTTGATTCAATTCATTTCCTGCCAATTTTACTTGACCTTCAAAATTGAACTTTTTCAAAAATTCTCCTTTTTCTATGGTTTCTTGAGTTCCTTTAGCATGAGTAAAACCATTAGTAGATTCTATAATAGAAGCAAAAAACTGTTGTTTTACTGCTAACCAATTTAGGGTTTCTTCTGGCTCTTCAAATCCATTGGTATCATAATCGGTAGAACCATAATTATCAAAAGCGTAATTAAATTCTGAATGGGTTTGCTCTTGCGAACGCCCTTTTTCCATTCCTCTTACAGTGTAATTCCAGTGGAAATCTGCTTTTTCATCTGTAACTATAGAAGATAAACCTTGAGTTTTAACATTAAAATCCAAAGTATAATTATCTAAAAGTTGATACACGTATTGAATAGTTGCGCCAGAAACTTGAGCAGTCATGGTAACAGTATTATCCTTTACGCTAGGCACAAAAACTAAATCTTTTGTATTAAAAGTCTTTCCCGTTTTGTCTTTAAACTGAAATCCGTAACTAGAATTATTTTTTCCTATTAAATAAAGTGGCAAATCATGCTTATCGGTTTTAGCATTATAAGCTTTGTATTGATTAATTTCTACAGACGAAAGTTGACCTCCTAAACTTGCAAATTCTAAAGTAAGTTCTTTATTTTTTACGGTAACATTTTTTATTGCAGCTGCATTTACTGTAGCATTAATATTGTTAGCTATAGTTTTAGAAGCTGCTTTTTGCTCCGTTTTTGCTTTAGCATCTGCTACTTGTTTTTCGTCTGATTGTTTGTTTTGAAAATAAAACATGAAAGCCATCAAAATGGCAGAAAAAATCACAAAACTAATCAGTTGATTTTTATCTAATCCGTTATTCTTTTGCATTACTTTAATTTAAGATTTGAAATTTAAGATTTGAGATTTAATTTTCTCAAATAGCATTCCTTTTTAATTTGGGTGACAAAAATATGAATTTTTTGTCAGATTGTCATTTCTAAAAAATTAAACTCTCAAAAAATGAGAGTTTAAGATTTATTTTTCTGTAGCTGCTTTTACTAAAGCTACAAACAGCGGATGTGGTGTAGCTACAGTACTTTTATATTCTGGATGATACTGAACACCTATATAAAAAGGATGATCCTTCAATTCTAGCGTTTCTACTAATTTAGTATCTGGATTAATTCCCGAAGCGTACAATCCATTTTTCTCGAAATCTTCTAAATAATCTGAGTTAAATTCGTAGCGATGACGGTGCCTTTCGGTAATATTTTTGTTTCCGTAGATTTCTATAAGTTTAGTGTGAGGTTTTAATTGACATTTCCAAGCACCCAACCTCATTGTTCCGCCTTTATCTACTACATTTTTTTGTTCTTCCATTAAAGAAATGACAGGGTTTTTAGTCGTTAAATCAAATTCTGCAGAATTAGCATCTTTTAATCCCAAAACATTTCTCGCAAATTCGATGGTCATAATCTGCATTCCTAAACAAATGCCCAAAAGTGGAATTTTATTTTCTCTCGCAAATTTTGCTGCAAGAATTTTTCCTTCTATTCCTCTATCGCCAAAACCTGGAGCGATAAGCATTCCATCAATTCCGTTGAAATTCTCTGCTAAATTTTCTTCGGTTAAATCACCACTGTAAACCCATCTCAGTTTCACTTCAGTATCTTGCGAAGCTCCTGCATGAATAAATGCTTCTGCAATGGATTTATAAGAATCTTGAAGCGAAACATATTTTCCAACTAAAGCGATTTCTACTTTTTTCTTAGGATTTTTATATTTTTTGAGGAAGTTTTTCCAATCTTTTAAATCAGATTCTTGATTCACTGGCAACGCCAATTCCTTAAGAACCACTTCATCAAATTTTTGTTTTTGTAATTCTAACGGAACTTGATAAATCGTTTCTACATCTATACTTTCGATTACATTTTCCACAGGAACGTTACAGAATTGCGCAAGTTTGGCTTTAATTTCTTTGGTAATTTTATGCTCTGTCCTGCACACCAAAACATCTGCTTGAATACCACTTTCCATTAATTGTCTTACGGAATGCTGAGAAGGTTTGGTTTTCAATTCACCACTTGCAGCAAGATAAGGAAGCAAGGTAAGATGAATGACCATAGAATTATTTTCGCCGAGTTCCCATCTTAATTGGCGAACACTTTCTATATAAGGTAATGATTCTATATCGCCTACTGTTCCGCCAATTTCTGTAATGATGATATCATAATTTTCTTTGGCAAGAATTTTTATTCTTCGTTTAATTTCATTGGTAATATGCGGAATTACCTGAACGGTTTTGCCTAGAAAATCTCCTTTTCTTTCTTTTTCTATTACAGTTTGATAGATTTTCCCGGTAGTAACGTTATTATTCTGAGAAGTGGCAGAATCTAGAAATCTTTCATAGTGACCCAAATCTAGGTCGGTTTCTGCACCATCTTCAGTTACATAACATTCTCCATGCTCATAAGGATTAAGCGTTCCTGGGTCTATATTAATGTAAGGATCAAGCTTTTGGATGGTTACATTAAATCCTCGGGATTTTAAAAGCAGGCCAAGAGAAGCCGAAACAATGCCTTTCCCCAAAGACGAAGTTACACCTCCTGTCACAAAGATGTATTTGGTATTCTTTTTACTCATTAGATTAGGTTTGTGCAAAGTTAATGGATTTTGACTAAAGTCCCAAAAACGATTAATTATTTCAAAAATTCTGTAAATTGCAACATCATTTATCAATTATAAATCTGTGGCAAAAATAAAAACAGCATACTATTGTCAGAAATGTGGAACGCAATATCCGCAATGGCACGGACAATGCAAAAACTGTGGAGAGTGGAATACTTTAGTAGAAGAAATTGTAGAAAAAAAATCTTCTCACTATGATATTCTAGGAAGCGGGAAACAAAAAATCATTAACATTACCGAAGTAGAAACAGGAACAGAAATTCGTCTGAAAACCGTTTCAGAAGAACTAAACCGTGTTTTAGGAGGCGGAATTGTTCTAGGCTCCGTTATTCTCATTGGTGGCGAACCTGGAATCGGTAAATCTACGCTTCTACTCCAACTTGCCTTAAAGATGAAGAAGAAAATTCTTTATGTTTCTGGTGAAGAAAGCGCTTCGCAAATTAAAATGCGTGCCGACAGAATTACGGATATACAAAACCCAAATTGTTTTCTCTACACCGAAACTTCTATCGAAAAAATATTGATGGAAGCCAAAAACCTTCAGCCAGATTTGATGATTGTAGATTCTATTCAAACTTTACAATCTCAATTGCTAGAAAGTGCTGCAGGAACGGTTTCACAGATTAGAGAATGTTCTGGAGAATTGATAAAATTTGCCAAAGAAAAAAACATCCCAGTTATTTTGGTCGGTCACATTACCAAAGACGGACAAATTGCTGGGCCGAAAGTTCTAGAACACATGGTAGACGTGGTTTTGAATTTTGACGGAGACAGAAATCACCTTTTCAGATTGCTAAGAGCTCAGAAAAACCGCTTTGGTTCTACACAAGAAATTGGCATTTATGAAATGGTAACGCAAGGTTTGAAGGAAATTAAAAATCCATCAGAAATCTTAATCACCAAAAAATTTGAAGAACTTTCTGGGAATGCAGTTGCCGTTACTTTAGAAGGAAACAGACCGATGCTTTTAGAAATTCAAGCTTTGGTTTCCACTGCCGTTTACGGAACTCCGCAACGCAGCTGTACTGGTTTTGACAGTAAAAGATTAAATATGCTTCTTGCTGTTTTAGAAAAACGCGCTGGTTTTATGTTGGGCGCAAAAGACGTTTTTCTGAATATTACTGGTGGAATAAAAACGGATGATCCTGCTCTTGATTTGGCGGTAATTGCAGCTGTTTTAAGCAGCAACGAAGATTTAGCCATTTCGGAGAAATATTGTTTTGCGGGCGAAATAGGTTTGAGTGGAGAAATCAGACCCATTCCTCAAATTGAACAAAGAATTTCGGAAGCTGAAAAATTGGGTTACGAAAAGATTTTTGTTTCCAACCTCAACAAAATTCCTAAAAGAAAGTTCGGGATTAGAATAGAAGAAGTGAGTAAAATAGAAGAGTTCCACGAAAAACTTTTTTAAAGAATTCTAAATTTTTTTTTGCTATTTTGAGCATTATTTTTTCGTTTTTTCAACTCAATAATTTTCATTAAATTTGAAAAAAGGGCGAATAATTAAATTTTCGCTTCCAAATTTTTTAGATTAAATGAATTTCCTTGCACATACTTACCTTTCTTTTACCGACGAGCAAATCGTGGGGAATTTGATTGGTGATTTCATCAAAAATAAAAAGCGAGATCATTTATCAGAAGGAATTCAGCAAGGAATTACGCTACATAGAGCTATTGATGCTTTTACGGATGTTCACCCAAAAGTTTTAGAAGCGAAAACCGTTTTTCAACCGATTGTGAGATTGTATTCTGGTGCTTTTGTAGATGTGGTTTTTGATTATTTTTTAGCCAATGATAAAAATGTAAAATCTGCCAAAGAGTGGCGTGATTTCACTGCTCATGTTTATCAAGTTCTTAATAAACACGAAGCCATTTTACCTGAAAATTTCAGAAAAGTGCTTCCTAGAATGGAAAAAGACAATTGGCTCTACAATTATCGTTTTGATTGGGGAATGGAATACAGCGTTAATAATGTCTTGAATAAAGCAAAATATCTGGACAATTCTATTCCTGTATATGGATTTTTTCAGCATTACAAAGAGTTTTTGCGCTCTTGCTACGAAGAATTTTTCCCAGATTTACAACAGTTCTGTATTTCTCTGAATGATAATTTTAAAAAATCTGATACAGATATCGATCCGGATAGTTTAGTTTAGAACTTTTTCTTTCGCCATTTACAATAATGTGAACTATGTTCATTTGATCATCAAAAAAACTATACAATAAACTCACTGCGGTTTCTACTTTTTTAGGCATTTCTGTCATTTCAGATTCTAAATAGACATTGACAGATTCTTTATCTTCTTCAAAACCTAAATAATTGATTTTCAAAAATTTATTATTAGATTTCAATTTAAAATATTCTGCAAAATAATTTTCTAGAGCTTGGTCTAATCCTGCTTTACTTTTTTCTTCGCCGAAGTGTAACGTTTTATTATACTTGGCATTAAGACTATTTTCTAAATCGTCTAAGAAAAATTTGGCAGAAATCTCAAAAGTTTTGGTTTTAGCATTATAATTAATTTCCACCGAACCTACGTGATAAGGATGAATAGGCTTCGCCGAAACTAAAAAAGCCAGTAAAAAAGTAAAAAGTAAAAAGAATTTTTTCATGCGTTCATTATTTCAAAATCCGTTCCGAAATTAATCATTATTTTCGTAACTCAAATTTTATAACATGCAAGATTTTTTATTTTATTTGCAATTAGGTTGGGAACACATCATCTCAAAAGACGCTCTAGATCATCAATTGTTCATTTTGGCACTTATTGCTATTTTCAGTTTTAGAGACTGGAAAAAAGTTTTAATTCTAGTCACTGCATTTACGATTGGGCATTCTTTAACCTTGGTTTTAAGCGCATTAGACGTGTTCAGATTTCCTTCTGACTGGGTAGAATTTTTAATTCCTTGTACAATAGTTTTCACTGCTTTAGACAACATTATTTTTTCTAAAAATGAGAAAAAACTCATTCAACTCAATTATTCTTTGGCTTTATTATTCGGCTTAATTCATGGAATGGGTTTTGCGAATTCTGTAAGAATGATGCTCGCAAGTGAACAAGACATTACTTTACCCTTGTTTGGATTTAACGTAGGACTTGAATTAGGGCAAATTATAGTAGTAGCCATCGCATTATTCATACATTATATTTTCTCGGAAGTTTTAAAGCTTTCAAATAAAATTTGGATTTACATTATATCTGTTCCTATCTTCATTTTTGCCCTAAAAATGGCTTTAGAAAGGATTCCTTAATCAATTTTATCTGCATAAAACTACATTAATAGTTATTTTTTATAAAAAAACACACTCAGTTGTAACAAATTTTTATATTTGTTAACAAATCAATAAAGTTTAAAAATTTATAATGAAAAAAGTTCTAAGTATTTTTGTTTTTCTTTACGCTTTCGTAAGTACTTCCGCCCAAAATCATCAGAATAATCCTGGGAGCAATCATGGAAATAAATTCGAACAACTAGGAACTATTTTACCTACGCCAAACAGTTACAGAACCGCTTCTGGAGCACCTGGTCATGAATATTGGCAACAACGTGCTGATTATGAAATCAATGCATATCTAGACGAGGAAAAACTTAACTTAAAAGGCTCAGAAACAATTACTTATTACAATAATTCGCCAGACGAATTAGAATATCTTTGGTTACAATTAGATGAGAATGACACCAGCAACACTAAAGATGCAGGTTATCAATCTTCTTCTACTCTAGTTAAACAAATTTCATCTGATAGATTAAAAGCTACTGAATTACCCGTAAAAGATAATGGTTTCGGGATTAATTTAGAAAAAGTAACAGATGCAAATGGTAATGCACTTTCTTATGTGGTTAATAAAACCATGATGAGAATAGATTTACCTAAAAAATTAAAAAAAGGCGAAATTTTTAAATTTAAAATCGATTGGAATTATAACATTCCAGATAGAATGAAGCAAGGAGGAAGAGGCGGTTATGAATTCTTCCCAGAAGATGGCAACCACCTTTTTACCATGACACAATGGTATCCTAGACTTTGTGTTTATTCGGACAATCGAGGTTGGCAAAATCACCAATTTACAGGAAGAGGAGAATTTGCCCTTACTTTTGGTAATTTCAAAGTAAATATGAATGTTCCTGCTGATCATATTGTTGCAGCAACTGGAACGGGAAAAAACTTTAAAGATGTTCTTACTTCTGCACAATACGAAAGATGGGAAAAAGCTCAAAACTCCAATGATATTATTGAGATTGTAACCTTAGATGAAGCCAAAAAAGCTGAAAAATCTAAATCCAAACAAAGAAAAACATGGGTTTTCGAAGCAGAAAATGTAAGAGATTTCGCTTGGACTTCTTCTAGAAAATTCATTTGGGACGCAATGCCTCAACTCATTGAAGAAAATAACAATAAAGTAATGTGTATGAGTCTTTACCCTAAGGAAGCATACAATTTATACAGAAAATATTCTACTAAAGCAGTAGCTCATACGATTAAAACATATTCAGAATTTACCATTCCTTATCCATATCCAGTAGCACAATCTATAGAAGCATCAAACGGTATGGAATATCCTATGATTTGTTTCAATTACGGTAGAACAGAAAAAGACGGAACGTATTCTGAAGGAATTAAAAACGGAATGATTGGCGTAATTATCCACGAAGTAGGACATAATTTCTTCCCGATGATTATCAACTCAGACGAAAGACAATGGTCTTGGATGGATGAAGGCCTTAATACTTTTGTAGAATATCTTACCGAAGAACTTTGGGATAATAAATTCCCTTCAAAAAGAGGACCAGCTCACACCATTGTGAACTACATGAAATTACCAAAAGACCAATTAGAGCCTATCATGACCAATTCTGAGAACATTATTCATTTCGGCCCGAATGCTTACGCAAAACCTGCAACTGGTCTTAATATTTTGAGAGAAACCATCATGGGAAGAGAACTTTTTGACAAAGCTTTCAAAACATATTCTAAAAGATGGGCGTTCAGACATCCTGAACCTGCAGATTTTTTCAGAACGATGGAAGATGCTTCTGGTGAAGATTTAGATTGGTTCTGGAGAGGATGGTTCTACAGCACAGATGCAGTAGACATAGCCATAGACAAAGTTACTGTGGCAACTCCAGATTTTGACGGAAAACCACAAGCTAGAGATTTCAAATACAAAGTAGACGAGCCACAAGTAAATGACTTCGAAGATATTTCTAAAATCAGAAATAAAGAAGATAAGAAAATTACTTTCAAAACTGATGAAGACCAATCTTTAAGAGATTTCTACTGGAGATATGCAAGAGGTTTAGAAAAAGTAGACACTCAAAAAGAATACACCATAAAAGGTGAAGCTCCAAAAAATCTTGACACCAAAGAAAGAGAAAGTTTAAAAAATATCACAGGCTACCAAATTGACTTCTCTAACAAAGGAGGAATGGTAATGCCAATTATTTTAGAATTCACTTTCGAAGATGGAACTAAATTAAATGACAAAATCCCAGTGCAAATCTGGAGACATGACGAGAAAAAAGTTTCTAAAACATACTATTTTGACAAAAAATTAAAGTCAATTCAATTAGACCCAATGTTAGAAACTGCCGATATTGACACCACTAATAACCTATGGACCGCTGATAAAGTTACACCAGAAAGCACTTCTAAATTCCAAGTGTTCAAACAGAACCAAGAAAACAGAAGAAGAGGAGCTGCTGCTGGAATGGTAAACCCAATGCAAGCCGCAGGAAAGAAAAACTAAACCTTAAATAATTGATATAACCCTGAAGCCACTCACAAAAAATGAGTGGCTTTTTTTCTGCCAAAATTTCACTTCATTTTGAGAAAAAACTGCCAAATTATCTCTCAATTTTCAATTTATAATGCAGAATTGTCATTGGCACAAAATTGGAGAATTCCATCACAGAAATTTTAAAATAATTATACATATGTCAGTAAATTTTAAACCATTAGCAGACAGAGTTTTAGTAGAACCTGTACAAGCAGAAACTAAAACAGCATCAGGAATCATTATTCCTGACACCGCAAAAGAAAAACCACAAGAAGGAACTGTAGTGGCAGTAGGCCCGGGTAAAAAAGACGAACCAATGACAGTAAAAGTTGGTGATAGAGTTCTTTACGGTAAATATGCCGGTTCAGAATTAAAACTAGACGGTAAAGATTATTTAATTGTAAGAGAAAGTGATTTATTAGGAATCATTGGCTAATCCAAGAATCAAGAAATTTTAAAAAATTTAAAAATCTAGGCTCTTGTATCTAGTAACTTAAAATCTAAAAATTATGGCAAAAGAAATTAAATTCGATATTGAATCAAGAGACGCCCTAAAAAGAGGTGTTGATGCATTAGCAAATGCAGTGAAAGTAACTTTAGGCCCTAAAGGCCGTAACGTGGTAATCGAGAAATCGTTCGGTGCACCGCACGTGACCAAGGACGGGGTTTCTGTAGCAAAAGAAATTGAGCTTGAAGACAAAGTAGAAAACATGGGTGCTCAAATGGTGAAGGAAGTGGCTTCTAAAACCAATGATATTGCTGGTGATGGTACTACTACCGCTACTGTTTTAGCTCAGGCTATCGTAAAAGAAGGTCTTAAAAACGTTGCAGCTGGTGCAAATCCTATGGATTTAAAAAGAGGAATCGACAAAGCAGTAACTGCTGTTGTAGAAAATCTTAAATCTCAATCTCAATCTGTAGGTGATTCTGCTGAAAAAATCAGACAAGTAGCTACCATTTCTGCAAATAATGACGATACTATCGGTTCATTAATCGCTGAAGCGTTCTCAAAAGTAGGTAAAGAAGGTGTAATTACTGTAGAAGAAGCAAAAGGTACTGATACTACTGTAGATGTAGTAGAAGGTATGCAATTCGACAGAGGTTACCAGTCTCCATATTTTGTAACCAATGCTGAGAAAATGGTTGCGGAACTAGATAATCCTTATATTCTTTTGGTTGAGAAAAAAATCTCTTCTATGAAAGAATTATTGCCAGTTCTAGAACCAGTTGCTCAACAAGGAAAATCTCTTTTAATTATTTCTGAAGAAGTAGAAGGTGAAGCTTTAGCAACTTTAGTAGTAAACAAATTAAGAGGTTCTCTTAAAATTGCTGCCGTTAAAGCTCCTGGTTTCGGAGACAGAAGAAAAGCAATGTTAGAAGACATCGCTATCTTAACTGGCGGACAAGTAGTTTCTGAAGAAAGAGGCTTCAATATGGACAATGTTACGATTGATATGTTAGGTAGAGCAGAAAAAGTAACTATCGACAAAGACAATACAACCATCGTAAACGGAGCTGGTAACGAAGAAGAAATCAAAGGTAGAGTAAACCAAATTAAAGCTCAAATAGAATCTACTACTTCTGATTATGATAAAGAAAAATTGCAAGAAAGATTGGCTAAATTAGCTGGTGGGGTTGCTGTTCTTTACGTAGGTGCTGCTTCTGAAGTAGAAATGAAAGAGAAAAAAGACAGAGTTGACGATGCACTTCACGCAACAAGAGCTGCTGTAGAAGAAGGAATTGTAGCTGGTGGTGGTGTTGCTTTAGTAAGAGCAATTTCTGCACTAGAAAACCTTTCTGGAGCTAACCAAGACGAATCTACAGGTATCAAAATCGTAAAAAGAGCCATCGAAGAACCATTGAGACAAATCGTTGCAAATGCAGGTGGTGAAGGTTCTGTAGTCGTAGCTAAAGTAGCAGAAGGAAGCGGAGATTTCGGTTATAATGCTAAAACTGATGAGTATGTAAATATGCTAGAAGCAGGAATTATAGACCCAACTAAAGTAACAAGAGTTGCCTTAGAAAACGCTGCTTCTGTATCTGGAATGCTATTAACTACAGAATGTGTAATCACTGAAGCTCCAAAACCTGAAGGTGCAATGCCAGCAATGGGAGGAGGAATGCCAGGAATGATGTAGAAAAGTCAGAAGTCGGAAGTCGGAAGATGGAAGACTTTTAAAATAAATTTTAAAATCCGTTCAATTTTTTTGGACGGATTTTTTTTTATTCAACGATTTGAAACTTTTTTTTACTTTTGAAATGCTTACTTCAATAATTTCTTTTGTCTCTTTTGCGGTTTTAAAAATTTTTTATTTCCAAAAAATTTCAAGAAATTAGTAAAATGAAACGCTCATATAATTTATTTAAAATTTTCTGCAATGATTTAGAGCGTTACATCTGTCCAATGAAAAAATAAAAAAAACACAGATGAAACCATACATCGCCATCAATGCTTCTGCCGGTTCTGGTAAAACCTACACTTTGGTTCAAAGAGTGTTGATGATTTGCCTTGAAAATCCTTATCAAAAAGACGCTATTCGTCATATTTTAGCGCTCACTTTTACCAATAAAGCAGCCAACGAAATGAAGGAAAGAATTCTTTCTTGGCTCAAAGAATTTACGCAAGAAAACTACGCCGAAAACGATAAATTGCTCGGAATTCAACAAAAATTTGCAGAACAAGGCAAGAAAATTACGCTAGACGATTTACATCAACGTTCTCAGAAAGTGCTCGATTATATTTTGCACAACTACTCTACTTTAAACATCGGTACGATTGATAAATTCAACGCCAAATTGGTGAGAAGTTTTTCTTACGAATTGGGTTTAGCTCAAAATTTTAACTTAGAAATTCAACCAGAACCTTTCTTGATTGAAGCTGTGGATCAAATGCTCAATAAAATTGGTGAAGACGAACAAATTTCCGAAGCTTTTTTGGATTATGTAAATTATAGTCTCGACCAAAATGAGCGTGTCAACATCAACAAAACCCTACTCGATTCTGCCAAAGAATTTGTAAATGACAAGCATTATCATTGGCTCGAAGAAAATAAAGATTTCGATTGGAAAGCCTATGAAAACACCAAAAATAACATCAGAAAAGAAATCAAAGAACTCAAAGAAAATTCTAAAAAAATTGCCCAAGATTCTTTAGATTTAATTAATAACAATGGTTTAGAAATCGATGATTTTGCACAGGGAGCGAATGGAATTGGAGGTTTTTTCAAAAAAATAATAGAATTTACTTCGGGGAAAAGAGATTTTCCTTTTCCTGTAAGCGAAGAAAACTTCTTAAATAATGCTGCTAAAGGTGCTTCTGGAAAAGGTAAAAAGAAAGAATCTGAAATTTTCGGAATTCTAGAAACTTTAATTGAAAACCGCAGAAAAATCATTCAAAATTATATTCTCGGAGAGAAAAAAGAGAAAATTCTAAGAGCATTATTGCCTTTGAAAGTCAACAAAGAAATTCAAGACCAATTGCAACAAATTGAAGATGAAAACGATTTGGTTTTGCTTTCCAAATTCAATATTTTGATTAATGAAAATCTTCGAAACGAACCTTCTGCATTCATTTATGAAAAAGTAGGAACACAATTTCAGCATTATTTTTTCGATGAGTTTCAAGATACTTCTGCATTGCAATGGATGAATTTTCTTCCGCTTCGTGACCACAATATCGCTACCGAAAATTCTAGTTTTACGTTAGTTGGCGACCCAAAACAAAGTATTTATAGATTCAGAGGTGGGAATGCAGAAATAATGCTCGACATTATCAATAAAAAAGACGTTTCGCCGATTGAAGTAGAAATAGAAACGCTTCAACAAAACTTTAGAAGTGCCAAAAATATTGTGAAATTCAACAATGAATTGTACCATTTCTACGGAAGTTACCTGAATGAAGAACACGCAAAATTGTTTGGGAAAGATGCAGAGCAAAGCGCTTTTTCTGGAAAAGAAGGAAGAGTGAAAGTCCATTTTTTAGAAAATGACTTAAAGGAAATTTATTACCAAGATTGCACCGAAAAAATGCAAAAAGACTTGCAAGAGTGCATCAATAATGGCTTTGAGTTTTCAGACATCACCATTCTTTGCCGTGGAAATAATGATATTTTCAATTTTTCTAAATTATTGGGAAATCTAAAAGTGAATTACAAAGGCGAAGAAACCTACATTAAAACCATTTCTGAAAAAGGTTTAACACTCGAACTTTCGGGAACGCTTCGTGCTTTGATTCAGTTTTTGTACTGGGAAACTTTTCCTAAAAACAGAAGATTTTTGGTAAAAATGATGTACGAATTAAACAAATCTGGCAGAATAACAATGCAAGATTTTTCTGAGGAAATGAAGCAGATTTTAGACATCGAAAACAAAAAGGATATTGAAATCTTCATCAAAGAAAAATATGGAGTTGCGCTGAAACAGGAAGATTTTCCGCATCTTAATTTGTACAATTTTATAGAATATTACATCCACGAATTTTCGGTGAAAGATAAAGAAACCGATTTCTTGCTCAATTTTTTGGAATTGCTTTACAACTACACCCAAAATGCAGGTGCAACGTTGAAAGATTTTCTCAATTTTTGGGAAGAAGAAGGCAAAAATACGAGCATTCAAGCATCGGAAAACATTGATGCCATTCAATTGATGACCATTCACAAAGCGAAAGGTTTAGAATTCCCTATCGTTTTTCTGCCGATGGAAAATGCACATAAAGACTCTAAAATTCAAGATTGGTTTTCTTTGGAAGAAAATACCGCTTTGAAATCGGTAAATATTGGTGGTTTTGACAAAAAATTACAAACCTACGATGAGAAAATCTCTGAATTTAACGAAGAAAATGCTTACAAAAATTTCATCGATAGATTGTGCCTGCAATATGTAGCTACAACCAGACCTGTAGAACAATTGTTTCTTTATGTCCAAAAACCAACTACAGATAAAAACGGAAACGAAAATCCTTCAAATATTGAAATTTATGATTTCTTGAAATCTAAAAACGTAGAAAATTTAGACAGTTTTGATGTTTTTAAAATTGATGAAAATACACTGAAAAAACAAAGTAAGAAAGAAGAAAAACAACACATTTCTCAACAAATTTCTTCTCTCACTCAAAAGCACGAAAAATCTGCCAATATTACGATTGCAACGCCTTCTAAAAATTATCAGGAAAGAAATGAAAAGGTTAGAAACGGAATTTTCACCCATGAAATTTTAGCAAAAATCACCACTAAAAATGATGTAGAAAAAGTTTTGAAATCTTATCTTTTAGAAGGATTAATCACCGAAACTGAAAAATCAGAAATCGCCGAAAGAATTTTTGAAATCATTGAAAAATATCCGAAATATTTTGCTGAAAATCAAGAAATTTTAAGCGAAAGAGAATTGATGATTGAAGGAAAAACTTATAGACCAGATAGAATGGTGAAAATAAATGACGCTTGGTTTATCATCGATTTTAAAACTGGAAATCCATCAGAAAATCACCAAAAACAAATTGATTTGTACCAAAAAGCAATGGAAAATCTCGGTAGAAAAATTGGTGGAGCCGAATTGATTTATTTGTAACTTTATAAAAATTAATACCATGAAAAAATTATTATTTCTCCTTGCTTTGTCTTTTGTTCAAATGAGTTTTGCTCAAGAAAATAACCTCAGAAAAATTATTTCTAACAACTCTCAGAATGTAAAAATCCGAGATAACAATAACTTCCAAAATGTTCTTTATGTAATTAACGGAATGCCAACTTTTTCTGATTGCTCTGCTATTAATGTTCAAAATATCGAAAGTATTAATGTTATAAAAGGAGAAAGAGCAACGGAATTATATGGTTATAGAGCAAAAAATGGAGTTTTAATCTTTATAACTAAACCTGAATCTAAACTATTAAATCTCCGAAATTTTTACACTGAATATAACATTTCAAAAGCCGACCAATTCTTGCCAATTGTGCTCAACAAACATTTCGTAGATGAAAAAGAGTATCTTTTGCTAGATAAATCTGCCATCTTTTCTGTGAAAATTTTGGAGGAACAACCGTTTGTAGAACCCGTTCTCTTACCAAAAGGAAAAGCCATTTATATTGAAACAATGGAAATGAAATAAATTTATTGTTTTGAAAGTCGGCTCCGTAGGAGCCAAAGGTTTGTAGAAATATTTGTGATATCAAAAAAAAGCTCCGTAGGAGCGACACCAAAAACTAATCCAAAAATGGCAAACACCTATTCACAAATTTACATTCAATTTATTTTCGCTGTAAAAGGAAGAGAATCTCAAATTTTAGAATCTCACAGAGAAAGACTTCAACAATATATTTCTGGAATTGTGAGAAGTAAAGAACAAAAATTGTTAGCAATTTATGCAAATCCTGATCATATTCACTTATTGGTTGGATTTAATAAATTAGACATCAAAATTTCAGATTTTGTAAGATATATTAAATCAAATTCTTCAAAATTAATTAATGAAGAAAATTGGTTTTTAGGAAAATTTCATTGGCAGGAAGGCTATGGTGCATTTTCATATTCTAAAAGTCAAATAGATAATGTTGTAAAGTATATTTTGAATCAAAAAGAACATCATCAGAAGAAAAGTTTTAGAGAAGAATATTTAGAGTTTTTAGAAAAGTTTGAAGTAGATTATGACGAAAAATATTTGTTTGAGTTTTATGAATAACCTGTCGCTCCTACGGAGCTCAGGTTTCATAGAATAACTCTCCTACAAACCTTTGGCTCCTACGGAGCCTAATTCATGCTAAATAAAAATAGATGTCAATTTTTTAAATTTTCAAAATTTCATAAAATTTTTCGAGTCAAAAATCTCTGAATACGAATCCTGTATCTCGATACTTTTTCACTATTTTTGTTCAATGAATTCAAACCTCGAACTTCAACTCAAAACACTTCCTTCAGAACCCGGAGTTTACCGTTTTTACGATAAAAACGGACAACTTTTGTATGTAGGAAAAGCCAAAAATTTGAAGAAAAGAGTGCTTTCTTATTTCAACAAAAATCAAAACGGTTACAGAACCAGAATTATGGTTTCTAAAATCGTAAGATTAGAAACGACCGTTGTAAACTCTGAATATGATGCGCTTTTGTTAGAAAATAATCTGATAAAAGAACATCAACCGTTTTACAACGTAATGTTGAAAG
The DNA here is from genome assembly GCA_046296655.1 of Cloacibacterium sp. Classification (GTDB taxonomy): domain Bacteria; phylum Bacteroidota; class Bacteroidia; order Flavobacteriales; family Weeksellaceae; genus Cloacibacterium. The sequence goes on along the minus strand of JBKBLE010000003.1, from coordinate 7,452 downwards.
ACGACAAAACCTATCCTTGGATTTGTATTAAAAACGAAAATTTCCCGCGTGTTTTTTTGACCAGAACCATCATCAAAGATGGAAGTGAATATTACGGACCTTATGCTAAAGTTCGTCCCGCAAAAATTTTATTGGAAACGATTAAAAATTTGTATAAAATTCGTTCGTGTAATTTAGATTTGTCACCGAAAAAAATTGAAGATGGAAAATATAAAGTTTGCTTAGAATATCACATCAAAAATTGCAAAGGTCCTTGTGAAGGCTTAGAAAGTCTGGAAAGTTATGACGAAAAAATAGACGCAATACGTGGAATTATCAAAGGAGATTTCCGAAAAGCGAGGAAATATTTAGAAGACGAAATGTTTCGTTTTGCAGCCAATTTAGAATTTGAAGCAGCACAAAATGTAAAAGAAAGATTAGATATTTTAGAAGATTATCAAGCGAGAAATACGGTTGTAAATCCAAACATAGATGATGTAGATGTTTTCGGAATGACGAGTGATGAAACCGCAGCTTATGTGAATTTTTTCAAAATTAGAAACGGAAATATTGTCCAAAGTTTCACCACAGAAATTAAAAAAATGCTGGAAGAAACCGATGAAGAAATTTTGGAAGAAGCACTCATAGAAATTCGACAAAAATTCGCTTCGGAATCCAAAGAAATTTTGCTTCCTTTTCACTTGAATATAGAAATTCCGAATATAAAACTCATCGTTCCAAAAGTGGGTGACAAGAAAAGAATTGTAGAACTTTCTGAAAAAAACGCCAAAGAATACAGACTCGAAAAACTGAAACAAGTTCAAATTGTAGATCCAGAAAGACACACCAACAGAATTATGGCAGAAATGCAAAAACTGCTCAGAATGCCGGTAGAACCGAGACATATTGAAGGATTTGACAATTCTAATATTCAAGGAAGTAATCCTGTTTCGGCTTGTGTCGTTTTCAAAGACGGAAAACCAAGTAAATCTGATTACCGAATTTTTCACGTAAAAACAGTGGAAGGTCCGAATGATTTTGCGACGATGGAAGAAGTGATTTACAGACGTTACAAAAGAATGCTGGATGAAGGCGAAAATTTACCACAATTGATTTTGATTGACGGTGGAAAAGGTCAACTTTCGTCTGCTGTGAAAAGCTTGAAATTACTGGGTTTGTACGGAAAAATTACGATTGTGGGAATTGCAAAACGTTTGGAAGAAATTTTCTTTCCAGAAGATCCAATTCCGTTATACTTAGACAAAAAATCTGAAACTTTGAAAATTCTGCAAAGAGTTCGTGACGAAGCTCATAGATTTGGTGTGAAACATCACAGAACGCGCAGAACTAACAATACCATAAAATCAGAACTAGAAGAAATACCAGGAGTTGGCGAAAAAACCATAGAATTGCTTCTAAAAAAACTAAAATCTGTAAAACGCGTGAAAGAAGCCAACCTAGAAACTCTGGAAGAAATTCTAGGAAAAGCTAAAGCTAAAGTAGTTTGGGAGTTTTTTAATAATTAATGAATTACATTTAAAAAAAAATAAGCACAATCTTTGTCTTGCTGAAAGCATCTATACAAAATATATTTAGATTCCTTCGGAATGACAAATATTGCGCTAAAAAATGTAACACAAATTGGTTTCCTATTTCGCTGTAAAGACTTCTTTTTTGTAATTCCCATCACTGGTTGGGATTTCTATCACCAGATTTCCGTTTTCTGTGTAACCTAAAGTAGAAGTTCCGTTTTCTAAAGTTACTCTGTAAACATCTGATTTTGTAGTATTTTTAAACGTGGCAAAAGGAACAGAACTACTAGAACTTACCAAGATGAATTGATCTTTAGCAATCTGAATTTTTTGGAAACTCATCGTTCCATTGCTATAACTTTCTGCTTTTTTGGAAACTTCTGGAGTTGCAGAATTTGTAGAAGCTACTAAAGCCTGAACTGGCTTTTCTACAACGGTTTCTACTGCATTTTTTTCAGTTGGTTTTGCTAAAACTTCTATTTCTTTAGGTTGAGAATTTTGTAAATTTTTGAGTGAAATATTCATCGCGTCTTGATAGCCTAACTCGAAATCCTTAATCATAGAAGTGCCTTTGGTTTCAAAAATTACATTTTTCTCACAATTCGAAAACTGTAATTTCACTCGGTTTCTGAACATGTTAGAATCATTAAGCAATTCTGCATTTAAAACTTTACAAGGATTTTCTCTCAATTCTAAAGGCCAGTTAACAATGTCATCTTGAATTACTTTATATTTCTTTGCTTCTAAAGCTTTTTTCAAAAGGGTATTGAGATTATATTCATTCGCTTCAAAATCTTTGAACTTTTTGGGAACATAAATGTATTCGTAATCGGTAATATTTTGTGCGGAAAATAACAGGGTAAAAAACAAGAAAGCAAGTGCAAATGATTTTTTCATTGTGATAAATTTTAGTGAAGTAAATGTAAAAAATAATTAAGTTCTAATGAAATTATTTTTCTGAAAAACGTGCTTACGAAGAAATGAAAGTGAAAAATAGCCCTGATTGAGCCTTTGTTTGAGCTCTTTTTGTTTTTTACAGATTCTTCGACTTCGCTCAGAATGACAAAAAACAAAAAAGCGAGTGGCGAAAGCAGGTGAAAACGTGATTAGAAACTGAAAACGGGTTGCTTCTAATATCTAAAATCCCTCATATCCAATTTCAGAGAAAAGAAATTCGAGAAATAATTGCTGCCGCCAATTCCTGTATTGGTAATGGCATAATCTAGCGTAAGTCCCTTGTATTTGATGCCAATTCCAGCGCTTGGTTGCATAGAAACTTTGCGTTTTAGGTCTTCTATATCGGTCACAGTTTGAAATCTATTGAGTCCAGCTCTCACAAAAATCATTTTCTGGAAACTGAGTTCCGCACCAATATAGGGCGAAATACTTGCAAAATCGGTAGAAATTACTGCAGCGGTTTTGGCAAAATCTACATTAAGACCAGCTTCTGGCAATAATTCTAAATCCCGGTTGATTTCGAAATTTTTAGAAACGCCTATATTTAGTTTAGGCATGGTAATTTCCATTTTATCTTTCGGAGCGGGATTGAATTCTTCTCCGTTTACTACTGCTGACAATTCTTTTTGGTTGATGCTCCAAAAATTCACTGTAGTAGTGGCATCTCTCAGCATTGCTCCAAATTGGTAACCAGAATCTGCACGATAAATAGCTCCTGCATCAAATCCAAACCCGAAACCATTGGCAAATTTCCCAATATTTCGGTAAACGATTTTGGCATTAATTCCCACGCTTAGTTTTTGGTTTCCACCAGGACGAAAAGCATAAGAAATAATTCCTGCATAATCTGAAGTGGAAAATTTAGAAATTTTATCATAATCTATGTTTCCTTCAGAGTCTATCATCTGAGTAGTGTTCAAAATATTATCCACACCCAATCTTACAATAGAAATTCCCAAAACGCCATCTTTAGAATCGAGCGCTTTGGCGAAAGAAATATAATCGTATTTAGCAATAGATTCGAAATATTCTGCGTGCATTGCTGCGCCTTGCCAATCGCTTTCTACTTCGGTTAAACCAGCTGGATTCCACATAGGAGCATAGACATCATTCTGATTAGAAATCACAGCGCCTCCCATTGCTAAACCTCTGGCTCCAGCTCCAATATTGAGAAATTCGTTAGAATATTTTCTTACGATTTGTGCATTGCCTATGACTGACAAAAAGGCTAAAAGAAGTAAATATTTTTTCATCAAATTTGTTTAATATCACTCTAGAGCGTTTTCTATTGCTATTTCTTTGGATTTTTTCTGGCTTTAATGACTCCATTAATGACAATTGCCAAAATCATAACCAAAGATGCTCCATAAAAAACAGCACTCATTTTTTCTGATTCTCCAAAGATAAAAAAAGCCAATATAATTCCATAAATAGGCTCTAAATTTACTGTAAGAATCAAGGTAAATGGTGAAATATACTTCATCAAATTCACTGACTCAAACATAGGATATGCTGTAAAAACACTCGCCAATAAGGTTAATAACGCTAAATCACGGTAACTTATTTCGCCAATTTGTGAAATTTGACCAGAAAAAACGTAATACAAACTAATCACCAGAAAACCTCCGAAAATTTCATAGAAAATAATATTTCCAGATGATGTTTTGCCATATAATTTTCCGTTAAAAACTGAAAAAATCGTTCCGAGTAAAGCGCAAATTAACCCGTAAATAATTCCTAATTTATACTGAAATTCTACTTTGAAAATTAAGGAAATACAAATCACAATTACTATTCCCATCACAATCTCCGAAAGGTCTATTTTTCTTTTAAAAATAAGAGGTTCTAGCAGTGCAGCAAACAAGGTAGATGTTCCCAGACAACTCAGCGCAATAGATACATTAGACACTTTAATAGAACTGAAGAAAAACAACCAGTGAAATGCCATTAAACTTCCTATTCCTACTAATTTTAAAAGTAATTTCTTAGAAACTTTTATGCTGTCTTTTTTGATAATCCTAATGAATAGATAGAGAAAAACCGAAGCGAAAAGCATTCTGTAAAAAACCAAAACTTCTGCATTAGCATGAATCAGTTTTCCCAAAATAGCAGTAAATCCCCATAAAAAAACAATCAAATGAAGCCTAAAAGTAGAAGTTTTATACATATCTCAAATTTTCAGTACAAAAATATCATTAATTTTCTATTTATCTTTGGGTTTCCTCTAATCATTCCTATAAACACGCCCCGAATTTTCGAAGAAAATTCGGGGCGTTGCTCAAATAATAAACTATAAAAACTAATTAGGAAAAATAAATAATTAAATTCTTTTTATCAATAACGGAAAAACAAGATTCAATATTTCTTAAAAATTAGTTAAATTTTTATTTTTTTTGGCGCCAATTTCGTGCTGTCGCCAGTCGCTTCCCGAAAGCCAAATTCATTCCCATTTCATTTCGGGAGAGCTCCAACAATGGCTCCATCACGGGCGCAGTTCGGTCATAAAAACACTTTCAGAGTTAAAATTAAAATTTATGGTACATCTCATTCAGAATTCATTTCTTATTTTTTATAAAATGTGTATTTTTAGAGACACAAAATAAATTATGGACTTACAATTCAATAAAAACGAAGACACAAATAAACTCAGGCTTTCAGAAATTAATCAATTCTATGCCAAAATCAAAAAAGGTGGCGGGGAAAAAGCTTTACAAAAACAGCACGAACAAGGTAAACTCACCGCTAGAGAACGCATCGCTTATCTTCTTGATAATGATGATGAAGCTATAGAAATAGCCGCTTTTGCAGGCCACGAAATGTATGAAGAACATGGTGGCTGTCCAAGTGCAGGAGTAGTTGTAAAAATTGGTAAAATTTCAGGTAAACAATGCATCGTTGTAGCCAATGATGCTACCGTAAAAGCAGGAGCTTGGTTCCCAATTACAGGAAAGAAAAACCTTAGAGCGCAAGAAATCGCCATGGAAAACAGATTACCAATCATCTATTTGGTAGATTCTGCTGGTGTTTATCTTCCTATGCAAGACGAAATTTTCCCAGACAAGGAACATTTTGGTAGAATTTTTAGAAATAATGCAAAAATGTCTTCTATGGGAATCATCCAAATTTCTGCTATTATGGGAAGTTGTGTAGCAGGTGGCGCTTATCTCCCTATTATGAGTGACGAAGCCATGATTGTAGATAAAACAGGTTCTATTTTCTTAGCTGGAAGTTACTTGGTAAAAGCCGCAATTGGTGAAAATATTGACAATGAAACTTTGGGTGGAGCCACTACACATTGCGAAATTTCTGGAGTTACAGATTACAAAGCCAAAGATGATAAAGACGCTTTAGACAGAATTAAAAACATTATGAAATCCATTGGTGATTTCGAAAAAGCAGGATTCGATAGGACAGAAAGTTTTCCTCCAAAAGAAAATCCAGAAGAAATTTTTGGTATTATCCCCGCTTCTAGATCAGAACAATATGACACTTATGAAATTATTAAAAGACTTGTAGATAATTCAGAATATGAAGAATACAAACCAGATTATGGCAAAACTATCATTTGTGCCACAGCAAGAATCGATGGTTGGTCAGTAGGAATTGTAGCCAATCAAAGAAAAATGGTAAAATCTGGGAAAGGTGAAATGCAATTTGGTGGTGTTATTTATTCAGATTCTGCAGATAAAGCCACTAGATTTATAGCCAATTGCAATCAAAGAAAAATTCCTTTGGTTTTCTTACAAGACGTAACTGGATTTATGGTAGGTTCTAAATCAGAACATGGTGGTATTATAAAAGATGGCGCCAAGATGGTAAATGCAGTTGCCAATTCTGTTGTGCCAAAATTTACGATAATAACTGGAAACTCATTTGGAGCAGGTAATTATGCCATGTGTGGAAAAGCTTATGACCCTAGATTAATCGTGTCTTGGCCTTGGGCTGAATTAGCCGTTATGGGAGGCTCACAAGCAGCAAAAGTTTTGGTTCAAATTCAAGAATCTACTCTTAAAAAACAAGGAAAGGAAATTACAACAGAAGAACATAATAAACTTGTAGAGAAAATCACTCAAAACTATACCAAACAAACTAAAGTAGAATATTCTGCTGCTAGAATTTGGGTTGATGCTATTATCAATCCGTTAGACACCAGAAAATGGATTTCTACTGGTATAGCAGCTGCGAATAATTCTCCTATTACAGATAAGTTTAATATGGGAGTAATTCAAGTATAATATATTTAAATATACATAAAATTGTAAAGTAAAAAGCCTCTGTCCTTCATTAGAACAGAGGCTTTTTAATGCTTTTCCTTCTTCAAATATAAATTGATGTTTATAATTTATAATTATATAATAAAGTCAATTTTCATGAGTATTTTTTCATTTAAAGTATTCTGCTTTCAAAATGATAGCTTGATGAGATTGGATTAGATAGAATAGGTATAAAACAAAAAATCCTCATCATTTACATGATGAGGATTTAAAAATAAAAACTGGCGGCGACCTACTCTCCCGCGTTAGCAGTACCATCGGCGCTAGAGGGCTTAACTTCTGTGTTCGGAATGGGAACAGGTGAGCCCCTCTGCTAAAACCACCCTAAATATTGTATATAAGAGTTATGTTTATAACTTTTTTTATCGATAAAAACGTTCACAAAGAGCTAACCTTTTCTCTTTCCAGTGCCTTATTAGGCTATAAATCTACGGGTAATTAGTACTACTCGGCTATGACATTACTGCCTTTACACCTGTAGCCTATCAACGTCGTCATCTCCAACGACCCTTAAAAGAAGTCTCATCTCGCGGCGAGTTTCGCACTTATATGCTTTCAGTGCTTATCTCTTCCAAACATAGCTACTCAGCGGTGCACCTGGCGGTACAACTGATACACCAGAGGTTTGTTCAACACGGTCCTCTCGTACTAGAGTCAACTCCGCTCAAACTTCTAACGCCCGCAATAGATAGAGACCGAACTGTCTCACG
>JBKBLE010000002.1:0-144972 GCA_046296655.1 Cloacibacterium sp. | reverse complement strand
AACCTTATCCGCCTGCTCTTTAATCGGAATATTCTTAACGAAAAACTGAAAATGGCGGCTTGTTAAGGAGTGACTAATAAAATATTGCTATTTTTGCTGGAATGAACAAAAAATTACATTCAAACAGAAGATTTCTGGCATCACTTTTTGCAAGTGTATATCTGTTTGCTGTAGTATTTTCGGGGTTTTTCCATACCCATACCAATAATTTCAAAGAAGATTTACTGTCTTTTAGCAAGACACCAGTTTCTGAAAAAATTGTAAATTTTGGTGGAGTAGATGATTGTTTCTCTTCACACTTTTTTAATGCTGGGATAGGAATTTTAGCTGCCGAGGCAAATTTTCAGTTCATTATTTCTAAAAAAATTACGCTTAAAAATTTCCAATATCACTTTACTGTACCTACAGAAAAAGTAGTATTCTTCTCATTACGGGCGCCACCAGTTTTCATTTAGATTTTTTACGAATTGCGATGCTATTTTTAGAAGTTCGCAAATTCCTTTATTATTTCAATTTTAACAAAAATTAATCTAAATGTTAATCAAAAAAAAATATTTTTTTGTTGCAATGCTTTTTGCAGCACAGTTGGTGATGGCTCAATATAAATTAAGCGGAAAAATCACTGATTTTGATACTAATGAGCCTGTAAAAAATGCTTCGGTTTATTTGGTAGACCTTAAAAAAAGTACCGTTTCAGACCAAAATGGTAATTACGCTTTCCAAAACTTAAAATCTGGAAAATATTTTGTGGAAATCACAGGAGATAACTATACTTCATTATTGGTCTCCATAGAAGTGAATCAAGATGCTGTTTCTGATTTCACTCTTCAAAAATCTGCAAAAGAAATAGATGAGGTGGTGGTAACTGCAGTAACCAGAGCTTCGGAACTGAAAAAGATTCCAGTAGTCATAAAATCTGTAGATAAAAATATCATCAACCAAAACGCTTCCACTAATTTAATTGATGGATTGAAAAATATTCCGGGAGTGAACCAAATTACTTCTGGAGCGGCGATTTCTAAACCTGTAATCAGAGGTTTAGGTTACAATAGAGTTATCACTTTGGTAGATGGAATTAAACAAGAAGGTCAACAATGGGGTGGCGAACACGGAATAGAAATCGATGAATTTTCTGTGGGGAAAGTAGAAATTGTAAAAGGGCCGGGAAGTTTAATGTACGGTTCAGACGGAATTGCGGGCGTACTGAATTTTATTTCTCCAAAAGTAGCTGCAAATGGTAAAATCGAAAATCAATTGATTACCAATTATCAAACGAATAACAATTTAATTGCGACTTCTTTTTCGAATAAAGGAAACAAAAACGGCTTCGTTTGGGAAGGTAGATTGACCAACAAATTGGCGGGAAACTATGAAAATAAATATGACGGAAAAGTCTTGAACTCAGGTTTCAAAGAATTTGACGGCAACTTAATGTTAGGAATCAATAAAAACTGGGGACATTCTTATTTCAACGTAAGTTCTTATAACACCACTTTGAATATTGTAGAAGGAGAAAGAGATGCTGATGGAAAATTCACATTTATCAATAGCAATGGCGATGATGTTACTGCGACTGATGAAGATTACAAAGGCTATAAACTAGGATTTCCACACCAAGAAATCAATCACTTGAGATTAACTTCAAACAATTATTTTTTATTGAAAAACGGAACTATCAATGCTGATTTTGCTTTTCAAAACAATAAAAGAAAAGAATTTGCAGACGCAACCAATCCTGATGAAAAAGAATTGTTCTTTGATTTAAATACCTTCAACTATAACGTAAGATATAACGTGAAAGAAACCAATAATTGGGAAACTTCTTTCGGAATTGGAGGGATGCAACAATCGAATACCAATAAAGGAGTAGAAGCGCTTATTCCTGATTATCAATTTTTCGATGCGGGAGCGTTTGTTTTCACGCAGAAAACTTTTAACAAAAATCTGACTTTAGCAGGAGGATTGAGATTTGATAATAGAAATGTAGATGCAAAAGAAATGCTGGAAGATACCGATGTGAAATTTGCGAAATTTAATAAAAATTACAGCGGAATTTCTGGAAGTTTAGGTTTGTCTTATCAATTAGACAAGCAATCTACTTTAAAATTAAATCTTTCTAGAGGTTTCAGAGCACCGAATATTGCAGAACTTTCTTCTAACGGAATTCACGAAGGAACTTTCAGATATGAAATTGGTGATATTAACTTAAAATCTGAAATCAGTCACCAGATTGATGCGGCTTATTTCTTAAATTCAGACCATGTTAGTTTTGAATTTACACCATTTGTCAACTTCATTACTAATTATATCTATACCGAAAAAATGCAAGATGCCAACGGAAATGATGTGATTATTGACCCAAATGATCCAGTTCCTGCATTTAAATTTACTCAAGGAAACGCTCAGCTTTTCGGTGGAGAAATTTTCTTAGATTTTCACCCGCATCCATTTGACTGGTTGCATGTAGAAAATTCATTTTCTTATGTAAGAGCTACACAGAATAATCGTCCAGAAAACGAAAAGTTCTTGCCATTTATTCCAGCGCCAAAATATCGTGGAGAAATTAAAACCAATTTCGAAAAGGTGAATAATACTTTTTCTGATTTTTATGCTAAATTTTCAGTAGATCATTATTTCAAACAAAATAATATTTACAGCGCTTTTGATACCGAAACCGCTACTCCTGCGTACACACTTTTGAGTGTAGGAATTGGTGCAGACATTAAAGCATTTGGCAAAAAAGATTTTTTCAATGTTTTCATTAGCGGAGAAAATTTAACAGATGTAGCGTATCAGAACCATTTGAGCAGATTAAAATATGCTCCAGAAAACCCAGCAACAGGCAGAATAGGTGTTTACAATATGGGCAGAAATTTTAGTGTGAAACTGATGATGAATTTCTAGAAATCCAAGAAAATTACTTTCTTGAGATGATAAAATTCTCGGTAAAGCGAATCGACTTTTTATAAGGAAAATTTACCTTTAAAAAATGCTTTCTGTTTTCATAAAAAAACACTATTTTTGCAACTCAAAATTTTTAACAAGATGAATGTTACAAGAACCAATCATGACGAAGTAAGTGCTTTGCTTACAGTAACTTTAAATAAATCTGATTACAAAGATAAAGTTGAAAAACAACTGATTAATTATGCTAAAAATGCTACTGTTCCTGGTTTTAGAAAAGGAAAAGTTCCATTGAGCATGGTGAGAAAACAATTTGAAGCAGGTATTGCTTTTGAAGAAATTAACAAACAAATTTCTGAAGCGTTAAACAACTATGTAAACGAAAACAATTTAAGATTAGTTGGTCAGCCAGTTCCAGTTCCTATGAACGAACTAGATTACAATGCAGAAGAAGTTTCTGTAGGTTTCGAAGTTGGTTTTGAGCCAGATTTTACTATTGATTTATCTTCTTACGAAGCTACTCATTATAAAGTAGAAGCTACTGATAAAGAAATTAACCAAAGCATCGAAAACATGCAAAAAAGATTTGCTAAGAAAGATGCCCAAGATAAAGTGACTAAAGATTCTTATGTAGCACTTTCTATCGCACAAGTAGTAGAAGCTGATGCAGAAGGAGAGCACAATCATCCACCGAAAAATGTAGTAGTTTCTGCTGAGCAAAAAGAAGCTTTCGATTTGGTAAAATCTCACAAAGTTGGTGATGTAGTGAAGTTAACTAAAACTCAGTTAACTGAAAACGAAACTTTGGCTAAAGATTTAAATTACAACGAGCATGAACTAGGTCACATTCATCACGAAGATTTAGAAGCTACGGTTACAGAAATCTATAAATTAAACTTAGCACCACTAGATCAAGAATTATTTGATAAAGTATATGGTGAAGGAAACATTAATTCTGAAGAAGAATTAAAAGCAAGAGTAAAAACTGAGTTAGACGAATATTTCCAACAAAATGCTGATATTCACTTTGTGAATAAAGTATTAGAAAACGTTTCTGAAAAGACAGATGTTCAGTTACCAGAAGCATTCTTAGTAAAATGGTTACTATTCTCTAATCCAAACATTACTTCAGAAGAACAAGCTAAAGAAATTCTTGAAGCAGAAAAATCTATCATCAAAAATCAAATCATCGAAGGAAAATTATTCCATGATTATGATGTAAAAGTAGATTATGCAGATGTTTTAGCGCAAGCTGAAGTTTTAGTAAACAACCAATTAGCAATGTACGGAATCCACAATCTTCCACAAGAAGAAGTACAGAAATATGCGGTAGAAATGCTAAAACAAGAAGAGCAAGTAAGACAAATTTCTCAAGAAGTTGCAATGGGTAAACTAAAAGATGTTATCCTAGAGAAAGCAAGCAAAAAAGAAACTAAAATTACACACGAAGAATTTTTAGCAGAATTACAAAAGTAATTTTCTAGAAATTTCTTAGAAATATAAATCCGTCTCGATTTTCGAGACGGATTTTTTTTAACACAGATTTAACTGATTTTTCTTGTCTAGATAAGGTTTTTCTTTATATTTTTATCAAATTAAATTATTATTAATCAAAATTAAAATTATGAGAAAGCAATTTCTTTCTTTTGTGTTGTCTTTCTTTTTGATTGCCAATGCATTTGCTCAGAACATTCCTCTTGATCCTAGTGTCAGAACGGGCACACTTTCTAACGGGATGAAGTATTACATCAAGAAAAACGTAAAACCAGAAAAAAAAGTAGAATTTCGTTTAGCGATTAATGCGGGTTCTATCAATGAAGACGAAGATCAGAGAGGTCTTGCTCACTTTATGGAGCACATGAATTTCAACGGAACTAAAAATTTCCCAGAGAATAAATTGGTAGATTTTCTACAATCTATCGGGATTAAATTCGGACAACACCTTAATGCTTATACCAGTTTTGACGAAACAGTTTACATGTTACCTGTTCCTCTTGACAAGCCAGGAAACCTAGATTTAGGGCTTAAAGTAATGGAAGATTGGGCTTTTAACGCATTACTTACCGATAAAGAAATAGAAAAAGAAAGAGGCGTAGTTTTAGAAGAATTGCGTTTAGGTTTAGGAGCAGACAAAAGAATGCTAGACCAATATCTTCCTAAATTAGCTTACAATTCTAGATATGCAGACCGATTACCAATTGGTAAAAAAGAAATTCTACAAAATTTCAAACCAGATGCGCTGAGAAGATTTCACAAAGATTGGTACAGACCAGATTTAATGGCTTTGGTGGTAGTAGGAGATATTAATGTAGATGAAATGGAGCAAAAAATTAAAGCCAATTTTAGCAAATATCAAAATCCTGCAAATGCTAGAAAAAGAGTAGATTATGAGGTGCCAAATCATAAAGAAACTTTGATTTCTATTGCTACTGATGCAGATGCAACTTCGTCTTCGGCGCAATTTTATATTAAAGATGATGGTCCTGCAAAACCAGATGTTACCGTAAATGATTATCAAAAAAGCATTGTAGAGCAATTGGCTGCAACCATTGTGAATAACCGTTTGGAGGAATTAACCAATTCTGAGAAGCCACCTTTTATTTTCGGATATGTTTCTCACAGCAATTTATTGAGAACCAAAGATGCTTTTCAAGCATATGCGATGACCAAAGAAGGCGAACAGAAAAATGCGCTTAAAGTGCTGCTAGAAGAAGTAGAAAGAGCAAAAAGATTTGGTTTTTCTCAAAATGAATTAGACAGAGCAAAATCTGAAACCCTTTCTAATCTAGAAAAATCTTATAACAATAGAGATAAAACAGAAAGTGCAAGATTGGTAATGGAATATGTAAGAAATTTCCTTAACCAAGAGCCAATCCCTGGAATTGAATGGGAATATGAATTTCACAAAAAATATTTGCCAAGTGTGACTTTAGACCAAGTGAATAACATTCTGAAAAATTACATCAAAGATGATAGCAGAGTGATTGTGGTAACTGGTCCTAAAAAAGAAAACGCAGTACTTCCTACAGATGCACAGTTATTGGCAATTGTAGATGATGTAAAAAATGCACAGTTAAAACCTTACGAAGACAAAGCTGCTATTAAAACTTTGGTAGAACCTTTTAAATCGAATGGTAAAATTGTAAAAACCGAAGCAGATGCCAAGTTGGGAACCACTACTTTTACATTAAGCAATGGCGCAAAAGTAACCTACAAAAAAACAGATTTCAAAGAAGACGAAATTGTTTTCTCTGCGATTAGTTTAGGTGGAAGTTCTTTAATTTCTAATGAAGACTTCGAAAAAACACAATGGGCTTTTCCAGCGCTTGCAGAATCTGGGTTCAATAAATATTCTAAAAATGATATTACCAAATTCCTTTCTGGGAAACAAGTTTCTGTAATGCCTTATATAGGAGGAATTTATACAGGATTTAACGGAAATTCTACCAAAAAAGATTTCGAAACGCTTTTCCAAATGATTTATGGTTATTTTACCAACCTAAATTATGACGAAGCAAGCTACAATTCTTATAAAGCGAAACAACAAGGATTTTTAGATAACCTTTTGGCAAATCCTCAAACGTATTTCCAAAGCGAAGTTCAGAAATATTTGAACCAAAAAAATCCTAGATTCTTCGGAATTTTACCAGATGCTAAAGCTTGGGAAAAAACCAGCTATAAATTAGCGTACGATATTTACAAAAAATTAGTCGCTAATGCAGGAAACTTCCATTTCTATTTTGTAGGAAATGTAGACGAAAACCAAATCAAACAACTTTCTGAACAATATTTAGCAAGTTTACCTTCTACCAAAAAATCAGAAACGTATAAAGATTTAGGATACAGACCTCTTTTCACTTCTACAGAAAAAGTGATTAAAAAAGGAAAAGATCCTAAAAGTATGGTGATGATTAGATTCAGTGGCGAAACCAAATATAATGAGCAAGAAGATCTTGCCATGAGAGCTTTAGGTGAAGTTGCAACGATTAAAATCATCGAAAAACTTCGTGAAGATGAAGGCGGAATTTATGGAGGTGGAGCAAGAGGAAGTTTAAACAAAGTTCCTTACGGAAGCTACAATTTCAGCATTAATTTCCCTTGTGGACCAGAAAATGCAGAAAAATTAACCAAAATTGCTTTGGCCGAACTTCAAAAAATGATTGACAACGGGCCAGAACAAAAAGATTTAGATAAATTTAAAGAAGGAGAAGCGAATGATGATGTAACCAATATGAAAGACAATAATTATTGGCTACAAAACATCACGAGCTACCAAACTCAAGGTGGCGATAAATACAGCATTCTTAATTATTTAACTAAAATAAAAGCACTTACAGTAAAAGATTTACAGGCCGTTGGTAAAAAATATTTAACCGAGAAAAATAGAATGGTATTTACTTTAATGCCAGAAGTAGAAACTCCGAAAACGGATGCTCCAAAAGCAGCAGTTTCTGCAAATGTAACGGCTCAACAAGTGATTGATAATTACGCCGCAGCTTTGGGTGGAAAATCTAAATTAGAAGCGGTTAAAACCGTGAAAACACTCTCTACCATTAAAGTAATGGGCATGGAAATGGAAGCGATTACTTTAGAAATGGCACCGAATAAATCTAAAGCGGTTCAAAAAATTATGGGACAAGAAATGGTTCAAGTTTTTGACGGCGAAAAAGGGTATATGATGCAAGCTGGTCAGAGAATGGATTTACCAGCTCCTGCAATTGAAGAAGCAAAGAAAAAAAGACTATTCGAAGTGCTTTCTTACAATGCGGCAGATTTCAAAACAGTAGAAAAAGTAACGGAAGAAGGTAAAGAATTATATCTTTTAGCTGGAGCTGGTAAAAAATTATATTTTGATACGAAAACTAATTTATTGGTGAAAAGCACTTCTGACAAAGGAGATATGGTTATTCTAGATTACATGGAAGTAGACGGAATTAAGTTTCCTAAAAATGTCAAATTAGCCATGATGGGACAAAATATGGAAATGACCAATAATCAAGTTATCGTTAATAAAGAAGTGTCAGCAGAAGACTTCAAATAAAACTTGATTTTTTTATAAAATGTAGAGTCCGAGAATGAAAATTCTCGGACTTTTATTTTTGCGTGTTGTTAAGAATTAAATTCGCGTTCCCATTCTTCTGCAGCTTCGCAGAGGGTTTTGTAAAAATCTTCGCCGTACTTTCTAATCAGTGGTGTTTTCAAGAATTTATAAACAGGAACTTGCAATTCTTTTCCTAAGGTACAAGCGTCGCTACATACGTCCCATTCGTGATAGTTAATTGCAGAGAAATTTCTGTATTCTGTTATTCTAATAGGATAGAGGTGGCAAGAAATGGGTTTTTGCCAATCTACAACTCCGTCTTCGTAAGCTTTTTCAATACCACATTTGGTAATGCCTCTTTCATCAAAAATTACATAAGCGCATTCTCCCCCATTTACGAGTGGCGTTACCAAGTCGCCATCTATATCAGTAACATGAGTTCCTTGCTCTTCGATGGCAGCAATTCCTTCTGGTCTAAGATAACTTTTAATTTTTGGATAAATTCTTTCCAAAATTTCAGTCTCATTTTTGTCAAGCGGAGCTCCCGCATCTCCTTCTACACAGCAGATTCCTTTGCATTTGCTGAGGTTACATACAAATTCTTCAGAAAAAATATCTTCAGAAATTAATTTATCATCTATTTGAATCATATCTATATCAATTCACCTATGTTTACATAAGTGCTAAGTTTAAAAAGTAATAAAGTGAGAATAATTATCCATAACCCGAATTCTTTCATCCAATATTTTTTCAAAAATCTTAAGGCTCTAGAAAGAATAATCACATTCGGTAAAACCAATAAAAGTAAATATTCATAGTTTTTGCCCATGTAAAGAAATACAGTCACCAATTGTGCCAAGAAAAACAAGAGCATAAAAGTGTACTTAAATTTACTTGAAGGACTTTTCTTATTAAAATTGGCAAAATGATCCATTACAGCATACAACACATATAAAGCAACTGGCGAAAGAAAGTATAATGGATAGTAATCTTGCATGAAAGAATCTTCTACATAAGGAATATAACTTTCGTCAAAATCATGATAACCAATAAGATACATCACGCCAAAATAAGTTCCAAAAACCAATACATTCCCAAAAAATAATCTGAAAATATTCAGCGAAATATGATCTGATGTAGAAATAAGGTGAATCAACACGAAAATAAACATAGGCCATGTTGTAGGCAAAAACAAGAAATTCACCGCCAAAATTGCTCCAATAATCAGGTATGAATTTTTCCTTACTTCATCTTGATTGCTGGTCAATAAAACCATTACAAAAGAATTAGTAAATAGTGACATCGCAATTCCTATGTCTAAACTTCCCGGATATAGTGCAAATACAAAAAAGGTATACAGAAAAAGAGGAAGATGAGTATTGTGATTCAGGCCAATAGCGTTAAAAAGAAAATATCCTAAAGCAAATCCGCAAAACGTAATAATGCTAGAAAAAACACCTAATGTTTTGAAATCCAATATATTAAATGATAAGATCAAAAGAAATAAAAAAAATATATAGACAGGAATCGAAAAAATATTGCTTTCTTTTGATAGTAATCTGAACATTTTTATTAATTTTGTGCAAAGTTAATTTAAAATAAGAAAAAAATGACGTCTTTTTGGTTATTCTTAAGTGATTTGTTCAAATGGTCTTTCGGATTCTATGATTTCGCAGGATACGTATTGAACTGGATTCTTTTTATTGTAGCTAGTGCTTTATTTTGCTATTGGTGTTATGTTTTAGTAGCCACATTAGGAAATAATAAAGATAAAGAATATTACTCTCCAACAGAAGGTAAATTCCCATACTACAACCCAGAATTACACACTAAAGAAGATTAATCAGATTTCTTACATAATATAAAATCCCGAAATTTTACAATTTCGGGAATTTTTTATTCTATTTGTTAAAATTAATTGTGACAAGGAATTACTAAAACAGGAATAGGAGATTTTTTCGTGATATCTTTGGTAAGACTTCCTACGAAAACATCGTAAATGCCGCTTCTTCCATGACTTCCCATGACGATGTAGTTGGCTTTTTTGTCTTTAGCATAATCTAAAATAATTTCAGCAGCGATGCCTTGTTTAAGCAAATGTTCACAAGCTACGCCTTTTGCTTTTATTTTTTTTTCAATTTCATTCAACTCAGCGAGTTCTTTAGAAATTTCAGATTTTTCTATCTCTGGGAAATATTGAAATCCCATATCTCCTATTGCAAAACCTATATCTGCAGGAGCTACGTGTATTAAATAAATTTTTCCGGATATTTCTTTTGCAAAATCTACAGCGCCTTCTATAAGAATATCTGTAGTGTCAGAAAAATCGATGGGTAAAATAATATTTTTCATGGCGTGTGTTTTAATAACAGTACTAATTTACAATTTTTTAGCGGGAAATAAAAACTTTTTGGCATGATTTATTGTATGCGCAGACTATAAACCTTTTCGCCTTCTAAAAACATTTCTAGTTCATCGTTTTCTGATACCTTTCCTACACCTTTTGGCGTCCCTGTGAAAATTAAATCTCCTACTCTTAGAGTGAAATATTGAGAGACAAAAGCAATAATATCATCTGGCGAAAACATCATAAGATTGGTATTGCCATCTTGCACGATTTCTTTATTTTTTTTGAGTTGAAATTTCAAATTACTCAAATTAAAGTTCTCTTTTGGGAAAAAATCAGAAACTACAGCACTTCCGTCAAAACCTTTTGCGAGTTCCCAAGGAAGACCTTTTCCTTTGAGCTGAGACTGTAAATCTCTAGCGGTAAAATCTATTCCGAGCGCAATTTCGTCATAATGTTTAGGGGCATTTTCTTTTTGGATATATTTTCCTCCTTTAGAAATTTTGAGCACCACTTCTAATTCATAATGCACATCATTAGAAAATTCTGGAATATAGAAATCACTGCCTTTTTTCAATACAGCAGTATCTGGTTTCATGAAAATAACTGGATTTTCGGGAATTTCGTTTCCTAATTCTTTCGCGTGTTCTGCGTAATTTCTTCCTATGCAAATGATTTTCATTTTGTTAGATGTTAGATGTTGGATGATGGATGTTTTTGCGTCGTTAAAATTTTTAAAAACGTTTAGCTAGTTGTCTAAAATTACAAAAATCTGCGTTCTCTGCGTAAATCTTTGCGCCATCGCGTGAAAAATTTTGTGAAAAATCTTAAAACTTACTTCTCAACTGAATTTTTGTTAAAACTTTCTTAGTATAAAGTGGGAAATCAGCATTCTGAATCCAACCGAAATATCCTACATCTTTTGTGAAGACATCTTTCACTTTTTGACCCTTGTATTTTCCAAAAGTGAAAATTTCTTCATTTTTATCATCGAAGGCGATAAATCCTGCCAAATCTGCAAATTTATTATGGAAAGAAAACTCACTCAGAGCTGCAATATCATTCGGTAAATCTGTATATTTTTCGATTTGAGCATCCAGAACTTCGAAGGTTGCCAATGTATCTGCTTCAGCAGAATGGGCATTTTCTAGAGATTTTCCGCAGTAAAATTGGTACGCTGCACTTAGATTTCTAGGTTCCATTTTGTGGAAAATGGTTTGAGCATCTACAGGTCTGTGTTTAGATAAATCAAAATCATAACCAGCTCTCAACAATTCCTCTGCCAAAATTGGAATATCAAATCTATTCGAATTAAAACCTCCTAAATCAGAATCCTTAATCATGTCAATAATTTTCGGAGCCAATTCTTTAAAAGTAGGAGAATCTTTTACATCTTCATCAGAAATTCCGTGAACAGCAGTAGCTTCTGCAGGAATAGGCATTTCTGGATTTACATACCAAGTTTTGCTTTCTCTAGAAGCATCTGGAAAAACTTTCAGAATGCAGATTTCTACAATTCTGTCTTTAGAAATATTGATTCCGGTTGTTTCTAAATCAAAGATACAGAGTGGTTTATGGAGTTTTAGATTCATAAAATTTATTTTGGTAGGGACAAGTCGTGACTTGTCCTTACATTTGTTTTTGAAAAATTAGAGAAACGATTATATAAAAAACGATAACCATCGGGATTCCAGCCAATCCTAAAATAGAAATCAGTAGAATTCCGCCCAAAAGTAAGATGAGTTTTGGGTAATTATCTTTCAGTTTCATCGATTTAAATTTGAGCGCAATCATTTTGATGGGACTGATAAGTAACCAGCAACTTGCTGCGACGAGACCTAGTAAAAATACAGGATTTTCGAACGTTCGCCAGAACATTCCCGTTTCTTGAAATGCGTAATACATTCCGAAAAGTAAAACCGTATTACTTGGTGTGTTGAGTCCTTTGAAATAATAACTTTGCTCTTCATCTAAATTAAAAATAGCCAATCTGAGACATGAGAATAAAGCCACGAAAAGTCCTAAATATTTCAACTGAAATGGCAATTCGAAATCCATAAATTGATTGCCGAAACCTTCCAATGCTTTAAACATCGTTACGCCAGGCAAAAGTCCGAAACTTACCATGTCTGCTAGAGAATCTAATTGTGCACCGAGATTAGAATTGGCTTTGAGCGCTCTCGCAACAAATCCGTCTAAAAAGTCTAAAACCAAAGAAATAATGATGCAAACTGCGGCAACTTTATAATTTCCGTTTACTAAATTGATAACACCGATGCTTCCCGAAAATAAATTCCCGAGAGTGAAAGCATTGGCTAAATTATTTTTTATAAAATTCATGGCGTTTCAGTAAGTTTCAAATTTAACTTTCTTATTTGAAATATCACTCCAAAAAGTGAAAAAAATGCAGTAATCATTGTAAAAAGTAAAGACGCAGAAACTGAAATTTCTGGCTGAAAACTGTACCATTTAGACGCTTGTAGAAAGAGCATTTCTCTCACCCCAATTCCTGCAAAAGAAATTAAACTGAGCACAGAACTTGCCAAAAATACTACCGCGTAAATGGTGAAATTGTCAGTTACATCTAAACTTTTTAATAAAAATATAAAACTGATGACTTGTAAAATTTGGACTAAAAATGAGTAGGAAAAAGCTTTAAAAAAAACTGTGGTATAAGTAGAAAAAAGCTTTTTAGTCAAAAAATAAGTGAAGAAAAATCCCACCACTAAAAGCACAAATAAGATGGGGAAGAATTTGGCTTCCAACAAATTGAAGGAAAATACTAAAATCAATACGCAAATCGCCAAAAGTCCGCTTAATCGGTCATTAAAAAGTGATGAGGTGATTTTTTTGGCACTCCAACCGAAATTTTTATTCAAAAGATAGACTTTGTAAGCGTCTCCACCAATTCCACCTGGAATGAAAAAATTATAGAACATTCCCAAAAAATAGAGTTCTACATTGCTTCTGAAGCTCAAATGGAAATTATTGGCATTGAAATAGAGTTCAAGTCTTTTGGTAGAAATAATTTGAGATGCCAAAAAGAGAATAGCAGCCATTACGAGATAAAAAACATTCGTTTTTGCCCATAAAACAGTGACTTCCCGAAAAGGAATTTTCTGAAAAACGAAATACAACAAAGCTATGCTAATGAAAATTTTAGCAAAGTTGATGAGTAGTTTTTTAAGATTGGCTTTCTCCAAATGTTGTGATATTTCTGATGTTAAAAGGTCTTTTTTCTTGAGATTCGTAGTAAGTTTTCATCAGCATATCTACAATAATTCCTGTGGTGAAAAACTGAATGCCAATGAAAATAAGTAAAACACCTAGGATTAGTAAAGGTCTTCCGCCAATGTCATTTCCTAAAATTTTGAGAGCCAATAAATAAATATTAACCAAAACTCCCAATGTAAAAGTGATTAAACCGATATTTCCGAAAAGATAAATCGGTTTAGAAAGGTATTTTTTATTGAATAAAACCAAAAGCAAGTCATTAATCACCTTGAAAGTTCTGTTCATTCCGTATTTAGAAACGCCATGTTGTCTTGGGTGATGCTTTACGGGAATTTCTGTAATTTTAGCACCATTTAAATGCGCCATTAAACTAATAAATCTATGGTTTTCGCCGTAAAGATTAAGTTCTTTAGCTGTTTCATTGGTGAAAACTTTCAGCGCACAACCTTGGTCAGAAATATTGAGTTTTGTAGATTTTTTGATGATGAAATTCGCAATTTTTGAAGGAATGGTTCTGATGGAAGAATCTTTTCTTTTTTGACGTTTTCCTACCACCAAATCGTAATTTCCCTTTTCTAAAAGTTCTACCATCGCAGGAATATCTGAAGGATCGTTTTGCAAATCTCCATCAAGTGTAATCACGTAATCACCAGTTGCATAATCGAAACCAGCCATCATTGCAGAACTTTGTCCGTAATTTTTTTTGAGCTCAATCAACACTACATTTGGATGTTTTTTTTCTTTGATTTCTTGTATGGTTTTATCCGTGGAATTGTCGTCTATTAAGATGAGTTCGTAGTGATATCCATTCATAGCATCAGAAATTCTGTCGATTAAAATTCCTGCATTTCCTTCTTCGTTATACATAGGAATAACGAGAGAGTAGAATTTATTTTTATCCATCGTAGCGCTTGATTTGTTACCTTTGCAATGTAAATTTTTGCAAAAATACTAAAAAACCTGATTTTTATAATGAATCCAAATCAATTACTTTCTAGAAATCAAATCTTTTTTCTTTTTGTAGGCTTTGTTTTGGTGTACTTAGTTGGGCTATTTATTCCATTGATGGAAAATGATTCTGCTCAACATGCTACAATGGCGATGAGAATGGCCAATTCTGGCAATTTTCTAGAAATTTATAAAGGAGATAATCCTTATCTAGACAAACCGCACTTGCATTTTTGGCTCGCAGCTTTATCGATGAAAATTTTCGGAATTAATCATTTTGCTTATAGAATTCCAGCGATTTTATGCTTGTTTTTAGCGGCTTTTTCTGTAAAAAAGATTGCTGATTTATTGTATAAAAACGAAAATCTAAGTTATACCGCTTCATTGATATTTTTAGCGTCACAGACCATTATTCTTTCTGCACACGATGTAAGAACAGATGCTGTTTTGACGGGTTTTATTGCACTTTCTATTTGGCAGTTTTTAGCTTTTATTAAAACACAAAAAATTAGCAATGTTATTTTAGCAGGATTGTTCACCGCATTGGCTTTTTCTTCAAAAGGTTTGATGGCGATTGTGATTATAGGATTTTCGGTATTTTCTTATTTGCTGTATTCTAGAGAATGGTTGAAATTTTTTAATCTGAAAATCATTTTTGCTGCGCTCAGTTTTGGAGTGGGGATTTTACCGATTTTGTATGCATATTATCATCAATTTGGAAACGAAGGTGTAGAATTTATCCTCTTTAATCAAAGTGTAAATCGTTTACAAGCCAAAGGTTTTGAGCAGAATAGTCCTGAATATTCTTTCTTTTTTCACACATTACTTTGGGCATTTTTACCTTTTTCAATCGCATTTTACACGGGTGTTTTCGAAAGAACTAAAAATTTGATTAAAGTAAGGTTTCAAAAAGTAGAAGGCGTAGAGTTTTTAACTTTAGGCGGATTCTGGTTGGTGATGTTGGTATTTAGTTTTTCTAAATTTAAGTTGCCTCATTATTTAAACGGATTGATTCCCATTCTTTCTGTTTTTACAGCATCCTATATTTTTGAAATTTTCGAAAAAAATCAATGGAAAAAAGCCAGAGTTTTTTGGGTGATTCAGTTGGTGGTGATTTCGGTAAGTTTAGTAGGCGTTTTATTGCTCACGTATTATTTTACAGGAATTCATGAAGTGGTTTTATTTGTGGTGAGTTTGTTTTTTGTGGGAACTTTACTGCTTTACATTTTCAAAAAAGAAAATATGGTGAGAAGATGGGTTTTGGTCTCTTTGCTTTTTGCCATTACCATTAATATTTTTCTCAATTCACAGTTTTATCCTGTTTTGACGCAATATCAAGGTGGTTTAAAAATGGCTCAATATTTTGAAAAAAATCAACTTTCAACCCAAAATCTTTTCATGCCGAAAGATTATGAAATTTGGTCTTTTGATTTTTATACTCAACAAAACACACCTAGAAAAGAAGTTTCTCTGTTGAAAAAAGGGGATAGAGTTCTTGTATACGAAAATGATTTACAAAATATTACACAACCGTATAAAATTCTCCATCAGGAAACGCATTTTAGAATTACTAAACTTTCTCTGAAATTTCTGAATCCTAAAACCAGAAATGAAAAGCTTAAAAAGCTTTATTTATTAGAGATATTAAACTAGTGTTTAATTTTCTGAATTTTGGCACCAGCTTTGTTATTAGTATGATAAGAATAACAATAAATTTGTTGTTTAATAAAAAATATTTATTTTTAACAAAAATTTAAAATTAGAAACATGAAAAAATTAGCATTCGCATTTTTCGCTTTATTCTTCAGTGTTCTTTCATATGCTCAGATTGAAGGAAAATGGAAAACAATTGATGATGAAACAGGGAAGCCTAAATCTATCGTAGAAATTTTCAAAAAATCAGACGGTAAATATTATGGCAAAATTGTACAATTATTACAAAAACCAGAAAATAACAACTGTGTAAAATGTACAGATGATAGAAAAAACAAGCCATTAGTTGGTTTAGAAATCATCAGAGGTTTAAAGAAAGATGGTTCAGAATTTACTGATGGAACCATTACAGATCCTAAAAAAGGAAAAACGTACAACTGTACTGTGACCAGAAACGGTGATAAACTAAATGTAAGAGGTTACGTAGGAATCTCATTAATCGGTAGAAACCAAACTTGGCATAGAGTAGATTAATCTATTTTAGAGAAAAAAACAAACGAGACACGTCCTAAAAGATGTGTCTTTTTTATTTGTTGACTAAAGTAATAATTGATACATAATAGTTTGATAAAAATTCCTTAAATTTGCAACTCAACAAATTAATCAAAATGAAAGAAGTACAATTTCGTGAGGCTATCTGTGAAGCAATGAGCGAAGAAATGCGTAAAGACGAATCGATATATCTCATTGGCGAAGAAGTAGCAGAATATAACGGAGCTTATAAAGCTTCAAAAGGAATGTTAGCAGAATTTGGTCCAAAAAGAGTAATAGATGCACCAATTGCAGAATTAGGTTTTGCTGGGATTTCTGTAGGAGCTGCAATGAACGGAAATAGACCAATTGTAGAGTTTATGACTTTTAATTTCTCTTTGGTAGCGATAGATCAGATTATTTCTAATGCAGCGAAAATGTATCAAATGAGTGGTGGACAGTGGAATGTGCCAATCGTTTTTAGAGGGCCTACTGGTTCTGCAGGTCAATTAGGAGCTACTCACTCTCAAGCTTTTGAAAGCTGGTATGCAAATTGCCCAGGTCTTAAAGTAATTGTTCCTTCTAATCCATATGATGCAAAAGGATTATTAAAATCTGCAATTAGAGATAATGACCCTGTGATTTTCATGGAATCTGAACAAATGTACGGAGACAAAATGGAAATTCCAGAAGAAGAATACTACATCCCAATTGGTAAAGCTGATATCAAAAAAGAAGGTAAAGATGTGACTTTGGTTTCTTTTGGTAAAATCTTAAAATTAGCCATGCAAGCAGCAGCTGATTTAGAACAAGAAGGAATTTCTGTAGAAGTAGTAGATTTAAGAACAATTCGTCCTTTAGATTATGAGACAGTTCTTAATTCTGTACGAAAAACCAATAGATTAGTAGTTCTAGAAGAAGCGTGGCCATTTGGTTCTGTAGCTTCAGAAATTACTTACATGGTTCAGCAAAAAGCATTTGATTATTTAGATGCACCAATTAAGAGAATTACAACTCCAGATGCACCTGCTCCTTATTCAGCAGCGTTATTTGCAGAGTGGTTCCCGAAATTAGAAAAAGTAAAACAAGCGATTAAAAACGTTTTATACGTAAAATCTTAAAACTTTAATCATATTTTAAAAAAGCGCAATCAATTTTGGTTGCGCTTTTTTAATTTCATGTAAAATTTTCTTAGGAAAAAGTATTTCCTCTAGAAATTAGATTAAATTTGCATTTATTTTTAAACATTGAAAAATGTCAGACGTATTAGCTGGAGGTCATCATTTTGACACCAAAAAATTAACTTTCATAGGAGTTTTAGTTTCATTAGGAATTGTTTTCGGAGATATTGGTACCTCACCACTTTATGTAATGAGTGCCATCATTAAGTCTGGAAAAGAAGCCAAAATGATTTCTGAAGAATATATAGAAGGAGCACTTTCTTGTATTATCTGGACGCTCACGCTACAAACCACCATTAAGTATGTTCTTATTTCCCTTAGAGCGGATAACAAAGGTGAAGGTGGAATTCTAGCTTTGTTTTCTTTGGTCAAAAAGATGAAAATAAAATGGTTGTATCTCGTTGCAATTATAGGAGCGTCTGCGTTAATTGCAGATGGAGTAATCACACCTTCTCTTACGGTAATGGCTTCTATAGAAGGTCTTAAGCAAATCAAAGGATTAGATTTAGGAATAAATTCTATTCTAGCAATGACTTCTGTAATTCTGGTCATTATCTTCGTAGTTCAGCAATTCGGAACCAGTTTTATTGGGAAATTTTTCGGACCAGTAATGGTGATTTGGTTTTTGTTTTTAGGAGGATTTGGTGTGGTAAATTTAATGGAACATCCAGAAGTTTTAAAATCATTTAATCCTTATTACGCATATAAATTAATTGTAACTTCTCCTAGTGCGATTTTGATTTTAGGGGCTGTTTTCCTTTGTACTACAGGGGCCGAAGCTTTATATTCAGATTTAGGACATTGCGGTTATAAAAATATCAGAGTAAGTTGGGTTTTTGTAAAAATCATGTTGATTCTAAACTATTTAGGTCAAGGTGCGTGGTTACTAAATAACTACAGAATGGTTTTCACAGGGACAAATCCTTTCTTCGGAATGTTACCAGATTATTTAATTATTCCAGCAGTAATTTTAGCAACAGCAGCGGCAATTATTGCTTCTCAAGCATTAATTACAGGTTCGTTTACTATTTTTTCAGAAGCAATGTCTCTTAACTTTTGGCCATTCCAACAGATTCAATATCCTTCTGGTTTAAAAGGTCAAATGTATATTCCAAGAATCAATTGGGGTTTACTTATTTTCTGTCTTATTGTAGTATTCTATTTCAAAGAATCTGTACATATGGAAGCAGCGTATGGTTTATCTATTACAGTAACCATGATGATGACTACCATTTTATTGATTGCATGGTTGTGGAGAAATAGAGTGAATAAAATTTTTATAGCAATTTTTGCCTTGGTTTATTTGTCTATAGAAATAGGATTTTTCAGTGCCAACATTATTAAGTTCTTCGAAGGTGGTTGGATTACCGTTTTCTTAGCAGGTTTCGTGGCAGTTTGTATGTATGCTTGGTATAATGGTAGAATGATTAAGCAGAATTTCATCAAGTTTGTAAAACTGAAAGATTATGTTTCTACAATTAAAGATATTAAACTAGATGAGTCTATTCCTAAATATGCGACCAATTTAGCGTTTTTGAGTAGAGCAAAGAAAGAAGATGAGGTAGAATCTAAAATTATTTACTCTATCATGCGTTCTCAGCCCAAAAGAGCCGACCATTATTTTATTTTAAATATCATCAATCAAGAAGATCCTTTTACCTTTAAATATTCTATTGATGAGGTGATGCCAGGAACGGTATATAAAATTAATTTCCTTTTAGGATTCAAAATTGATAGAAAAATCAATGATTATTTCAATCAAGTGTTGTTTGATATGATGAAAGAAGGCATTATTCCGGATAGAAGTAGTTACCCTTCTCTTAGAAATCATAATATTCCGCCAGATTTAAAATATGTGATTATTGATAACGTTTATATCAATGACTTCTTATTGACGGTAAAACAAAAAATAACCTTGAATATCTATAATTTCGTGAAATATATCGGTAGTAGTGATTTCAAAGCGTATGGTTTGGCACCACATAATGTTTTGGTAGAATCTGTACCACTCATCAACAACCCGATAAGAGAGAAAAAAATTGTTTTAGAAGAATTTAAACGTTACGATTCTTAATATAAAATGAAAACCTCAAGCAATTGAGGTTTTTAGATTTTGTCTCTCATTAAAATTTACCTTTTATTAGTTAAAAATTAATAAATTTGCTTTTCAATTAAAACAATGGAAGCTACTCAAAAAGAAAAAAATATAGGTGTAATAAAAGATGTTCTGAAGCAATATTTACAAGATAAAGCCTACAGAAACACTCCAGAAAGATATGCCATTTTAGAAGAGATTTATAATATGGATCATCACTTTAATGTAGATGATTTATATCTCATCATGATTAATAAAAAATATCATGTTTCTAAGGCAACCATCTATAATACTATAGAAATTTTTCTAGATGCAGGCTTGATTCGTAAACACCAATTCGGCGAAAAGACACTTTCTTCCTCTTCTTATGAAAAATCTTATTTTGATAAGCAACATGACCATTTGGTGATTTACAAAGATGGCTCAGACAAAGAGATTGAAGAAATTATAGAATTTTGCGACCCTAGAATTCAGGGCATCAAACAATCTATCGAAGAAGCGTTTGGCGTGAAAATTGACAATCATTCATTATATTTTTACGGCCACAAAAAAAAATAATGAAAAAAATCCTTTTCGCACTCTTCATTTTTACTTATGCTTTAGGTTTTTCGCAGATTGATAAACTCAATTCCAAAGAACCTTTAGTAAAAGACCCTTATTTCAAAAAAGAAACCAATGTAGCGCTTCAGCCCGGTCAAAAAGTACGTTTCATTCACTCAGATTTATTCGAAAGAAAACCAGACATGTACGGAGGAAATCCTTTCTTCACAGGAAATGTACAATTTGAACATCAAGGTGCAATGTTGACGGCAGACCGAGTGATTTTCTACGAAAAAGAAAATTTTGCTAAAGCCATTGGAAACGTTTTGCTCGTTACTTCAGACGGAAACAGGATTACCTCAAACGAAATGGAGTATGATGGAAATACTCAACGAGGAATTGCCCGTGGAAAAGTGGTGCTTACTGATGCGAGACAAACCATTTCTACAGATGTTTTGTATTATGACAGAGTAAAAAATACCGCTTATTTCAATTCTGGTGGAACCATTAATGACGGAAGAAATACTATGTGGACTCAGTCTGCTACTTATTTCATTGATTCTAAAACCAATGAATTTACCAATAATTACACTATTGATAATGCCCAATATAGAGTAGAAGGAAAA
Source organism: Cloacibacterium sp. (assembly GCA_046296655.1). Lineage (GTDB taxonomy): Bacteria > Bacteroidota > Bacteroidia > Flavobacteriales > Weeksellaceae > Cloacibacterium. The sequence continues at coordinate 123,872 of JBKBLE010000002.1, read as the reverse complement.
AATATCAAACATTATCAAAATACCAATATTGCAGAATTTTTCGGGCCTACAACCATTGTCAATAAAAAGAAACCTTCTAATTACGTCTACACAGAAAATGGGAAGTATCTCATGAACGAAAAACAGGTGTATCTCAATAAAAATTCTAGAATTTATTACAATGGTAAAATTCTGAAAGGGGATAAAATGTTTTTTAATCAATTGACAGGTTTTGGTAAAGCGGAAGGAAATGTAAGATTAGATGACCCGAAAGAAAGTCGTTACATCATCGGTGGTTACGGAGAAATCTACGAAAAAATAGATTCGGCGATGATTACCCAAAAACCTTATGCGGTAAAAATTATGAATCAAGATACAGCTTATATTGCTGCAGAAAGATTTTTAAGTTACCAAAAATTAGATTCTACCCAAAAGAAAAAAAGTTTCCTTCGTGGCTATAATAAAGTAAGATTGTTCATGACCAAAGCCCAAGGTAGAGCAGATTCTTTGAGCTTTAATGAAACGGATGGTATTCTTCACCTAAACGTGAAACCTCTTTTCTGGAGTGGAGAAAAACAAATTTCTGGAGATAAAATTGAAGCATATTTCAATACAACGGAACAAAATATAGACTCTCTAAAAGTCATCGGAAATGCATTTGCAATTTCTAAAGCAGATTCTCTCACATTAAAAGATGAGTTTAACCAAGTGAAAGGAAATTTAATGACCGTTTTTTATCAAAACAACGAAATTAAAATTGCCAAAGTAACAGGAAATGCTCAAGCCATTACTTATGCAGATTCTGAAGATGCAAAGACAAAACAGTTAGACAGAATCGGTATTGCGCTTTCTACTTGTGGACAAATTGAAGCACTTTTTGAAGAAAGAAAAATTCAGATTATTTCTTGTAATATTGGAGCCAATTCTGATATTTACCCGATGAGTATGATTGCTCCAGAGAAAAGAAAATTCACAGATTTTAATTGGAATACCAAAGACCGACTACGGAAATGGGAAGATATTTTCTTAGACACACCGAATTACGAAGAAGTGAAATACGAAACAGATGATACGCTGTACCAAAAAGCGGAAGAACTTCGTAAGAAAGAAGAAGCCAAGAAAAAACCAAAAACCATCAAAAGAGATAGAAAATTATAAATTGAAAAGTCGGAATCTTTATTCCGACTTTTTATTTTTGAAATCAATTTTTACTTTAACAAAACTTTTAATAAAAATAAGAGGTTACAACTTAGTTACATATCGGTAAAACTCTAATCTCTCGCTGATTACGCTAATTTTGCAAATAAAAATTCAGCATCTATTCATCTGCTGAATCAGCTCAATCTGCGAGAGTAAAAAAATGGAAAAAACCTTTAAATTTAGAATTTGAAAATATGAAATTATCTTGTGATTTCTGTAAAAAAATTTTTTAAAAACTTCCATCTTCCAACTTTTATCTTCTTTATCTTTGCAAAATGAAACAAGAATTTTTCAAATATCAAGCACAAACTACACCTTATGCAGCAGGTTTCGAAGTAGAAAAAGCAGAAGGAAGTTATATTTATGGAAAAGATGGTAGAGCTTATTTAGATTTTGTAGCGGGAGTTTCTGCCAATACTTTAGGGCATTCTCATCCTAAAGTGGTGAATGCAATTAAAGAACAGGCAGATAAATATCTTCACGTAATGGTTTACGGAGAATATGCACAAAAAAAACCTGTAGAATTGTGTAAACTTCTTGCAGAAGCGACTCCAGAACCTTTGGAAGTTACCTATTTGGTAAATTCTGGTGCAGAAGCGATTGATGGAGCACTGAAATTAGCCAAAAGATACACAGGAAGAGAGGAAATTATCTCCATGAAAAATTCTTATCATGGCAATACTCATGGCGCTTTGTCGGTTTCTGGGAATGAGTTTCACAAGAGAGAATTTCGTCCATTATTGCCGATGATTTCTTTCATAGAATTTAATAATGAAGAAGAATTTTCTAAAATTACCGAAAAAACAGCTTGTGTAATCGCAGAAACCATTCAGGGAGCGGCTGGTTTTTTGACACCTTCTCAAAATTATTTCAAAAATTTGAAAAAAAAATGTGAGGAAGTTGGGGCTTTATTAATCCTTGACGAAATTCAGCCAGGTTTTGGAAGAACAGGAAAATTATTTTCTTTCGAACATTATGATATGGTTCCAGATATTCTCGTGATGGGAAAAGGAATGGGAGGCGGAGTTCCAGTTGGCGCATTTATGAGCTCTGCAGAAATAATGAAATCGCTTCAGCATTCTCCTAAACTAGGACACATTACTACTTTTGGTGGCAATCCTTTGATTGCAGCGGCGAGTTTTGCAACTTTAAAAGAAGTTTTAGACAGTAGTTTAATGAATGAAGTAGAAGAAAAAGAAAAACTGTTCAGAGAATTACTGGTTCACCCAAAAATTAAAAAAGTAAACGGAAGAGGTTTAATGCTCGCAGTAGAATTAGAATCTCCAGAATATACATTAGACGTAGCGAAGCGTTGTATGGAAAAAGGACTCATTGTTTTTTGGCAACTCTACCGAAATGAATTTATGAGGATTTCTCCACCGTTAACCATTAGCAAAGAAGAGATCAAAAAAGGCTGCGAAATTATTTTAGAAGCTTTAAATGAGAAATAAACAAAAAAAGGAGTTTTAAATTTTTAAAACTCTTTTTTTTATGTGAAAACTCATATAAAAATTATTGATTTTATCGAAAAAATAGTTGCAGATATATAAAATTAATTTATATATTGCGACACCAAAAATGGTAAAAATATGACGAAACATAAGGTACAGTTTGAATATACAATGCATTGTCTTTCAGAGATTTTGTATGAATATATGGCAACTGCAGAAGGTCTTTCAGAGTGGTTTGCAGATGAAGTAGTAGAAAGAGGTGATGACTTTTATTTCAGTTGGAATGGTGGTCCCGCAGAAAAAGCGACATTAATCAGATATAAACCTGAATCTTTTGTGCGTTTCCGTTGGGAAGAAGACGAAGGAACAAAATATTTCTTCGAAATGACTATTGTCATTGATGAGATTACCAATGATCTTTCTCTTAATATTACCGATTTCTGCGAAAAAGGAGATGAAGAGGAAACCAGATTATATTGGGATAATCTCATCGAAAATCTACAAATCAAACTAGGCGCAGCTTAATCTTTCAACCCAAGTAAAAAGATTGATAATTGAAATTTCAGTTATCATTTTTTTTGCAATTTTCATAACTAAAAATCATTACAACATGATTTATCTAAACGGAAAAAAAACACAGGAAATAGTACTTCAGAATAACGCATTTTTAAATGGCGATGCCGTAAAAGTTCATTTTTTTGTGAAGAATCATCAGTTGATTATGGCAGAAGAATGCTACTTTTTTTTGATGGCTTCTATGCGAAAAATGAGAATGAATATTCCGCTTTCTTTTACCCTTGAATTTTTCACAGAAACCTTTAATAAAGCCATTTCTGAAAATAATTTAGAACTGGGAGTGGTTACTTTTATGGCGTTTAGAAACAGAGAAGAAGTACTTTCTTCTAGAACGCCAGTGCAATATTATTTTGAATTGAATGCAGATGTAAATGTACTGTCTATTCATAAAAATATTGAAATAGATTTGCTTAAAGAAATTTCAGTAAATACCAATATTTTGAGCAACATCAGAACGCATTCGCCAGAAAATATTTATGCAAAAATCTACGCTGCAGAAAATGATTTAGACGATGTAATTTTGCTCAATCCAGATAAAAGAGTAGCGAGAACCATCTCTGGAAACCTCTTGTTGCTGGAAGAAAATACGATTAAAATCCCGAAACAATCAGAAGGTGCCTATATTTCTCCGTTAATGGAAAATTTCGTGACTTTCCTTCATAAAAATGCTTTTGTCATCATTGAAGAAGCAGAATTAAGTGCTTTCGAAACACAAAAAGCAGAAGAAATTCTCGTAATTTCTGATGAAAAAGGAATTTTCTCTGTATCAAAAATTAGAAATAAAGAATTTGGCAACGAAAGATTCTCTGTAATGGTAGAATCTTGGAGTAATAGCTTCGCTTAAAATTGACGAACTCGGCAATCAACCTTTTGTAAGGTCCATTACCGAGTTCTTTTATTGAGAGTTTAGATAAAAACTCAGTTTAAGCGATAATTATTTCTAAAAGAAATCCTAAATTTTTGTTAAGCATTCTGCCTCAACTTTTACCTCTCCCTTTACCTTTACCTCAGCCTAATTCAAGCTCACATCTTCTGGAGAATTGGCCCAAAGCAAATAATCTCCGCCTAGATTTTGCATGATTTTTTTCCAGAGGGTATGATCATTGGGTGAGGTGTAATCCAATTGAAAAAGTTCTACTACCGTCCACATTTTATTTTGAACTTCTTGGTCTAATTGATAAGGACTCCATCCAGAATAACCTGTGAATATTTTGAGTTCTTCTTTGCTGATGTCTTGGTTCACCATGGCAGAAACAATTTCTTCTTGCTGTTCTGTAATATAGAAATTTTCATCAATTGGTAAATATTCAGAAGTGAAAGGTTTTCCCTTGACTAAAAAAAATATACGATCTGTTTCTACAGGACCGCCTTCATACACTTCTAATTCAGTACCGAGTAAATGCTTCATGTTTTCGCTTATGAAATGATTTTTCTTGTTCAAAATAAAACCAAAAGCACCATGAGCATTATGCTCTATAATTAAAACTACAGAGCGAGAAAATATGTCACCCGAAATATCAGGTGTAGAAATTAAAATTTTACCTTTGTAAGAATTATTCATTACTCAAATTTAAAAAAAAATTTTGATGGAAAATCTTCATGATAAAAGAAAAGTATACGATAAGTCACAATTATTAGAAAGCGAAATTAAAGAAAATCCTATCGAAATGTTTAGAGATTGGTTTCTAGATGCAGAAGAAAGTCCTTCTGTTTCAGAAGCAAATGCGATGGCGATTTCTACGGTAGAAGAGGATGGTTGCCCAAGAACCAGAATGGTTTTGCTAAAGGCTTATACTTGGGAAGGTTTTATTTTTTACACCAATTATGATAGCAAAAAAGGGAAGGCTCTTCAAAAAAATAATAAGGCTTGTCTTCACTTTTTTTGGCCAGGTTTAGAAAGACAGATTATCATAAAAGCGGATTTAGAAAAAGTGGCCGAGAATTTAAGTGATGGCTATTTCAGTTCAAGACCAAGAGGGAGTCAATTGGGTGCAGTAGTTTCTCCGCAGAGTTCTGTAATTCCCAATCGTGAATATTTAGAAGATAAATTGGCAGCATTAGAAAAAGAATACGAAGGAAAAGAAATTCCTAGACCTAAAAACTGGGGCGGATTTATTGCAAAACCTTATCAGATAGAGTTTTGGCAAGGAAGACCTAACCGTTTGCATGATAGAATTATCTATGAACTTGATGAAAATTACGACTGGAAAATCTCAAGATTAGCTCCATAAGAAAAGCCTCACCAAAAGGTGAGGCTTTATTCTTTTGAATAATTTGAATTATTTCTTTTTATCACCAGATACAGCAGCAGCTAAATCAGCACCAGCTTTGAATTTTGCAACTTTTTTAGCAGCAATTTTGATTGGTTTTTTAGTTGCAGGGTTAATACCTTGTCTTTCAGCTCTTTCAGCTACTGAGAAAGTACCAAAACCAACTAAAGCAACTTTACCATCTTTTTTCTTAAGAGTAGCAGTTACGTTAGCAATGAAAGACTCAAGAGCAGCTTTAGCAGCAACTTTAGTAATACCGGCATCTTTTGCCATTGCGTCGATTAATTCAGACTTGTTCATAGTTATAAATATTAATTGTTAATTTGTTACGTAAGACAAATATATAACAATTTTCATATTGTGCAAATTTTTTTCACAATATTAATAATAATTATAGTTTTTTCTATAAATAACGAGAAAATGATAATTCTTATCTATCACAAAAAATAGGCTTTTCCGAGCATTGAAATTCTTTTTATATGCTTTGAATAGAGTGTTTTTTAAATAAGCGTTTAATGAATTTCTAAATTATGAATTTGTTAATTTGATATTTTTTTTCCTCTTTTTTGTCATTAAATATAATGATTAACTTGTTTATCTGCTAAAATGTCTTTTTTTAAAGGGAATTTGGCGAAATATTATATTTGTTTAAATCTCAGATAATTCTTTACTAATCAATTAATTTATTTTAAATTTGCGCCATGTTAATAGAAGTTTTTAAATCAAAAATTCATCGTGTTACGGTTACTGCTTCTGACCTTAATTACATCGGCAGTATTACAGTAGACGAAGACCTTATTGATGCCGCAGGTTTAGTGGTAGGAGAGAGAGTTTACATCGTAAATGTAAATAATGGCGAACGTTTTGATACTTATGTTATAAAAGGTAAAAGAAAATCTGGTGAAATTTGTCTCAACGGACCAGCCGCTAGAAAAGTGCAAAAAGGAGATGTAATCATCATTATTTCTTACGCGCAAATGTCTGTAGAGGAAGCACAAAACTTCCAACCGAAAATTATTTTCCCAGACGAAAAAACCAATCTTCTAACTTAATCGCTATTCTTTTGGAAAATCAAAAAAAATCATCGTCTCTTAAAACAGTTTCTACGATACTGGTATCTATTGCTTTTGCAGCCCTTTTTATGTGGTTCGCATTAAAAGGATTAGATTTTACAAATATTAAAACCTCTTTAGCCAAAGCCAATTATCTTTGGGTTTTTGCTGCTATGATTTTCGGGTTATTAGCCTATTGGTTCAGAGCGGTTCGTTGGAATTTACTTTTAGAACCTATGGGTTACCAGATTTCTAATTCTAATTCATTGTGGACGATTTCTTTCGGGTATCTCATGAATCTTACCATTCCTAGAAGTGGCGAATTAGCGCGTTCTACTGCTTTATATGGCGTAGAAAAAGTACCCGTAGATAAATCTTTCGGAACCATCATTTTAGAAAGGATAGTCGATTTATTCTGTATGTTAGGATTTTTGGTTCTCACGGTAGTTTTTAAAGAAGATGCTATTATTACTTTTTACCAAAAATCAGGAATTAAAATAAATCCTACTTATATCATTGGTGGAATCGCAGTATTGGTAGTAGGAACTTTCATTTTTTTTAAATTCAAAGACAAGTTTACCCACCTTCCTCTCATTGGGAAAGTGATAGAATTTGTAGAAGGGATTTTTCATGGGTTAACTACCATTTTCAAACTCAAGCAAAAAGGTAAATTTATTATATTATCTATCGCAATTTGGGTTGCTTATTATTTGGCAGCGTATTTAGTGTGTTTTGCATTGCCAGAAACTTCAGATTTTACATTTGCAGACGGATTTTTCTTAATTGTAGTAGGAACATTAGGAATGATGGTTCCAGCTTCTGGAGGAATTGGCGCATTTCACCTTGCGATGAAATTCGGGATTTCTGCCCTATTTCTTTCTATGGGAAAAGATGCTAAATTGGGTGGTGAAGTAGGATTAAGCTACGCTTTTATTTCTCATACCATGCAATTGGTGATTATGCTTGTGATGGGACTTATTTCTATTCCTATGCTTGCAAAAGCAAGAAATGAAGCGGTAAAATCAAAAGAAATATCACAATAATTGATAGAGAAGAACTTTTTTGGTCGAATTCTAAAGAATTAATTTTTTTTGAATGTCCGTTTAGTGTCATAAAGCACTAAATTTTATGGTTTAGAAAAATTTGACAAAAGTAACTGATTGATTTTCAATAATATTTAATTTTTATAAATCTTCAAAATTGTTTCAAAATTGCAATTATGCTTTAAAACGGACATTCAAAAAGCTTTTGTTTCTTTTGTGGTTTTAAAAATCATTTTAAAAACTTGTCATGTTCTAAAATAATTTTGGATGATTAGGTAATTAAAAAAAAGTAAAATCCGCAAAATCTGCGAGAATTTAATTTTAATCCAAAAATTTCCCCGAAACATAATACCATTTTTTATCTACCTTTTTAAAAGTAGATAACTCATAATGAATGTTTTCTTTCCCGAATTTACCAGTGAAATAGGCTTTAAATTCTACTTCTTTTTCGCTGGAATTGATGATTTCCAGTTTTGTCCAAGTGTTTTCTTTTCCCCAAGCTTCCAATTCACTTTTGTCATGGAATTTTCTTTTGCTGGGTAATGTGGTTTGCCATAAATATTCTCCATTCGGAATGGCAAATGCAGCATAACGAGAACGCATCAGTTCTTCCGCTGTTTTAGGAAACTCCTTTTTAGAATGAAACACTTCGCAACATTCTTCGTACAATTTTCCTGAACAACAAGGGCAAAGATTTTTCAAATTTTAGATTTTAAATTTTAGATGGGTTGTCATTTTCAATTTTCAACTTTCCATTTTCCATTAACCAAAAGCTCTTTTCAACAAACTTTCTACTTTCGGTTCGCTTCCTCTGAAATTTTTGTACAATTCCATTGGGTCTTTTGTGCCGCCACTTTCGAGCAACGTTTTAAATTTTTTAGAAATTAAAGGGTCAAAGATCCCATTTTCTTTGAAATATTGAAAAGCATCTGCATCTAAAACTTCTGCCCACTTGTAAGAATAATATCCAGCCGAATATCCACCTTGGAAAATGTGTGAAAAACTTGTGCTAATAGCTGTTTCTGCAAGAGTAGGATAAACCTGAGTCGCTTTGATGGTCTCAGTTTCAAAGGTTTTTACATCTTCTACTTTTACGTTTTCGGCGTGATAAGACATGTCCAAAATTCCGAAACTGAGTTGTCTCAAAGTTTGATAGCCTTCCATAAAGTTTTTAGAATCTTCTATTTTCTGAATTTTTTCATCTGGTAAAACTTCACCCGTTTGATAATGTTTTGAAAATGTTTTCAAAAATTCTGGTTCGTAGCAGTAATTTTCTAAAAATTGAGAAGGCAATTCTACAAAATCCCATTTTACAGAAGTTCCAGAAAGATTAGGATACTGAGTATTGGCTAAAACGCCATGTAAAGCATGCCCGAATTCATGGAAAAGTGTGGTGACTTCATTGAAAGTCAATAAACTTGGTGTTTCAGCAGTGGGTTTGGTAAAATTACAAACTACAGAAATATGCGGTCTGTGGTTTTTGCCATTTTTGATGTATTGATTTTTAAAACTCGTCATCCATGCTCCCGCTCTTTTTCCCTTTCTTGGGTGATAATCGGCATAAAGCAAAGCTTTAAAATTTTCACCTTCGTAGATTTCATACGTTTTCACATCAGCGTGATATTTTTGAATGTCAGTGGTTTCTACAAATTCTAACCCGAAAAGTTTTCCTGCTAACCCGAAAACCGCTTCTTGCACTTTGTCTAACTGGAAATAAGGTTTCAATTCTTCATCATTGAAATCAAATTTTTGTTTTCTAAGTTTTTCGGCATAATAAGCGTGGTCATAACTTTGCATTTCTGTAATTCCATCTGCTTTTGCTAAAACGGAAAGTTCTTCCACTTCTTTTTCGGCAAAAGGTTTTGCTTTAGTCAATAATTCGTTCAAAAATTCTAACACTTTCTGTGGAGATTTTGCCATTCTTTCTTCTAAAACATAATCTGCAAAAGATTTGTAGCCTAACAATTGCGCTTTTTCTTGACGAAGTTGTACCAATTCTTTGATGAGGATTTGGTTGTCAAATTCACCGCCGTCAAAAGATTTTTTTCCGTTTGCAATTGCCAATTCCTTTCTCAACTCACGATTTTCCGCATAAGTAAGTACTGGAAGTAAACTCGGGAATTGTAGCGTAATCACATAACCTTCTAGATTTCTTTCTTTTGCTTCTTCTTCATATTGCGCAAGAATAGCTTCTGGAATTCCAGCCAAATCTTCTTTGTTGGTCAAGTGTTTATAATATTGATTGGTCGCTGCCAAAACGTTTTGTCCGAATTGCAAAGATTTTTTAGAAAGCTCAATATTGATATTTTTGAGTTGTTCTTTTTTCTCGTCATTCAGCAATGCACCATTTCTTACAAAACCTTTGTAGGTTTCTTCTAGAAGCATCTTTTGCTCTTCGTTGAGTGAATAATGGTCTTTCTCGTCGTACACTTTTTTAATTCTTGAAAAAAGTTGTTCGTTTTGTGAAATTTTCGAGGCAAATTCGGTTAATAAAGGCGAAACTTCTTGTGCGATTTGTTGAATTTCGTCATTGGTTTCGGCAGAATTAAGGTTAAAGAAAATATTAGAAACCACATCTAATTGTTCGCCAGAATAAGCCAGAGCTTCGATGGTGTTTTCGAAAGTAGGCGTTTCAGGATTTTGAGTGATTTCTTGTATTTCTTGCAAAGATTTGTCTATCAGTTCCTTGAATGCAGGTAAGTAATGTTCTTCTTTTATTTCTGCAAATGGAGCGGATTGATATTTTGTATTGAAGGATTGTAAAAGTGGATTTGTCATCGTCTGTTCAAATTTTGGACTGTAAATTTAGTTAAATTAAAAATATTTACCTTTAATGAATCACAAAATAAACAGTATAACACTATAGAAAAAGTTTTTAAAAATCCTTTTGGCAATTCTAGCCGTTTTGGTAATTGCCATGTTTGTCATTGGTGAAAAATACCATTATGAAAAATCGATTGTCATTAATGCTCCTGCAGAAAAAGTGTATTCACATCTCAATTCTATGAAAGCATTTAATGAATGGAATCCTTGGATGAAATTAGACCCGCAGTTGCAATCTACCTATTCTGGCGTTTCTGGTCAGATTGGTGATCAACATTGCTGGACAAGTGATAAAAAAGATGTGGGAAATGGATGCCAAGAAATTACGGCGCTTATTCCAAATCAGAAACAAAGCACTAAAATGGCTTTTGAAGGTCAAGGTGAAGCCACTTCTGATATTGTATTGACACAAGAAGGAAATGCTACTAAAGTGGTTTGGACGCTAGATGCAGAAATGGAATATCCTTCTAATCTCATGAAGCCAATGATGGATTATTGGATGGGGAAATCGTGTGAAGAAGGACTCCAAAATTTGAAAAAACTTTCAGAAAAACCTTAATTTAAAATTTTTAGAAATATTAAAAACGGAAATTTCCGTTTTTTTATTTTTCGGTATTTCAAAAGAGAATTTTATCTTCGCTGAATATTTTAATGAAGATGTTGGTCAAAGATTATGATAAAACTGCACTGAGGAATTTTGTGAAAGACACGATTTCTGGGAAGATAAAAACACTGGAGTTTTATCTCAACTTTACTTTGGAAGCAACGAGAGAAGTAAAGAAAACATCTAAATATGATTCGATAAGAGAAGAGATGCAAGAAGAAATTTATCACTTAGATAAACAAATGTTTGCGCTCAAAACCATGCAAAAGAAAATGAATCAGGTGCTTCATCATTCTTCGGATAGAGTAAAACTCGGTTCGCTGGTGATTACCAATAAAGCCAGGTTTTATCTTTCTGTTTCTCTTGGCGAGTTTTTTTACGAAGGCGATCGGTTTTATGCGATTTCAGAAGAAAGTCCGATTGCTAAAATCATGTTGGGCAAAACCGAAGGCGAAGAATTTGTTCTCAATAGAATTCACCAAAAAATTGAGAAAATTATTTAATTAATTTTGTCAAATATCAATAGGGGCGGACTTTAGTCCGCTTAGTAATAATCAATTATTCCATTTGGCTTTAGCCAAAACTTAACAGCTTTTTTTAAAAAATGAACAATTCAGAAATTTTAAAACAAATAATAGAAAGCAGAAAAAGTACGTATCCCAAAGATTATACTGGCGAAGAAATTTCTCAGGAAATCTTAGATGAAATCTTGAGTTCTGCACAGTTTGCTCCCAATCACAAGAAAACAAAACCTTGGAGATTTAGAGTTTTTAGAGGAGAAGAAAAGCTGCAACTGGCAAAAGAAATTCAGAAAATTTATAAAGAAACGACGCCAGAACACTTGTTTTTAGAGAAAAAATATCTTGATTTTGCTGATAAAATTGCCAAAACAGACACCGTTGTTACCATTTCTGTAAATTTCAGTGGTTTGCTTCCAGAATGGGAAGAAATTGCAGCCACTTCGATGGCGGTTCAGAATATGTATTTAACCTGTACAGTAAATCAAATAGGTTGTTATTGGAGTTCTCATACCGTGATTAATCATCTCGGTGAGTTTCTGAATTTAGAAGAAAATCAGCGTTGTCTCGGACTTTTTTATTTAGGGAAAATTTAAGTTCCACCTTCCAGTAACAAACGCCAGTCAAAAATTTTTTTTAAAACAAAATATTTTACTATCTTTGCACACTTAAAAATATTAACAGGGACGAGTTCCCATAAATTCACAATAATATGTCAGTAAAAATTAGATTACAAAGACACGGTAAAAAAGGAAAACCTTTTTTCCACATCGTAGTAGCAGACGCTAGAGCAAGAAGAGACGGTAGATTCATCGAGAAATTAGGAACTTACAATCCAATTACTAACCCTGCAACAATTGAACTAGATGTAGATTCAGCTGTTAAATGGTTAAACAATGGTGCTCAACCAACTGATACTGCTAGAGCTATCCTTTCTTACAAAGGTGCTTTATACAAAAAACACTTACAAGGTGGTGTAGCAAAAGGTGCTTTCGACGAAGCTGAAGCTGAAAAAAGATTCAACGCTTGGTTAGAAGCTAAAGAAGCTGCTGTAAACGCTAAAAAAGACAGTTTAACTCAGTCTAAAGAAGCTGCTAAAAAAGCTGCTCTAGAAGCTGAAGCTAAAGTAAACGAAGCTAGAATTGCTGCTGCTGCTCAAGCAGAAGCAGATGCTAAAGCTGCTGAAGAAGCTGCAAACGCAGAACCTGTAGCTGAAGAAACTGCTGAAGAAACTCCAGCTGCTGAAGCTGAAGGAACTGAAGCAGAAGCATAACAATTTTAGAAATAAAATGTACTAAAGACGCAATTTATTGCGTCTTTATTCTTTTAAAACAAAGTATATTTGCATCATAAAACCAAATAAAATTCTTTTGGTTTTTAAAAATTTTAAAATATCAACCCATGAAAAAAGAAGATTGCTATTTTTTAGGAAAAATTACCAGAAAACACGGTCTAAAGGGAAATGTAATCATAAAACTAGATACAGACCAACCAGAATTATACAATAAACTGGAAGGGATTTTTGTAGAAGTGAACGGACTTCTCGTGCCTTTTTTTGTGGAAAAGCAACAATGGGGAAATGATAACTCTAAAATCATTACTTTCAAGAATTCTTCTGAACAATTGGTAGAACAATCTATTGGCAAGAATGTTTTTTTACCACTTTCTACCTTGCCTAAACTTTCAGGAAATCAGTTTTATTATCACGAAGTCATTGGGTATGAAATCAGAGAAGAAGATGGTAAATCTTGCGGAAACATTGTAGAAATAAACGACCAAACTGCACAACATTACTTTATCCTAAAATTAGCAGACAAAGAAATCATCATTCCGATTATTAAAGACTGGATTCTAGAAGTGAATCGTGAAGAAAAATTTATCAAAATGCAATTGCCAGAAGGTTTGATGGATGTTTTCTTAACGCCAGCCAAGAATGATGAGCAATAAAATTATTCTTTTCGAAAACTAAATTTTAAAACCGTAAAAATCTCCGCGTTACATCAAAAATTACGCCAAAATTTCTTATTTTTGCTGAATAATTATGAAGTCATGAGTAAGAAGACCATTAAAGAAATTTTAGGAGATTATAAAAAACTTTTACATCACGATATTACCATTCAAGGATGGGTGAGAGCATTCCGTTCTAACCGTTTCATCGCATTGAATGACGGTTCTACGATAAACAACATTCAGATTGTAGTAGATTTCGAAAATTTCGACGAAGAAATCATCAAAAATATTAAAAATGCTTCTTCACTTAAAATTACAGGTGAGGTAGTAGAAAGTGAAGGAAAAGGTCAAGATATTGAAATCATTGCCAAAAAAATTACAATTCTTGGCGATAATTTCTCTGAAGAAATGGAAAAAACAGTTCTTCAACCGAAAAAACACTCTTTGGAATTTCTTCGTGAGCAGGCGCATCTTAGATTCAGAACCAATCTTTTTGGAGCGGTTTTCAGAGTGAGAAGTGCCGTAAGTTTTGCGATTCACCAGTTCTTTAACCAAAATCATTTCTTCTACATAAACACGCCTATCATCACAGGTGCCGATGCAGAAGGTGCTGGTGAAATGTTTGGAGTGACGAATTTTGATTTAAACCAAATTCCAAGAGATGAAAACGGTGATATTGATTTTGCTCAAGATTTCTTTGGTAAAAAAACCAATTTGACGGTTTCTGGTCAGTTAGAAGCGGAAACTGCAGCAATGGGATTAGGTAGAGTGTATACTTTTGGGCCAACTTTCCGTGCTGAAAATTCTAATACTACAAGACACTTAGCAGAATTCTGGATGGTAGAACCAGAAGTGGCTTTCAATAATTTGGAAGACAATATCGATTTGGCTGAAAATTTCTTGAAATATGTAATTGGCTATGTTCTAGAAAATTGCAAAGATGATTTGAAGTTTTTAGACCAAAGATTTGCCGAAGAACAAAAACAAAAACCAGAAAAAGATAGAGCAAAAGAAGGCTTAATAGAGAAACTAGAAAACGTAATCAAAAAACGTTTCATGAGAGTTTCTTATTCTGAAGCCATCGAAATTCTATTGAATTCTAAAGAAAATAAAAAAGGAAAATTCCAGTTCCCAATTGAAGAATGGGGTGCAGATTTACAATCTGAACACGAGCGTTATTTGGTAGAAAAACACTTCGAGTCTCCAGTCGTTTTATTTGATTATCCTAAGGAAATCAAAGCATTCTACATGAGATTAAACGAAGATGGAAAAACCGTAGCAGCAATGGATGTTCTTTTCCCAGGAATTGGAGAAATCATTGGTGGTTCACAAAGAGAGGAAAGATTAGATGTTTTGAAAACCAAAATGCAAGAAATGCACGTAGATGAACACGAACTTTGGTGGTATCTAGATACTAGAAAATTCGGTTCTGTTCCGCATGCTGGTTTCGGTTTAGGTCTAGAAAGATTAATCCTTTTTGTAACGGGAATGACTAATATTAAAGATGTAATTCCTTTCCCTAGAACTCCGAAAAACGCTGAATTCTAAATAGAATTTCATAAAATTTTGAAATTAAAATGTAACAAAATCTGAAATCAAAAACTTATTTTTGATTTTCTAAATAATAAACAATGCTCAAACAAAACCTCCAAATAAAATTAGGACAAAAATTAGCTCCTCAGCAAATTCAGTTGATGAAGTTGATACAGCTTCACACGCTAGAATTTCAGGAAGAGCTAGAGCGTGAGTTAGAAGAAAATCCTGCCTTGGAAGTCGTTAAAGAAGACAGTGGTAATGAGGACGATTTTAGCAGTTTAGATGCAGATTACGAAAGTGAAGGAAGCGAAACCATAGATACTGATTTTGATGTAGATGAATATTTATATGATGATGAGCCTTCTTATAAAACCGCTTCTAGCAATTTTTCTGCAGATGACGAAGATTTTGATAATGAAAGTTTATTAACAGAAGGACAGTCTTTGTATGATTATTTGATGGAGCAAATCCACCTGTCTAGTATAGACGAAGAAGACCTGAAAATTGCAGAATACATCATCGGAAGTCTAGATAATGACGGGTATTTGAGACGTGAGATTAAAGCTATTGTAGATGATTTGGCTTTTTCGCAAGGGATTTATACTACTCAAGAAAAAGTAAAGGAAATTCTAGAAAATTATGTTCAAAAACTTGATCCAGCTGGAGTAGGAGCTAGAAATTTACAAGAATGCTTGTTGCTACAGATAGAGAAAAAAGTGAGCCGTGATAAAGCGGTGATTCTTGCAGGAAATATTTTAAGACATCAGTTTGATGCTTTAATCAATAAGCATTACGGCAAAATCATCAATAAATATGATATTGAAGAAAAGGATTTAAAAGAAGCACTGGAAGTGATTTCTAAATTGTCTCCAAAAGTTGGCGGTAATTTTGATACGCAAACCATCACCATCAATCAAGAGATTATTCCAGATTTTGTGATTCAGATAAAAGATGGACAAGTTATTCCGCTTTTGAATAGTAGAAATGCACCTACACTTAGGGTTTCTGAGGAGTACAAAGAAATTTTAAGCACTTATTCTCACGATAAAAACTCTGCGGAACATAAACAAGCTGCACTTTTCATCAAACAAAAGTTAGATGCTGCAAAATGGTACATAGATGCCATTAACCAGAGACAAAATACGCTGATGCAAACCATTTCTGCAATTGTGAAATTACAGAAAGAATATTTCTTAACCGGAGATGAAAAAAACATCAAACCGATGATTCTGAAAGACGTAGCAGATATCACAGGATTTGATATTTCTACGATTTCTAGAGTGGTGAAAAGCAAATATGCTGATACACCAAATGGAATTATTTTGTTGAAAAATTTATTTTCAGAT
Source organism: Cloacibacterium sp. (assembly GCA_046296655.1). Taxonomy (GTDB): domain Bacteria; phylum Bacteroidota; class Bacteroidia; order Flavobacteriales; family Weeksellaceae; genus Cloacibacterium. The sequence continues at coordinate 107,524 of JBKBLE010000002.1, read as the reverse complement.
TCATTAACCAATGATGATGGAGAAGAAGTTTCGACTAAGGAAATTAAAAATCACTTGCAAGAAGTTATCAGTCAAGAAGATAAAAGAAAACCTCTTACAGACGACGCTTTGGTAGATGTTTTGAAGGAAAAAGGATACAATATTGCCAGAAGAACCATCGCGAAATACAGAGAACAACTCAATATTCCAGTCGCGAGATTGAGAAAAGAATTATAAAAATAAAACCTTCAGAATTCTGAAGGTTTTTTGTTGTTTATTGTTCCTGTTCTATTTTTTGCAATTGCTCTAGATTTCTGCTCAGTCTGCTCATAATAATTCCGTAAACAATTCTGTAATACAGCCAAATCATGAGAACGCCTAAACCAATACTTATCACAATTCCTGTAATAAATCCTATTAAAGTGGCTTGGTTTAAATGAATGTTTTGAGCTTGAAGCACATTCATAATGAAATAAGTAATAATACCCGAAAAAACAATCAATAAACCAATATTGGTGAAAATAAACAGGTTAACGGTTCTTTTGAACTTGATAATCTGAAGAATAAAATTTTTCAAATTGCATTCTACCTTAATTTTTAGGTAATTTCTGTAAAAAAGAAAAACAAAAATCGCGGTAATCAGTAAACTAAAGACTTTCAAGGCAAAATAAAGATGCTCAAAATTCATTTCCACATCATCATTCATTTGGACTCCAAGTTTTTCTAAAATATTAATAAAACTATTGCTTCTTTGGGTAGAAAAAATCGTACAAAAACCAACAATGGCGAAAAATAAAAATTCTGCCAAACTTATCCAGAAAATATATTTCACATAGTTGGTAGATTTTTTATTGAGCATTCCTTCTATTTCAGACGTGTTATACACATCAGAAACGGGTTGTTCCTGCCAAGATTTTTTAAATTGGTCTATATTGAAATCTTCATTAAGCATGTTGAGTCATCAATTCTTTAAGCGTTTTTTTGAGTCTGTTCATTTTTACACGGGCATTTACTTCCGTAATCCCTAAATTTTCTGCAATATCACGGTAAGGCAAATCGTCTAAATACATCATCACAATCGCACGTTCTACTTTTGGGAGCATTTTAATCACCTTATAAAGCAGAGTGATTTGTTGTTGCTTTTCGTCATCATCTTCCACATAATCTCTGTGGTGAAAATCCATCAACTCATCAGTTTGAGGAGATTTAGTTTTCTTTCGGAAAAGCGTAATGGCCGTATTGAGCGCTACTCTGTACATCCAAGTAGAAATTTTGGACTGTCCTTTGAATGAGTCGTAACTGCGCCAAAGTTGTAACACAATTTCTTGAAAAAGATCCTGTTCATCTTCCAGAGAATTGGTATATAATCTGGAGACTTTTATGATAAGCCCCTGATTTTCCTTTACCAACTTAGAAAATTCTTTTTGTTTAGAATCCAATTTTTTAGAAATTAAAAAACGAAGATAAGAAAATGCGTTAATTAATGGATGGTAAAACGTAATTTTTTTCTTGGGCGCCAAATTTGACTCCTAAAGTCATCGAACCACTTCGTTAGGTTTCTCGTTCCGCTCCCGCTTTTTTGTTTTTTGTCATTCTGAGCGGAGTCGAAGAATCTAAAAAAACAAAAAGAGCTCCGCTCAACTCGGGGCGCAAGTTTAGGGATTTTTAGAAACCAATTTTTTTTAAAATAACTTTCAGTGAAAAATACAACCAACCCTTTCTGCGTTTTACAGATTCCTAAAAAAACGCAGAAAGGGTTCAGAATAATAAAAATACATTCCACAATATTCCAACATCCATCATCCATCATCCATCATCTAACATCTATCATCCATCATCTAACATCCATCATCCATCATCTAACATCTAGCATCTAACATCTGACATCTAACATTCAAAATTTCCGTATCTTTGCACTCCACGAGAAAAACAGCTTGTTGATTCCAAGAAATTGGGGTAGGAAAGTCCGGACATCACAGAGCAGCATAAAGGCTAACAGCCTTCCGTCGTGAGACGAGGACAAGTGCAACAGAAAGCAAGTACAGTTCGGCTGTAGTGAAATCAGGTAAACTCTATGCGATGCAATGGTAAGTATATCGATGCTTTTTAGAGCAATCTAAAAATAGGAGTAGCTCGCTCCGAAAATCGAGGGGTAACCAGCTCAAGGTTTGCAGTAATGTAAACCGTAGATAAATAACAAGCGTCCCGTTTCATCGGGAAACAGAATCCGGCTTATCGTTTTTCTCGTGGTTTTTTATTCGCTTTCCAACTGCTTTTTCGCATCATCCAGTTCTGCTCTCTCTTCTTCTGAAAGTGTAGGATATTGCAGATTCATTTTTTCCAGTGTTTCTATAATAATTTGTATAGCGGCCACTCTAGCAAACCATTTTTGGTCAGCAGGAATCACAAACCAAGGCGCATGTTCTTTACTGGTTTCAGAAATGGCTTCTTCGTAAGCCTTCATATATTGGTCGAAAACAGCACGTTCTTTTAAGTCGCCAATAGAAAATTTCCAGTTTTTTTCTTGTTCAGCAATTCGGTCTAGGAAACGTTTTTTCTGCTCTTCTTTGGAAACGTGAAGGAAAATTTTCACGATTTTTGTTCCATTTCTGGCTAAATGTTTTTCAAAATCTTTGATGCTTTCGTATCTATTTTTCCAGAATTTTTCATTGATTTCGTCAGTAGATTTCCAAACTTTTTCGCTTAGATTATATTCAGGATGCACTTTACATACCAAAACACTTTCGTAATGACTTCGGTTGAAAATTCCTATTTTCCCTTTTTCTGGTAAAGCCAAATAATGCCTCCAGATGAAATCATGATTGTATTCTTTAGAAGTTGGTGTTTTAAAACTGGTCACTTCGCAACCTTGCGGATTTACTCCACCGAAAACATGTTCTATCAAACTGTCTTTTCCGGCAGCATCCATCGCTTGTATCACTATCAAAAGTGATTGACTGCCATCTGCGTAAAGCTTTTCTTGAAGTTCGTAGAGTTTTTTCTTCTCTGCATCAAGCATTTTTTGACCTTCTTCTTTGGTGAGGTCGCCTTTATAATCGGTGTTGAAATCTTTGAGATTGAATTTTTGATTTTCTTTTACAAGAAAGTTATCGGTGAAATTGGTATCCATTTTTTGAAAAATTTTGTTCAACTAAAGATAATAAAAAAAACCGACTGGTTAAAGTCGGTTTTTGTATAATAATTTTAAAAAGAATTATTTTTTAGGAGCTAAAGTTTTTTCTTCAGTTTTAGCATTTGCAACTACTGTTCCTTGGATGTATAGAACCACTCTTCCATTTACTGGATCGTTAGAAAATACATCGATAGATTTTTTGAAAGGTGCAGCATTTGCAGTGTTGTAATGAACTTTAATCTGTGCAGATTTACCTGGCAATACTGGTTCTTTTGGCCATTCAGAAGCGGTGCAACCACAACCTGGCTGTACGTTAGAAAGGATCAAAGGCTTGTCACCAGTATTTTTAAAAGTAAAAACTCTGTTTCCATCTGCATTTACAGGAACAGTACCATAATCAATAGTTGTTTTTTCAAAAGAAATAGTTTGTGCAGAAGAGAAAACAAAACCTCCGATAAGCAACAAACCGCCCATAAATTTTTTCATATTTAGAAAGTTTTTTGTTGTAAATTAAAGTTCAAAATTATAAATAAATTCTGTATTTAAATCCTTATTCTTCTTTTTTATTTTACTTTGTCAGATTCTTATTCCAAAATTCTCAAAAAGAAGAGTTTTAACCATTTAAAAATTCACATTTTATCGTATTTTTGCAAATTACAAGCCAAACTCATTTTTATTTAAAATTTTATGCAAATTTCAGAAAAATATAATCCTCAGGAAACAGAACAGAAATGGTACAATTACTGGTTAGAAAATAATTATTTTCATTCTACACCAGATAACAGACCTCCTTACACGATTGTAATTCCGCCACCCAACGTGACGGGAATTCTTCACATGGGACACATGTTAAATAATACCATTCAAGATGTTTTGGTCAGAAGAGCCAGAATGCAAGGGTTTAATGCACTTTGGGTTCCGGGAACAGACCACGCTTCTATCGCTACTGAAGCTAAAGTGGTGGCAAAACTGAAATCTGAAGGAATTAATAAGTCTGATATTACCCGAGATGAATTTTTAGTTCACGCTTGGGATTGGACGCATAAATATGGCGGGACAATTCTTGAACAGTTAAAAAAATTAGGTTGTTCTTGTGATTGGGACAGAACGCGTTTCACAATGGAACCGAAACTATCTGCTCAAGTCATCAAATCTTTCGTTGATTTATACAATAAAGGTTTGATTTACAGAGGTTATAGAATGGTGAACTGGGATCCAGAAGCTAAAACCAATATTTCTGATGAAGAGGTAATCTATAAAGAAATCAACGGGAAACTTTGGTACCTTAAATATAAAATTGAAGGTTCTGAAGAGTTTATTTCTGTGGCAACGACTCGTCCAGAAACCATTTTCGGAGACGTTGCAGTTTGCGTAAATCCAAATGATGAAAAATATGCGCATCTGAAAGGTAAAAATGTAATCGTTCCGATTGTAAATAGAGTCATTCCCATTATTGAAGATGAATATGTAGACATGGAATTCGGAACAGGAGCGTTGAAAATCACTCCTGCACATGATATCAATGACTACGAAATTGGTCAAAAACATAATTTGCCAATGATTGATGTATTAGATGACGATGGTAAATTGAATGAGCACGGTTTGCATTACAACGGAAAAGATAGATTCGAGGTTAGAAAACTGATTGCTAAAGAATTAGAAGAAAATAATCTTTTGGTAAAAGCCGAAGATTATGTAAATAAAGTAGGAACTTCTGAGAGAACTGGAGCTGTAATTGAACCAAAAATCTCTCAACAATGGTTCCTGAAAATGTCTGAAATTGCGAAGCCAGCTTTGGATGTAGTAATGAATGATGAGGTGAAATTCCACCCAGAAAAATTTAAAAATACGTACAGACATTGGATGGAAAACATTCGTGATTGGAATATTTCTCGTCAATTGTGGTGGGGCCAACAAATTCCTGCGTATTATTACGGAGAAGGAAGTGAGGATTATGTAGTTGCCGAAAACATAGAAGAAGCTTTGGTCTTAGCCAAAGAAAAATCTCAAAATCCAGATTTACAAATTTCAAATCTTCGTCAAGACGAAGACGTTCTCGATACGTGGTTCTCTTCTTGGTTATGGCCGATGTCCGTTTTCGATGGAATGTTAGACGAAAACAATGAAGACATCAAGTATTATTATCCGACTTCTGATTTGGTAACAGGTCCAGATATTATTTTCTTCTGGGTAGCCAGAATGATTATGGCAGGGTTAGAATTCCGTGGTGAAGTTCCTTTCAAAAATGTATATTTTACAGGAATTGTAAGGGATAAGCAACGTAGAAAAATGTCTAAATCACTCGGAAATTCTCCAGACCCAATAGAATTGATTGAAAAATATGGTGCAGATGGAGTAAGAGTAGGTATTTTATTGAGTTCAGCAGCGGGAAATGACTTGCTTTTTGATGAAGATTTAATGTTGCAAGGAAGAAACTTCGCAACTAAAATCTGGAATGCTTTCCGATTGATTCAAGGTTGGAAAAAAGAAGACAAACCAGCGAATGAAGCAGATTTGCAAACGATAGAATGGTTCGGAAATCAAATGAATAAAACCATTGCCGAAATCAATGACCAATTCTCAAAATTCAGAATTTCTGATGCGTTGCATTTGATTTATAAACTGATTTGGGACGATTTCTGTGCGTGGTACTTAGAAGCCATTAAACCCAATTATGGAGAAGGAATTTCTCAAGAAGTTTATGATAAAACCATCATTTACTTCGAAGAATTAATGAGATTATTGCATCCTTTCATGCCATTTTTAACGGAAGAATTGTATCAGGCAATTGCAGAAAGAAGCACAGAAGAAGCTTTGGTAATTGCTCAACAGAAAAAAGCAGAACCTTTCAGCGAAGAAAATATAAAAGCCTTCGAAACGGCTAAAGAATTGATTTCTGGCGTTAGAAATTACCGTCAAAGCAAAGGAATTTCGCCTAGAGAAGCCGTAGAATTGTTTACCAATGCTGTTGCTTTTGAAAATGAAGCGGTGGTGAAAAAATTAGCCAACATCTCTGAAATTAATTTCGGAAATAAAACAGATAAACCAAGTTTCACGTTCTTAGTGGGAGCTACAGAAGTTTCTATTCCATTGAGTGAAAACCTTGATTTAGGCGAAGAAAAAGCAAAAACAGAAGAAGAACTAAAATACTTAAAAGGATTCTTAATTTCGGTAGAAAAGAAACTATCTAACGAAAAATTTGTTGCTGGTGCTCCTGCTCATGTAGTAGAAAATGAGCGCAAAAAACAAAAAGATGCGCAAGATAAAATTGCAATTTTAGAAGAAAAATTAAAAACATTGTAATTAAAAATGTAAATTTTCAAGATTTATTTTTGTCAGGCTGAGCGGAGTCGAAGCCTTGTTGGTATGAAGCAATATTTTGTTTACATATTAAAATGTTCTGATAATTCATATTATACAGGGATTACCAGTGATTTAGAAGGAAGACTTGTAAAGCACCAATCAGGTTATTATCCTGAAAGCTATACCCATACCAGAAGGCCAATAGAATTAGTTTTTTATACTGAATTTAATGACGTAGAACAAGCCATTTCATTTGAAAAACGAGTCAAAGGTTGGAGTAGAAAAAAGAAAGAAGCCATTATTAAAGATAATTGGAATTTATTACCAAAATTATCTATATGTAAAAATGAAACTCATTCAAATAATTTTGAAAAAGATAAAAAAAAAGGCTTCGTCTCCGCTCAGCCTGACAATCCTTAAACTTTCACCTAATTTATAAGTTAAAACGTCATGTCACACCTAGAAAACATATCAAAACTTTTTTCTAAAAATTTTGTAGAAAATCCAATGCTAGAAACTTTCGAGGCAGGAAAAATTCATCTTCCTAGCGGAAAGTTAGTCGCTTGTGACCCATTGATTACCCATGACATGAAGGAATTTGTAATCCATTTTCCTGTAGGTGATTTTCCTGTTTTTGTGCACAAAGAAAGAGACAGCAATTGTATCGCTTATGTAGAAATAGTGTTCAGCAATGAACACGTAGATTCTTTTAAAATGGCAACCACAGAAGGTCAGCATTTAGAAGATTTGCAAGGAGAAGAAGTTTTCGGGTATCCTGTAGAATCGGGTATGGGGTGTTTTATGGATGCAGAAACTCAGGATAGTCTTAATCATCTAGAAAATAGACTGTTTCATAGAAAAGGAGCAGATTTCATGGGAATTTATGAAGAGTTTTTCCATGGGCATTTCTTTGATGAAAATGGAGCGATTGACCAATTTGCGTTCCTAAAACCAGACGAAGAAAAACCAGGAAATATTTTTGCTTTCGAAACAGGATATGGAGAAGGTTTCTATGCAAGCTATATTGGTTTTGGTTCAGAAAATCAACCGGTTAAAATTATAACGGAGTTTATTGAAATAAAATCTGAATAATTATTCTTATTGAAACAAAAAAAGACTAATTTTGTTGTAGACCAAACGCTGAAATTTTAAACCTATTTCAAAATTTCTAAAAATTAAACTTCAATGAAAGTAAGCGCAGAACAGCCCAAAATTATAGTTGTAGGAAGTTCTTCTATCGATTTAGTCCTCAATACGCAATATCACCCAGAACCCAATGAAACGGTAATCGCCCAAAAATCTGAAACTTTTTTTGGAGGAAAAGGAGCCAATCAAGCAGTAGGAACAGCGAGATTAGGTGCAAGTACATTTTTCATTGGTTGCGTAGGAATGGATCCTTATGGTCAACAAATTCTTAGAAATTTAGTAGATGAAAATGTAAACGTAGGTTTTGTACACGAAGATTTAGACCACGCTACAGGAACAGCTTATGTAACTGCAGCGCACGGTAAAAACGCCATCGTAGTAGTTCCTTCAGCCAATTATTGTCTAGAGCCAAAGCATTTAGAGAGTGCAGAAAGATTTTTTTCTACAGCAGATTTAGTGCTTACTCAGTTAGAAATTCCGATGAATGTGGTAGAAAAAACGTATGAATTTGCCAAAAAATACAACAAGAAACTGGGAATTTATGCTTCTCCAGCTGCTAGAATTTCAGAAGAGATTTTAGACTATGCCTTTTTTATCGTGGCCAAAAGCAATGAACTTTCCATCATTTTTGGGGAAGAATCTAGAGAAAAAATTTTAAGAAAATATCCCAATAAACTTTTTGTAAGAGACGATGCTAATTCTACCATTTATCACAATGGTTCTGAGATGAAATATCACAGAAACGACCCAGAAGACATGCCCAATAAAATGGGAATGGGAGACGCTTTCACTTCTGGTTTTTCCATCGCGTTATGTCATGGAAATGAGATAGATGATTGTGTGAAATTCGGGAATGATGTTTCGCTAAAAGTAGCACAAAAAAGAGGTTCGCAAACAGGATTGCCCAAATTAAAAGATTTCGGTTTGTAATTTTAACCAAAGAATAATATGCAGAGAATTTCAAATTTTTGGAATTCTCTTCTTTTTTTAGATATTTTTGGAAACAGAATTTCTACAGATTTTCTCTTATGAATAATACCATTACCATCCATACTCAAGACCAATATCCCATCATCGCAACTCTCTTTGAGCCAGAAAATGCGAATGGGAAACTACTGTTGGTGAATTCTGCGACAGGCGTGAAACAACAAACGTATTACTCTTTTGCACAGCATTTTGCAAATTTGGGTTTTGTGGTGATAACCTATGATTACAGAGGAGTGGCGCTTTCTAAACCAGACCAGCTCAGAGGTTTTAAAGCGAGCATGAGAACTTGGGGAAATACAGATTATAAAGCCGTTACAGATTTTATAGAGGAGCATTATCCTCATCACCGAAAATTTCTAATCGGGCATTCTGTGGGCGCTTTAATCCTCGGAATGAACAAAGGTTCAGAAATTTTTGAAAAATTCTGTTTCGTGGCCACTCAAAATACCTATTTTGGGCATCTTTCTCCAAGAATTAAAATGTTGGGATTATTGGGTTTTGGATTGTATCAGCCCGTTATAACTCGAGTAAAAGGGTATTTCAAGACATATTTTGTGAATTTAGGCGAATCTTTACCCAAAGGTGTTTCAGATGATTGGCGAACCCTCATCATGAACCGAAAATCTGTAAATCGACTGCTCGAAAAAACGGAGAATTTCTCTAAAAATTTACATCAAGAGGTTTTATATCTCAACATGCAAGATGATGATTGGATTACAGAAACGGGAATGAAACTGCTCATGAACGAAACGTATGTCAATATGAAACCTATTTACAGAACCGTGCATCCTCACGAAAGCAATGGAGAAGAAATAGGGCACATTAATTTTTTTAGAGCAAAACACAGTAAACTTTGGAGCATTGTTTTCGATTGGTTTTCGTAGTTTTGGAACATGAAAAATCACATCACCCTTACCATAAATTTTGTTAAAGAAAAACTAGAAGGCGCAGAAGCGGGACACGATTGGTTTCACATAGAACGCGTCTGGAAACTCTCTAAAAAAATAGCCGAAAAAGAAGGCGGAAATCTAGAAGTGATAGAACTTTCTGCGCTATTGCACGATATTGCAGACCCTAAGTTTCACAACGGTGATGAAACTTTGGCTTTGAAAATTTCTAAAGATTTTCTCGAAGAAATTCATGTAGAGGGTGAATTAATAGAGCAAGTGTTGTTTGTCATTAAAAATATTTCCTTTAAAAATAGAGCAGAAGCTCCAGAAAATCCTCCTTTAGAATTGCAAATTGTACAAGATGCAGACCGTTTGGATGCGATTGGTGCAATTGGGATTGCAAGAACTTTCAATTTTGGTGGATTTAAAAATAATTTGATGTATCATCCAGAAATCAAGCCGAATCTAGGCATGAACAAAGAAGAATACAAAAAATCAAACGGAACAACTATTAATCATTTTTATGAAAAATTATTATTGCTCAAAGATTTAATGAACACCGAAACGGGAAAAAAAATCGCGTCAGAAAGACACAATTTTATGTTGCAATTCCTAGATGAATTTTATAAAGAATGGAATGTGGAATTGTAGAATTTCTGATTTTTTCAAAAGTCAACCAAAAACAATATCTTTGTTAGAATGAATAGTCTCAATTTTGTTTTACTTTTACTCTTAATTCTAGCTCTTATTTTAAGTTTATTTAAAACGGGAGCCAGAGCGAGATGGGCTAAAAATATCAGATTTTTTATTGTAATATTAGGTTTGGCATTCTTCGGATATTGGTTTTTTCAAAAGAGTTTTAGCAATTTTTTAGAAAAATCCATGTCGATTCAGGTCATTAACAGAGTGAATCAACCGCTTGATATTTATGCCATAAAAGTTATCGACAAAGACCAAAATAAATTCCTCACCAAACATTTAGGCAAAGTAAGAACGAATCATTACCAAATAGACTATTTTGTGATGAGCAATTCTAATGAATTTTGGGTGGCTGCTTACAATGTAAAAAATAAATTGGTTTACTTCTCTCAACATAGTGTTCAGAATAAAGAAGAAGACCAAAAAATAGAGGTGAGAACCTTTTTAAACCAAAGTCAAAAACTATCAGACATAGCCGAAAAAGTGATTGAAAAGAATAAACTAGAAAATGTAAACCAAAGCATTTTAGTGTCTCTTTCCCTATTGCTTTTGTTCTTAAATGTAGTGCTTCTTACGAGAAAGAAATAAAAAAAAACTTCTAGAATTTCTAGAAGTTCTTTATTTTCATTGATGCTATTAAGCGGTTTTTATTTTTTCTTTTCTTTCAATTCTTCTTTGTCTTTATCAGATGGGTTCCAAACTTTTACTTCAGAATCTTTAGTAATTCCTGAAAGAATTTGAACATTAATTCCATCAGATGCACCCAGTTTTACGAACACTTTTTTGAATTTTCCGTCTTTTTGTTTTACTTCTACAAAAGGAACATCTTTACCATTTTGTTTTTCATATTGAATAAGACTTTCGTCTAGAAGTAAAGCGTTTTTCTGAGAGCTCAAAACAATTTCGCCATTGGCAGAAAATCCAGCTCTGATGTATTCATTACTCGGGTTAAAAACGTCTCCTTCAATCGGGAATTTGATGGTTCCGTTTTCATCTTTTCCTTTTGGAGCAATCATGGTTACTCTTCCTGGGAAAGTTTTATTTTGTAAAGCACCGATGACGATGTTCATCTTCATGCCCTCCTTGATTTTTCCAGCTTGCGCTTCGTCTATCTTACCTTCAAAAATAAGAGAGTTAAGGTCTGCGACACTACAGATAGTGGTTCCAGCATTAAACTGATTGGCTTCAATTACCTGATAACCAACTTTTACAGGAACTTCTAGTACCGTTCCAGTGGCTTTAGAACGAATTTGAGTGGTAGCAAGACTTTGTAAACCTTCGGCAACACCAGTTCTAGCGATTTGTAGATTTTTCTGAGCGGTTTGCAATTGTTGTTGCGCATTTTTCAACTGGTTTTGCATGGATTGCAATTGCTGTTGAGCAGTAAGAAATTCTTGTTTAGAAATTACGCCTTGAGTGTACAAACGCTGTTGCATCTCAAATTGCTGTTGCTGATTTGCCAAATTAATTTTAGCATTATTAATTTGAAGATTTGCATTTTGCACTTCTTGTTGAGCAGCATTTACCTGAGGAACGCTCGGTACAATTTTAAGGGTAGCAATAAGTTCTCCCGCAGAAACATGGTCGCCTTCTTTTACCAAGATTTTGTCTATAATCCCAGACATATTCGGCTTAATTTCTACTTCTTCTCTGGGAACTATTTTACCAGTAGCCATTACTTTATCATCAAGATTTTGCACGAATGGTTTTCTGGTGAGAAAAGCTTCGCTTTCTTGAGAATTAGATTTAATCAGGTAACTTATTCCCATCAGAAGTCCAGCTGCAAAAAGCAAACCTAAGAGAATATAAACTACTTTTTTGAAGGTTAAGTTTTTCATTTTATATGAAATATTTAATTGTTATCAAGTTTAATTTATTTTTAATTCGCCATTGATTTTTCCAAAAGAAAAAAAATAATGGCAAATTCACATGTATTATTCGCTTCTTAAAGCTTCTATTGGTTTAATTTTCACGGCTCTTTGTGCAGGAATCATCCCGATGAGAAGTCCTAAAATCGTCATCACTGCCATCGCTGCAAAAACGTGTGAATAATTTACCGTAGGATTATAAAAAGGGAAAGCATCTTGGTTCTGAGTCATCGCATTGATAATCATCAAAAGGAAAATTCCAAAAATAAACCCTAATAGTCCCGAAGTCAAGGTAATCACCACACTTTCTAGCAAAATCTGATTTCTTACTTCAGAAGGTTTCGCTCCCAAAGCTCTTCTGATGCCTATTTCTTTGGTTCTTTCTTTTACGGTAATCAATAAAATGTTAGAAATCGCAATCACTCCCGCCAAAATGGTAAGCGCTCCTACAATAATGGTGAGCAATTGCATTCCTGTTAAAAAGCCATACATTTTCCCGAACATTTTCCCCAAGTTGAAACTTCCAAAAGCGTTGGTGTCTTCAGGAGAAACGTTATTTTTCTTTTTGAGTTCTAGTTTGGCTTGTTCTTCTACGGTTTCCAGATTGGCTTCTGGTTTACTCACGATGGCAAAAAAGTCTACTTTGTCTCCATCATTATACATTTTAGTATAAGTAGAAAGCGGAATGTACGCTGTGGTATCATTATCCATCGGTCCACCAGCTTTGGCTACTTTATAAACACCGATCACGTTAAAGAATATACCTTTGATATTAATAGATTTCCCAATAGGATTTTCATTTTTCTTGGCATCAAAGAAGTTTTTATAAATTTCTTCACCGATGACTACTACGTTTTTACTGGCAGTAACATCTGCATCATTGATATATCTTCCGAAGATTAATTTCTTTTCAGAAATTTTATTTCCTGCAGGATAATCTCCAGTAAGGGTATACGTGGTAGATTTTCCGTTGCGGTTCATTTGTTCACCAGGATTTCCAAAATTTCCTCTAGAGTTTTGAGGCGAAATATAATCAATCTGTGGGATTTTCTTTTCCAATAAATCCATATCAGGAAGGTGCAAACTCAATTGTCTGCCTTTTGGGAAACCATTATACGGAATAGTAGTATTCTGTGCCCACATAAAAATAGAATTGGTCGCAAATCCAGAAAATAATTTGTCAAAACCATTTTCCATGCCTTTTGCAGCTCCTAATAAACTAACAAACAAAAACATACCCCAACCTACACCAATCATGGTGAGGAAAGTACGAAGTTTATTATTTTTAAGTGAATAATAAATTTCTTGCCACGTATCTATTTTGAATATGATGTTCATTTCTAATTTTTGTTTAGAGTTTCGTGTTCAGCGATTCGAGTGATTATTTCATTATCAAATTTTCAAATTACCACATTATCAAATTTTACTCCGCTCTCAATGCTTCTATTGGTTTTATTTTACTCGCTCTGTATGCAGGAACAAATCCAGCAAGCAATCCAGACATCACCAAACTGATGAAGGCTGCAGTAATCAATAGCCAACCAACACTTGGGTCTTTAATGAAATATTCTTCTAAACTATTGCCAATTAATTTCAAAGTCAAAACGCCTAAAGCAACGCCTATCAATCCAGAAATCACGGTAATCACAATACTTTCTTGAATAATCAAAGTAACAATGCTTCTCGGTTTAGCACCGATGGCTTTTCTTACTCCAATTTCCTGAGTTCTTTCTTTCACGATATACACCATGATATTGCTAATACCAATAATTCCTGCCAATAAAGTTCCGAGACCAATGAATCCCACAATCATGGTAATGACAAATAAAAATTGGAAAGAATCTTTCAAACCTTCTGCTCTGTTTCTTACGACCACGGCATTTTCATCATCTGGAGAAACTTTTTTTCTGGCTTTTAATTCTTTTTTCAGTTGGTCACTATAAGCGAGGGCTTGTTCAGGATTTAGTTTTTCGTCATAGGCAATGTACACCGTACTCACCGTATCAGAACCTTTTTTCATTTGCTGAAGGGTAGAAATAGGGATGGAAATCATACGTTCGTCCCAGTCACCACCATCATCAGAAAAAACACCTATCACTTTGAAAACACTACCGTTAATCTCGAGTTCTTTTCCTACAGGATCTCCATTTTTGATGAGGTCACGCTGTACCATTCTACCGATTACGGCTACATTTTGTTTTTCGTCAATATCTTTTGGAGAGATAAATCTTCCGTTGAGTAATTGTCGGTTCTCTATTTTTACTTCTTCATCATTAGCTCCGCTGATTTGGTAGAAACCACTTTCTTTACCATATTTTACATTAAGACTGGTAGAATATCTTGGGGTAGAATATTGAACTTTTTCTGGCTGTGAATTAATGAGAGCGTCATAATCACTATTGTTAAGTGTAACATCTCTATCTGCTTGTAAACCTCCGTAGGCAATGGTGGTTTTTCCAGTAAAAATGGAAATAAGATTCTGTGCATCTCTGGTAAATCCTTCTTGGAAGGCATTTTGCAATCCTTTTCCAATACCGAAGAGAACAATAAAAATATATAAACCCAGCGCTACGGTAAACCCAGAGAGCACCGTTCGCAATACATTACTGCGAATAGAACTAAAAATTTCTTGCCAACGGTCTATATCAAACATTTTTAAGTTGGAAGCGGGAAGTTCGAAGTCCGAAGACAAAAAAACCGCTTATTTTTTTAAATTTAATAATTAGGTTTACCTAGATCTTCCGTCTTCCGACTTCCGACTTCGGTCTTTTACAAAACAATCTGTTCTATGTATTCATCTACTTCAATAAGTCCATCTTTCAGGTGTACATTTCTCTTGGTTTGAGCCGCTACATCTGGTTCGTGGGTAACTACGATGATGGTTTTTCCTTCGTTATTAATATCTTGAAGAAGTTTCATAATATCATGAGTGGTCTGAGAATCGAGTGCTCCTGTTGGTTCGTCCGCCAAAATCACTTTAGGATTGGTAATTAAAGCTCTTGCAATCGCTACACGCTGTTTTTGTCCACCCGAAAGTTCATTAGGCAAGTGATTCGCCCATTGTGCTAAACCTACTTTCTCTAAATATTCCATCGCGCGTTGGTTTCGCTCTTTTCTAGGAACATCTTGATAATAAAGAGGAAGCGCCACATTTTCTAATGCCGTTTTATACCCAATTAAATTGAAAGATTGGAAAACAAATCCTAAAAATTTACTTCTGTATTCTGCCGCTTTGGTTTCGGTGAGATGTTCTATAGGAATGCCATCTAATTCATAAATTCCGCTGTCTTTTTCATCTAAAATACCAATGATATTCAGTAAAGTAGACTTTCCAGAACCAGAACTTCCCATAATCGAAACGAACTCTCCTTCGCCGATTTCTAGGTTAATTCCTTTCAATACGTGCAACTTATTATGACCGATATCGTAAGACTTATGTAAATCCTTGATGACTAGCATGGGCTTTTTTGGAATAAGTAGTAAATTTTAGATACTTGTTACAAGAAAAGAATAGCAAAAATTTTAAAATCTTATGTTTAATTGTAAAATACTTTAAATAATGAAATTCTGTGTAATTGTTTAATAAAAGATACCTTGTAAAAGCCCTATTTAAGTGCAAAGGGCACGCAAAGGCTTTATTCATCAAACTTCTATGTAATTGTGGAAAACTTTTGCCCCTAAAAACCAAAAATTTAACATGAATGAGGCGTTTTCATTTTTGATTTATAACTTCAATTTCTATTTTTGTAGTCAGACTTAATCAGATAATTGATAAAAAAAGCAACAAGCTATGGGAATTTTTGACAAACGTATCAGTTATAAACCTTTTGAATATCCAGAAGTGCTACAATTTGTTGATGCTATTAATAAATCTTTTTGGGTACACTCAGAAATAGATTTTACTGCGGATGTACAAGATTTCCATTCTAATCTTGAGCCCTACGAACAAAACGCGGTAAAACATGCGCTTTTAGCGATTGCTCAAATTGAAGTTTCTGTAAAAACTTTCTGGGGAAATCTATACAACCACATGCCAAAACCAGAACTCAATGGTTTGGGCGCTACCTTTGCAGAATGCGAATTCCGTCACAGTGAGGCTTATTCTAGATTATTGGAAGTATTAGGATATAATGATGAATTCAATAATGTGATTGAAATTCCTGCCATCAGAGAGAGAATAGACTATTTGAACACCGTTTTAGCCAATGCGAAATCTACCAATCATAAAGAGTACGTTTCTTCACTGTTATTATTCTCTATTTTAATAGAAAACGTTTCGCTGTTCAGTCAATTTGCCACGATTTTATCTTTCACAAGATTCAAAGGATACATGAAAAATGTATCGAACATCATCGCTTGGACTTCGGTAGATGAACAAATTCACGCCAATGCTGGAATCTATTTAATCAATAAAATTCGCGAAGAACAACCAGAATTATTGACCGATGCAGACATCGAAGATATATATGGTTTAGTAGACCGTTCTGTAGAACTGGAAGCGAAAATTCTAGACTGGATTTTCGAAGCAGGAGAGATAGAAATGTTCTCAAAAGAAGACTTGCTGAACTTTATGAAATACAGAGTAGATGATTCTTTGAAAAAAATTGGCATGAAAACCCGTTACAACGTAACACCTGAACAATACAAACCAATGATGTGGTTCGAGGAAGAAGTTTTCGCTAATTCTTTAGATGACTTCTTTGCAAAAAGACCAGTAGATTACACTAAGCACGATAAGAGCATCACTGCTAACGATTTGTTCTAATTTTTTGCGTGGAGTTGGATGCTGGAAGATGGGAGTCTTGAGCGCGAGCGAAGCGAGCGTCAATTGTTTTCAAGATAGAGAACGTAAAAAATCAATAGGAAAGTGCTTTTTTATGCTGAGCTAAGCCGAAGTAAGCCCTTTTTAAATTGAGAAAAATCAATAGAATTTTACCCAATCAAAAATTCAAATGACTTAGCCACGAAGTGGCGACATGCAATAGAATCGGGTAAAGCCCGATGAAAAATAAATAAAAGTTTTTAAAATATAAAAATTGCAGAACTTTCTGCTATAAATAATAATCTTGAATTTTAAATGCAAAATTTAGAATTCTTTTTTTGTGAAAAAATTAAACGATATGGAAGAAAAATTAGATATTTGGTGGTTTAATGAAGAGTCGGAACAGATGCTGAACAGAGGGTATCTTCTAAAAGGAGAAACCGTAGAAGGCGCTATTGACAGAATTACTACAGCGGCAGCAAAACGCTTGTACAAACCAGAACTCATTCCTGCGTTTAAGGAAATGATTACCAAAGGTTGGATTTCTTTTTCGTCTCCAGTTTGGGCAAATATGGGAACTCAACGTGGTTTGCCTATTTCTTGTTTCAATGTTCACGTTCCAGACCATATCGAAGGAATTACCCATAAATTAGGAGAAGTGATTATGCAGACCAAAATCGGAGGAGGAACTTCTGGTTATTTTGGTGAATTGCGTCATAGAGGAACAGCCGTGACCGATAATGGTAAATCTTCAGGAGCCGTTTCTTTCATGAAATTGTTTGATACTGCGATGGATGTAGTTTCTCAAGGAGGCGTAAGAAGAGGAGCTTTTGCAGCATACCTAGACATTGACCACGGAGATATTGAAGAATTCTTAAACATCAAAGAAATTGGTAGCCCAATTCAGAACTTGTTTATGGGAGTTTGCGTTCCAGATTATTGGATGCAAGACATGATTGATGGAGACATGGAGAAACGTAAAGTTTGGGCAAAAGTATTAGAGTCTCGTCAGAAAAAAGGACTTCCATATATTTTCTTTACCGATAATGTCAACCGTAATAAACCTCAAGTGTACAAAGATTCTGGAGCGGTAATCAACGCGAGTAACTTGTGTTCAGAAATCATGTTGCCTTCTACAGCAGACGAAAGTTTCATTTGCTGTCTTTCTTCTATGAATTTAGAATTGTATGACGAATGGAAAGATACCAATGCAGTGAAATTAGCTATCTATTTCTTGGATGCGGTATTGTCAGAATTTATAGAAAAAACCGAAGGAAACTATTACCTGTCTTCTGCTCGTAAATTTGCTTTGAGACATAGAGCATTAGGTTTGGGCGTTTTAGGATACCACTCTTACTTGCAAAAAAATATGATCCCTTTTGAAAGCATGGAAGCGAAAATGTTCAATGCCAAAGTTTTCAAACAAATTCAAGAGCAATCCATTCAAGCATCTAAAGAATTAGCCAATATTTATGGAGAGCCAGAAATGTTGAAAGGTTATGGTTTGAGAAACACAACTACAATGGCAATTGCACCTACCACTTCTTCATCAGCAATTTTAGGGCAAACTTCCCCAGGAATTGAACCTTTTGCATCGAATTACTACAAAGCAGGTTTGGCAAAAGGAAATTTCATGAGAAAGAACAAATATTTAGCAAAACTTCTTGAAGAAAAAGGTTTAGACAATGAAGATGTTTGGAGAGAAATCATGCTAAATCACGGTTCTGTACAACACATGAAAGAATTGTCACAGACCGAAAAAGACGTGTTCAAAACATTTAAGGAAATTTCCCCAATGGAAATTATTACACAAGCAGCACAACGCCAACAATACATCGACCAATCGCAGTCATTGAACTTGAATATCCCACCTTCATTAGCGATTAAAGATGTTAACAATCTGATGATTGAAGCATGGAAGCTAGGCGTGAAAACCTTATACTACCAGCGTTCACAATCTGTTTCTAAAGAACTCATGGTGAATTTTGTGACGTGTTCAAGTTGTGAAGCGTAATTCAGAATTAAGATCTGAGACACGAGATTTTAGACTACAGCCGCAGAAATTTCTGCGGTTTTTTTTATTTTAACCAGAAAGGATTCGACTATTATGGCTTTAAAAGAATCAAGAATGAATTTTTGCGACTTTGTGGTTTAAAACTTTCAAAAACTTATAAAAGCCCTAACTTTATAACCTTATAACCTCTTAACTTTCTAACACATAAAACATAAATTAGAGACGCAATTTATCGCGTCTTTTTCATTTTGTTTTAAAAATGAATTTCAAAAAAGTAAAAATAATTTGACATAATGTATAAAATATTTTACATTTGTCTCATCAAAATCTTTTCTATGAAAACAATGAAATTATTCCCGTGTCGTTTCAAGAAAATTGGATGGCTTATCTTTATTCCGTCTCTTTGCTTAGGAATTTTATATCTTATTTTTAGCACAAGTTTGGAAATACAGGGTGTTCATATTCCTGTGGTTTACAATTCAGGTTTAATCTTTGGAATTGGTGGTGAACAGGGATTTTTTAAAACAGCCGAAGTGGATTGGCTAATGAATCTTTTAGGAATTTTGATTATTATCGGCGGTATTTTAGTAGGTTTTTCCGCTGAAAAGAACGAAGACGAATATATAAATTTTCTTCGTTTAAAATCCGTGTTTTGGAGTCTAAAGATAAGCTATTTAATTGTCTTAATTCTATTTTTAACTATTTATGGAATGGCTTTTTTTAATGTGATGATTTTATCAATGTATTTACCATTGGTTCTTTATGTGTTTAAGTTCAATTATTTACTTTCGAGAAAATGAAAAATAACATAAAAGTTCAAAGAGCAATTTTAAATATAACGCAAGAAGAATTAGCAAAAAGAATTGGGGTTTCTAGACAAACTGTTAACGCTTTAGAAGCAGGTAAGTATGTTCCATCTACTGTTTTAGCTTTGAAAATTTCAAAATATTTTAAAATGAATGTTGAAGAAATTTTCCAACTTGAAGATAATGATTGAAATTTTTTATTCAGTAGAGTCGCAAGTTCTGAGCAGAGACGAAGAAATCCCGACTTTTTAATTAACAACGCATTTGCTTTAGCAAAAAGTAAAATTTATAATTTTTTAGTTTAGATTCCTACGGAATGACAAACGTTATGCTTAATCTTTTTTGATAAAAAAAATCTGTGTAATCTGCGCAATCAGCGAGAGATTTTTAATTTTATCAAAATCATAGTTTCTTTTAGATTCCTACGGAATGACAAACGTTATGCTTAATCTTTTTGATAAAAAAAATCTGTGTAATCTGCGCAATCAGCGAGAGATTTTTAATTTTATCAAAATCATAAATTCTTTTAGATTCCTACGGAATGACAAACGTTATGCTTAATCTTTTTGATAAAAAAATCTGTGCAATCTGCGCAATCAGCGAGAGATTTTTAATTTTATCAAAATCATAGTTTCTTTTAGATTCCTACGGAACGATAAACATAAAATGCAATCTTTGTGTTCTCTGTGAAAAAACGCTGTGCTCTCTGTGTTAAAAACTCCAAAATTCAGCAAGAATTTTTTATCTTTAAAATCTTAAATTTTTAAAAATGAAATTCGGACAAGTTGCAGACCCTTCACAAATAGACTTCACTCTTCCAAAAGACCATCTTAAAACCCAAGAAATTTTAGAAAAATCTAAAGGAAACGATTTCAATATCTATATAGGTTGTGCCAAATGGAACAAAACCGACCTGAAAGGGTTTTATCCAAAAGGAACCAAAGACGAGTTAAAATACTACGCTACCCAATTCAATTCTATTTAACTGAATGCTACATTTTAACTCTTTGCCAAGTCCAGAACAAGTACTCACATGGAAAGAAAAAACACCACCTACATTTAAGTTTTTTCCAAAAATCACCAATACCGTTTCGCATTTCAGAAGATTAATTAATGTGACTGATTTAGTGACGGATTACGCAACTTCATTTTTGAATTTCGGGGACCAGTTGGGGATGGTGTTCTTACAACTGCATGATAATTTCAAACCTAAAGATTTTGATAGGGTAGAAAAATTTGTAAAAGACTGGCCAAAAGAAGTTCCACTGGCGATAGAAGTACGCAGTGCAGAATGGTTTGAGGAAGAAAACTTTGAGAAATTCTCTCAATTTTTAGAAGAAAACAATATCGCCAATATCATCGTAGACACGACAGGTAGAAGAGACATGTTGCACATGAGACTCACATCAGACACAGCTTTTGTAAGATATGTTAGCGCCAATGCAGACAGTGATTACGCAAGATTAGATGATTGGTTAGAACGAATAAAACTTTGGAAAGAAGAAGGCTTGAAAAACTTGTATTTCTTTGTGCACCAAAATGTAGAATTGGCTTCACCGTTGTTGTCAGCATATTTCATTGAGAAAATTAACGCAACATTCGGAGCAGAAATTCACGTTCCTGTAATGGCTGAAACTAAGACTATGTTTTGATAAAGAATCATAGATGAGATTTAGAAGTAAACCAGAAAGCATTATGATAATGAATCTGAAATTTAAGTAAAGCATAAGCTTTTGCGAATTTATTCGCTTCTTTGCTCTCTTAAAAACACATTGAAAGGATAAAAAAAACTTTGCGTTTTAAAAATAATGGAATACATCAATCTTTCAACAAAAAAAGCAATCTTTCATGTAGATTGCTTTTTTATTTTTACGATAAAAACTTAATTTCCTTATCCTTAAAATTATTTTTCTCCACCAGTTTATTCATGGTTTTCATTATTTTATGACGAAGTTTTGCCATTTTTCTGATGTTTTTGTCTTCGCTGTAATCAAAGATGTTGTCTTTAAAAGTGAAGGTATCTCCATCTTTAAACTCAATATTGTTTTTCTTCAGTTCTCCTAGAAGCATTAAGTTGGTCATGCATTCCAACAAAAGATGTTCAGATTTCCCTAAAGATTTCAGAGATTTCAGCAACTGTTTTTTATATTTTTTCTTTCCCATAATTATTAATGTAAACTTATCGCAAATATCTGCATAATTTCTTATTTTTGAGCAAAATAAAAAATCTAATATGAGCAACGATATCATTTTTGAACTAATTGAAAGAGAAAGAGAAAGACAAACGCATGGCATAGAGCTGATTGCATCAGAAAATTTTGTTTCTGAAAATGTGATGAAAGCCATGGGAAGTGTCTTAACGAATAAATATGCAGAAGGTTACCCAGGAAAGAGATACTACGGAGGTTGTGAAGTGGTAGATGAGGTAGAAACTTTGGCAATTGAAAGAGCAAAACAACTTTTCGGGGTAGAATATGCCAACGTACAGCCACACTCTGGTTCTCAGGCTAATGCAGCGGTTTATTTGTCTGTTTTAAAACCAGGTGATACCGTAATGGGAATGGATTTATCAATGGGAGGTCATTTGACACACGGTTCTCATGTAAATTTTTCGGGAATTAATTTCCGTCCTGTATTTTACGGAGTTGAAAAAGAAACAGGTCTTATCGATTATAACCAAATGCGTGAAGTAGCACTTCGCGAAAAACCAAAAATGCTGATTGCAGGTTTCTCAGCGTATTCTAGAGATTTAGATTATGCCAAATTCAGAGAAATTGCAGATGAGGTAGGCGCTACATTGTGGGCAGATATTGCACACCCTGCAGGTTTAGTTGCCAAAGGATTATTAAACTCACCATTCGAACATTGCCATGTAGTGACTACCACTACCCATAAAACGCTTCGTGGACCAAGAGGAGGAATGATCATGATGGGCAAAGATTTCGAAAATACTTACGGTCACAAAACACCAAAAGGCGAAACCAAAATGATGAGTGCCGTATTAGATGGTGCTGTTTTCCCAGGAACTCAAGGTGGGCCACTAGAACATGTGATTGCTGCAAAAGCAGTAGCCTATGCAGAAGCCATCGACCAAAAATTTGAAACCTACACCAAACAAGTGGTAGCAAACGCTAGAGCATTGTCAAAAGCAATGATCGATAGAGGATTTGACATTGTAAGTGGAGGCACAGATAATCACCTGATGTTGGTAGACCTTAGAAACAAAGGCGTAAACGGTAAAGAAACCGAAAAAGCTTTAGTAAAAGCAGATATTACGTGTAATAAAAACATGGTACCTTATGATGATAAGTCACCTTTTATCACTTCGGGAATCAGATTAGGAACCGCTGCCATTACCACGAGAGGTTTAGTAGAAAAAGACATGGAGACTATTGCAGATTTAATCAATGAAGTGGTAACCAATATTAAAGATGAAGCGGTAATTGCAAAAGTTCGTTCGCAGGTTAATGAACTGATGAGTGAGCAACCTCTTTTTAAATATTAATAGAACAGGGAGATTTCATTGTAATTATTTCATCTCTAGAAAACAGAATGGATGGTTTCGGTGAGGTTTCTCTTTTTTTTGGCTGTTAATTAAAACAAAGACGTTTTTAAATAATAATGAAACAAAAATCTTACACTTTTTCTGAAATTAAGCAAAAAATAGCCAATTATTGCGTTTATCAAGATCGTTCTCATCAAGAAGTAGAACAGAAGTTGAAAGAATTTTTACTCATTCCAGAAGCCAAAGAAGAGATAATCCTCTATCTCATAAAAGAGAATTACTTAAACGAAGAAAGATTTGCGAGAAGCTACACCCGAGGTAAGTTTTATATCAAAAAATGGGGAAAAAATAAAATCAAGCAACAACTCCGTCTCAAGGGAATTTCTGATAAACTCATTGCCAAATCTTTTTCAGAAATAGATGAGCGTGATTATCAAGATACTATTCGTGATTTTATCGAAAAATTACTCCCCACCTACAATGGACTGAAAGACTATCAAAGAAAACAGAAATTGATAAAATTCTTGATGTCAAAAGGTTATGAATACGAAGAAATTGTGAATCAATTTCAGTCTTAAAAAAAATGTTAAGAAAATAACCATTCCCTGAAAAAAAAGTAAATTTGTGGGTTGTTATGTATAAATTTTTTTTCAAACCTTTATTGGATTTTATACTATCATTACTCGGATTAATCATCAGTAGTCCTCTTTTTTTGATAGTGTTTATTGCCTTATTGTTTGCCAATAAAGGAAAAGTTTTTTTTGCAAAATAGACCCGGAAAAAACGAGAAAATTTTTAAAATCATCAAGTTCAGAACCATAAACGATAAAAGAGATGCTCATGGAAATCTCTTACCAGATGAAGAACGATTAACCAGCATTGGTAAATTAGTAAGAAAAACTTCTTTAGATGAAATCCCACAACTCATCAATGTACTACTAGGAAACATGAGCCTCATAGGACCTAGACCATTACTCCCAGAATACCTCCCACTTTATAATGATTTTCAAAAAAAAAGACATCACATAAAACCAGGAATTACAGGTTGGGCACAAATTAACGGAAGAAATGCAGTAGAATGGGAAAAAAAATTCATGTTTGACGTTTGGTATGTAGAAAATCTGAGTTTTTTGCTTGATTTACAAATAATGTTCTTAACTTTGAAAAAAGTGCTTAAATTAGAAGGAGTAAATCGAGAAGGAGAAGCTACTAATATTGCTTTTAAAGGAAATGAATAGTCTAGTTTTATACGGTGCAGTTGGCCATGTCAAAGTAATTTATGATATCATTTTATCAAATGATATGCTATTAGAATATCTGGTAGATGACAATCCTCCTGCTGATTTTTTCCATCATCTCGAAATTTATAAACCCACAGAAGATTTACTTAGAAAACATAAAGTTATTATTGCTGTAGGTGATGCTAAAGCTAGAGAGAACATCGTTAATAAACTCTATGGGATTTGTACTTTTGAAACCCTAATTCACAGAAGTGCTTTTGTTTCTAGATTTTCAGAATTAGGAAAAGGTACAGTAGTGATGCCACAAGTTTGTGTCAATGCAGAAGTGAAGATAGGAAACCGGGTAAAATTATTAAATTGAGTGAATTAGGTGAACAATAAGTCTAAAATATGGCTTTCTTCTCCGCACATGAGCGGGAATGAAATGAAATATATTCAAGAAGCTTTTGATGGGAATTGGATTGCTCCACTTGGCCCAAATGTAGATGGTTTTGAAAAAGATTTAGAAAATTATCTGGGACAAGAATCTCATGTAGCAGTAGTCTCTACAGGTACTGCCGCTCTACATCTTGCACTAGCCATATTAGGAGTAGAAAAAGATGACTATGTCATCTGTCAATCCCTTACTTTTGCCGCGTCAGCTAATCCTATTATTTATTTAGGAGGAATACCCGTTTTTGTAGACAGTGAAAAAGATACCTGGAATCTCTGTCCTAATGCAGTAGAAGAAGCCATTAAAAGTTGTATTGAAAAAGGCAAAAAACCAAAAGCCATTATTACGGTTTGCCTCTATGGTATGCCTTATAAAGTAGAAGACATAAAAGCCATTTCAGAAAAATACAATATCCCAATTATTGAAGACAGTGCAGAAGCACTAGGAAGTACCTATAAAGGTCAAAAATGTGGAACATTCGGTGATATTTCTGTTTTAAGTTTTAATGGTAATAAAATCATTACCACTTCTGGAGGTGGTGCATTAGTGCTCAAAGAAGAAATTTATAAGAAAAAAGCTGTATTTCTTTCTACTCAAGCCAAAGATGATGCCCCACATTATCAGCACTCTATTCTTGGATATAACTATAGATTGAGCAATGTATGCGCAGGAATAGGGCGAGGTCAGATGGAAGTGATAGACCAAAGAGTAGCAGAGAGAAGAGCTAATCACGAGTTTTATAAAAATATTTTCAAAAATCAGGAAGGAGTAGAACTATTTACTGAACCATCCGAAGATTATCAATCCAATCATTGGCTTAATGCAATCATTATACACCCTGAAAAAACCGGAAATAAAGATAGAGAGTTCTGGAGATTGTCCTTTGCCGAAGAGCATATAGAGACTAGACCGCTCTGTAAACCTATGCATTTGCAACCACTTTTTGCCAATAATATTTATTTTGGAGGAAATACTGCTGAGACACTCTTCAATAATGGATTGTGCCTGCCTTCTGGCTCTAATCTCACAGACGATGATAAAGAAAGAATTTATAAAGTAATAAAAAAACTAATTGAATAAACTTCTAAAAACTATGCCCAACAGTTCTAAAAACAAAATGACCAGTGGGGATAATTTCCTCAGAATCTCTAGTTTAAGATACCTTCCACGTTGGATGGTGTTTTTAATTGATGTATGTATTCTATTCATTTCTCTTGGAATCGCATTTTATATTCTTAATAGAATCACTGTCCTTCCAAAATTCTTACCCATAGAATGGAAGTATATTATTATCATTGGAACCAATATCTTATTCATGTATGTGTTTAAAACATTTGCAGGTATAATAAGACATTCTACTTTTATTGATATTCAGAAAATATTTTGGTCGTCTTTTATTAGCGTTGTATTTCTTTTAGTACTCAAATATTCTACTATTTGGTTAACCAAAATAAAATTATTTTATACGCCTCTTTTACTGCTGTATTTTGTCATCTCTTTTACTGCGTTGTTGGTTTTTAGGCTAGCAGTAAAACAAGCATTTTATTTTATTAAGCATGTTAAAGCTAGCACCCAGAAAAAAAGAATTATGGTCTTGGGAATTTCAGACCATTCAGTGGCAATAGCAGGAGCTATTTTAGATAGTGATAATCTTCCTTATGAACTTATAGGGTTTTTAACCAAAAGAAATGATTCTAAATATGCTAAAATCTTAGGGCTTAAAATCTTAACTCAAGACAAATTTATTAATAAAACCAAAGAACAGTTAGGATTAGAAGGGGTTTTGTTATTGAAAGAAAGATTAACCAAAGAAGAATTAGACGAATGGGTAAATATTCTACTAGATAAAGACCTAGAAATTCTTCAAGCGCCAGTTGTAGAGAAATTCAGCAATAAAAAAATTGAAGCCAATATCAGAAATCTTCAAATTGAAGACTTATTAGACAGAGAACCTATTTCTATCCAAAATGAAGAAGTGATGAAACGTCATTTCGAAAAAGCAGTATTGGTTACAGGTGGAGCAGGTTCCATAGGAAGTGAAATCGTAAGACAGGTCGCGCAATTTAAACCCTCTCTTATTGTAGTTTTAGACCAAGCGGAAACTCCCCTTCATGAAATCCAATTGGAAATGGAAGAAAAGTATCCAGACATTAATTTTAGATTTGTATTAGGAGATATTTCTAATAAGCACAGGCTAGAACCTCTCTTCCAGAAATACAATTTCTCTATGGTATATCATGCTGCCGCTTATAAGCATGTACCACTTATAGAAAATAATCCTCATGAAGCGATTCTGGTCAATATATTTGGAACCAAAAATTTGGCTACACTTTCTTGTAAATACAACATCAATAGATTTGTCATGATTTCTACGGATAAAGCAGTGAATCCTACTAACGTAATGGGGGCTTCTAAGCGAGCTGCAGAATTATTAGTACAAGCCTTACAAGATGTCCCAGGAAACACCACCAAATTCATTACCACCAGATTCGGAAACGTTTTAGGAAGCAATGGCTCTGTAATTCCTCACTTCAAAAAGCAAATCGAAAAAGGAGGACCTGTTACCATTACCCACCCAGATATTGTAAGGTATTTTATGACCATCCCAGAAGCTTGCGAATTAGTGCTACAAGCAGGAACCATGGGAAAAGGAGGTGAAATTTTTGTGTTCGATATGGGAGAACCCGTGAAAATTAAAGACCTCGCCATCAAAATGATTAAACTATCTGGTTTTGAACCTGAAATAGATATCAAACTTAAATATACAGGACTAAGACCAGGAGAAAAACTATACGAAGAACTCCTAAGTGATGGTACTAAAAATCTGCCTACACCTCACGAAAAAATAATGGTCTCTATGGACCCACATATGGAGTTCGAAGACATTGAATGTCTGGCTAATAAGATTACCAAAGCGGCACTGAGAAGAGATCAGATAGAAGTAGTAAAACTCCTGAAAAAAATGGTTCCCGAGTTTATCAGCAACAATTCAGTCTTCGAAAAACTAGATAGATAATAAATTGTATATTTGTTGCGTTAATCTTAATAAAAGAATAGTAATAATCATGGTTTCCTGTCATTTAAATTAATTTTTTGAATTTAAATCAGAAAATAAATTTTCTTTATAAAATGTTCATAGATAATAATTTTGAAATATTACAAAATAAAAGAATATTAGTTACAGGAGGAGCTGGTTTTATCGGCTCTAATCTTTGTGAGACTCTCCTAGATTTAGGAGCTATCGTCACTTGTCTAGATAATTTTTCTACTGGAAGTAGAGAAAATCTAGAAGTTTGTCTTCAGAATTCTAATTTCACACTCATCGAAGGAGATATAAGAAACATAGAAACTTGTAACAAAGCCTGTGAAAATCAAGATTTTGTCTTGCATGAAGCAGCACTCGGTTCAGTTCCTCGTTCTATCAATGACCCCATTACCAGTAACGAAGTAAATGTAGGCGGTTTCTTAAATATGTTAGTCGCAGCAAGAGATACAGGCGTTAAAAGACTCATCTATGCGGCGAGTTCTTCTACTTACGGAGATTCTGAAGCATTGCCCAAAATAGAAGAAAGAATAGGAAAACCGCTTTCGCCATACGCAATAACCAAATATGTAAATGAGTTATATGCAGATGTGTTTAAGAAAACCTATGATTTTGATACCATCGGTTTAAGATATTTTAATGTCTTCGGAAGAAAACAAAATCCAAATGGCGCCTATGCTGCGGTAATTCCTAAGTTTGTGATGCAATTCATGAACCATGAATCACCAGTCATTAACGGAGGCGGTGAGTATTCTAGGGATTTTACCTATATAGATAATGTGATTCAAATGAATCTCTTGGCATTAACTGTAGAAAATGAAGAAGCACTCAACCAAGTATACAATACTGCTTTCGGAGAAAGAACAACCTTGAATGATTTGGTGAAATACCTGAAAGAATACCTCTCAGAATTTGATGAGGAAATTTCAAAAGTTGAAGTAGTTTATGGCGATTACAGAAAAGGAGATGTTCCCCATTCTCTAGCAAGCATAGAAAAAGCAAAAACACTATTAAATTATAATCCAAAATTTTCCATGAAAGAAGGGCTTAAAGAAGCCGTG
This sequence comes from Cloacibacterium sp., assembly GCA_046296655.1. Taxonomy (GTDB): domain Bacteria; phylum Bacteroidota; class Bacteroidia; order Flavobacteriales; family Weeksellaceae; genus Cloacibacterium. Next base: position 78,654 of record JBKBLE010000002.1, on the reverse strand, counting down.
AAATGGTATTGGGAAAATCTGAAATAGGTGGAAAAATCTTAATTATTTTTTGTTCAAAAAATAATTTTGTATTAGAATTAATATTAATATTTTTGCTGTGTTTTTATTATTTAATAATACTAAATAGCATATTGAATTTTATATTGCTACTTTTGTATAGTTTTTGAACCTAATTGTTCTTTAAACTATAGTTAATAGTTGTTATTTTGTGAATCTGTCTGTGACTCACAGTGGCGAAGCCGTGGAAAAGTGTCATCATTTGAAATACTTTTTCAATGTAAAAAAGAAATTTTGTGAATTGGTATGCATTATACACAAAGCCAAGAAATGAAAAAAAAGTAGAAGAACAACTACTCAAAATGGGGTTAGAGGTTTTCTGTCCCAAAGTATCTGTAGTTAAACAGTGGAGTGATAGGAAAAAAAAGGTGAGTCAACCGCTGATTCCTTCTTATGTTTTTATCAAGATAAAAGAACAAGAAAGAGATTTAGTATTTAGTGTTTCTGGTGTTGTTCGGTATCTTTTTTTTCTAGGAAAGCCCGCTATAATAAAGGAAAGTGAAATCAATGCCATGAAAGAAACCTTAAATCATAACTTTAAAGAGGTTCAGATTTCAGATTTAGAAAAAGGGCAAAAATTCACCATAGAAGAAGGAACTTTTAAAGGTCAAGAGGCAACTTTTTTTGAGCAAAAAGGTAATAAAATAATTTTGCGTTTAGAAAGTTTAGGAATTAAATTGATTTTAGAAAAAAGAATTCATAAAAAGGAATTTAGATTCCATTGATTGGGAATGAATCATGAAAATAAAATAGCAATAGTTGGGTTGGGTTATGTAGGATTACCTTTGGCTAGATTATTTGCTACAAAATATCCAGTCGTAGGTTTTGATATCAATGCTGCAAGAGTACAGGAACTCCAATCAGGAAAAGATGCTACTTTAGAAGTAGAAGACCATTTATTACAATCCGTGTTATTAAATGAAAATCCTGCTAAAGATAAAACTGGGCTTTTTTGTTCAGACCAAATAGAAGATATTGCAGATGCGAATATCTATATCATTACCGTTCCTACTCCTGTAGATAAAAACAATAGACCAGTTTTAACACCTCTATATAAATCCAGCGAAACCGTAGGGAAAGTTCTAAAAAAAGGAGATATTGTTATTTACGAATCTACCGTATATCCTGGTGTAACAGAAGAAGAGTGTATTCCAGTACTTGAAAAAGTGTCTGGTCTAACCTTTAATGTAGATTTCTTTGCGGGATATTCTCCAGAAAGAATCAATCCAGGAGACAAAGAACATACCGTAGAAAAAATTCTGAAAGTAACCTCGGGTTCTACCCCAGAAATTGGGAAAATTGTAGATAATTTATATAAATCTGTGATTACAGCAGGAACACATTTAGCTCCCACCATCAAGGTGGCAGAAGCAGCTAAAGTCATTGAAAATTCTCAAAGAGACATCAATATCGCTTTTGTAAATGAATTGGCTAAAATATTCAATCTCATGAATATTGATACCCATGAAGTGTTGAAAGCTGCAGGAACCAAATGGAACTTCTTACCTTTTAAACCAGGTTTGGTGGGTGGTCACTGCATCGGAGTAGACCCATATTATTTGGCTCAAAAAGCACAAGAATTTGGTTACCACCCAGAAATTATTTTGGCAGGAAGAAGACTGAATGATTCTATGGGACAATACGTGGCAGAACAAGTCATCAAAACCATGATTAAGAAAGACATCAATGTGAATGGTGCCGAAATCTTAATGTTGGGAATTACCTTTAAAGAAAACTGTCCAGATGTAAGAAATACCAAAATCGTAGACGTAATCAGAGCATTAGAAGATTTCGGGGTGAAGGTGACGACATTTGATCCGTGGGCAAATCCTAAAGAAGTACATCACGAGTATAGCATATGGAGTACTAATGAAGTGCCTAATGCTAAATTTGATGCTATTGTATTAGGAGTAGCACATAAAGAATTTTTGGATATGGATTTTTCGTTTCTTAGAAAAGAAAATGCTATATTGTACGATGTAAAAGGTGTTTTGAAAAATAGTGACAATAAACTTTAATCACAAATAGTAAAAATGAAAAAAAAGAGTTTTATAATAATATTTAGTTTCGTATTGTTTTTTTTGAGTTCATGTACTAGCAAAAAGAAATTAGATTATTTGCAAAATATTGAGAGTGTGGCCTTAGAAGCTTCAATGAAAAATGCATTATCTACTATCCAACCCAATGACCAGTTGGTCATTATGGTAACGGCAAAAGATATGGACGTGGTGAAACCTTTCAACCAAAACTTTTCTTCTGGTCAAATTTTACAGTATTCTTCAGCAAGTAATAATTTGCCAACCCAAAATCAAGTTTCTACCTCTGGACCTACTTATGTTGTAGACTCAAATGGAAATATTGAATTTCCTGTCATTGGAAAAATCAATACAGAAAATAAAACCACGGAAGAATTAAGAGATATACTAAAAAAGGAAATCTCAAAATATGTGGTAAATCCACAAGTTTCTGTAAAGAATACCAATTATAAAATTACAGTATTAGGTGAAGTAAATCGTCCAGGAACATACAATATCCCAGATGCACAAACCACACTTTTAGAAGTTCTAGGTCTAGCTGGAGACCTTACAATTTATGGAAATAGAACAGATGTTTTGGTGGTTAGGAATATAGATGGTGTAATGAGTAAAGAGAGAATAGATCTTACGAAAGCTGATTTTATCAATTCTCCTTATTTTTATTTGAAACAAAATGATGTGATTATTGTATCTCCTAATGAGACCAAACAAAAAACATCTCGTTTAGATCCTAATGCAGGGATTTACATTTCAGTAGCCTCTATCGTTGTAACAATTTTAGCCTTGATTTTTAAAAATTAAAAAATAAAAAATGAATAATAATATTCAAGAAGAAGAAATACACATTAATGAATTAATCAAACCTTATCTAAAACGTTGGAAATGGTTTGTATTAGGTGGAATATTTGCATTATTTATCGCTTATCTTTTTCTAAAAACACAAAATCCAGTATATGAAGTGGTCTCTACGGTGCTCATTAAAGATTCTAAAAAATCCATGGGAGGGCAAGATTTCGAAATGTTGAGAGACTTATCTGGATTAGGAAAAATGAGTTCTGATGGAGTAGACAATGAAATCGAAATCCTTAAATCCAAAAAACTAATGACCTCAGTCATCAAAGACTTAGGACTAGAAACAGATATTTATGTGCCAGGTTTTTTTAAAGATACTGAAGTGTATGGAAAGACTTCTCCAATTATTGTTAAAATTATAAGTGAAAAAGAAACAACTAAACCAGTAGAACCTATACATGTGACAATCAATGGAGATAAACTTACATTAAATTCTGATGATATAGGCAGTATCAATTCAAGTTTTAATAAATTAATTTCATTAAAAAATGCCAATATCATTATTCTTAAAAATAAAAAGTATGTTGCAGATGCTAAAAATCCAACGAATGAATTAATATTAAATGTTTCTTCTTTAGAATCTAAAACCAATAACTATCAAGAAAAATTAACTACTGCTTTAGCCAATAAAGACGTGACGGTAATTAAATTATCCATGAATTATCCTAATGTGGATAAAGCAAAAGATATTATCAATAAATTAGTGGAGGTATACAATGTAGATGCAGTAAATGATAAAAATGCAGAATCTAGAAAAACAGCAGAATTTATTGAAGAACGAATTGCAAATGTAGGAAGAGACCTAGGAAATGTTGAACTCCAAAAAGAACAATTCAAAAAAGCAAATCAGATAACAGATTTAGCCATAGAAGGAGAAATAGGATTAAAAACTTCTGCTGAGGCAAGAGCGAAACAGTTAGAAGTGGCTTCTCAGTTAGAATTAACCAATAGTTTAATCTCTTTTGTCTCAAGACAAGGAAATTATCAAGTCATTCCCAATAATATCGGTTTAAATAATCCCGGTGCGGTTACAAACATCACTGCCTACAATCAATTGATTCTCGAAAGAAATCGCTTGTTAGAAAATGCTACACCTCAAAACCCTTTGGTTATAGAAGTAACCAGTCAAATCAATAATTTAAGACCTACCATTTTACAAAATCTTCAAAAAAGTAGAGAGGGATTACAATTAGCACTGAATAGTTATGTTCAAGAACAGAATCTCGTATCAGGAAAAATAGCAAAAATTCCTACTCAAGAGAAAATGTTTAGAAGTATAGAGCGTGAACAACAGATTAAAGAAGCACTATATTTATTATTACTTCAAAAAAGAGAAGAAACCCAAATTTCTTTAGCGGTTACTGCGCCAAAAGCAAGAATTATTGATAAAGCTTTTAAAAACGCTCAAGTTGCACCAAAATCTGCAATAATCCTTTTAGCTGGACTATTGATAGGTTTATTATTACCTTTTGCATTGATTTATTTATTAGAACTGTTTGATAATAAAGTGAAATCAAAACATGACATTGAAAAGCTTTCCCACGGTAAACCTGTAATTGGAGAAATTCCGCAACTAGAAAAGGGAGCAGATGAACTAATTAAAGTGAATGACTTGTCACCTATGGCAGAAGCATTCAGGATTTTAACTACGAATATGAATTTTATGCTTCTTAAGAAAAAAGGTAAAGTGGTTTTTGTTACCTCTACAGTTAAAGGAGAAGGAAAAACATTTGTATCGGTAAACTTAGCCTTAACTTTAGCTTCTCCGTCTAAAAAAACCATTATTATTGGTTCTGATATTAGAAATCCTCAGTTACAGAGATATAATCCTTCAAGAAAAGGTCTTATAGGACTTACAGAATACTTAAGTGATGAAAATGTAAAGCTAGAAGAAATTGTCCATCCAAGTTCGTTTAATAAAAATTTAGATGTGATTTATTCTGGAAGTATTCCGCCAAATCCTACAGATTTGCTTTCTAATGGTAAATTCGAGTTACTTATTGATGAATTGTCTAGCGTATATGATTATATTATTCTAGATACCGCGCCATTAATGATGGTGACTGATTCATTCTTAATTTCAGAAGTAGCAGACATTACACTCTATGTGACCAGATCTAAATACACAGAAAAATCACTAATCGATTTTGCTAATAATGTAATTGACGCTCGTAAAATTAAAAATGCTGCATTTATATTGAATGATGTAAGCAAAGAATATTTCGGGTATGGTAATAAGTATGGGTATGGTTATGGAGCTAAGGAGAAGAGTTTTTTTGAAAGAATAAAAGAAAAACTAAATAACTAATCATCTATGAAAAAAAATTTAATCATATTTGGAACTCGTCCAGAAGCGATAAAAATGGCTCCTTTAATTAAAGAGTTTCAAAAACGAGACCAATTTCAAACAAAAGTATGTGTCACCGCTCAGCATAGAGAAATGCTAGATCAAGTACTAGATTTTTTTGAAATTACTCCTGATTATGATTTAAATCTTATGAAGCCTAATCAAAATTTATATTCCCTAACTTCTGATATTATTACAGGACTTCAGCCCATACTTGAAGAATATAAGCCCGATTATGTCTATGTTCACGGAGATACTACTACTACTATGGCAGCGAGTATAGCTTCTTTCTATGCAGGTGCTAAAGTTTGTCATGTAGAGGCAGGATTAAGAACTAATAATAAAAAATCTCCTTTCCCAGAGGAAATGAATAGACAAATAGCAGGTCGCGTAGCTGATTATCATTTCGTGCCTACGGAAAACTCTGAACAAAATTTAAGGAAGGAAAATATTAAAGAGAATAGTATTGTAATTACAGGAAATACAGTTATTGATGCATTACTTTTTAGTTCCAAAAGAGTCCAAAATTTTGAAAATTCCGAAATTTTAGAGCTTAAAAAAATAGTAGATACGGAGAAGAAAATTATTTTAATAACTGGTCATAGAAGAGAGAATCATGGTTTAGGCTTTATTAATATTTGTGAAGCACTAAAAGAGGTAGCCCTAAATAATAAGAATGTACAAATTATTTATCCCGTACATTTAAATCCTAATATTAAAGGTCCTGTTTTTGAATTACTTTCTGGAATAGAAAATATAAAATTAATTTCCCCATTATCATATCCCGCATTTGTTTGGTTAATGAAAAATGCATATTTAATTATTACAGATTCGGGAGGAATTCAAGAAGAAGCTCCTAGTTTAGGAAAACCAGTATTAGTAATGAGAGATACTACAGAACGCCCTGAAGCAGTAGATTCTGGAACAGTAATTCTTGTTGGTACAGATAAACAAAAAATTGTAAAAGAAACCAATATTTTATTAGAAAATACTGAGAAATATTCTTTGATGAGTGAATTACATAATCCTTATGGAGACGGAAAAGCAAGTGAAAGAATAGTAGATTTTATTGCAAATCTATAGCGGTTTATGCGAAGAATTATACATGAAAAAATAGTAAAAACACTATCTTCAGATTTAAACAGAAAAATTTTTAGTCAGAGTTTTTGGATTATTTTAGGGAATGTAATCTCTAAGTTTACATTGTTAATTGCTACAATCTTTATGGCTAAATATTTAGACAAAGAAGAGTATGGGCAATTTGGAATCATAAAATCTACAATTTTAATGTTTGCCATGTTTGCTGGTATGGAGCTAGGAATGACCGCAACTAAGTTTATTGCACAATATCGTTTTTCTCAAAAAAGAAAATTAGAGAGAATTGTAGGCATGTCTACTTTTTTTGCAATAGTAATTAGTATTCTCATTTTCTTTCTAATTTATCTGTTTGCTATACCTATAGCGCATCAAATAAATGCTCCGAATTTAAATACAGAAATTAAAATAAGTGCTTTTATTTTATTCTTTTCTTCGGTGAATGGTATACAGAATGGAATTTTAGCAGGAATAGAAAAATTTAAAGAATTATCTATCAATAGTGCTATGAGCGGAATTATTTCTTCTGTTCTTTTGATATTAGCGGCAAGATTTTATACTTTAGATGTTGTAATCATCGCATTTGGAGCTAATTACGTTTTATTTTTTATTTTCAATTTTATCACTCTAAGAAAAAAATTCTATTCAGAATTTAAAATTGAATTTTGGAGCAAAGAGAATTTTAAAGAAATTAAAATACTGTGGGATTTTAGCTTTCCAGCTTTTTTAGCGGGATTAATGGTTGCACCAGTAGTATGGTATGCTAATTATGTTTTAGTAAATCAACCCAGTGGATATTTACAAATGGCTAATTTTGATATTGCTAGCCAATGGAGAAATACCATTTTATTCATTCCTGCGGCTTTATCGCAAATAGCACTTCCTCTTTTATCTTCAAGAGTAGAAAACAAGACGCAATACAGAATGGTTTATAATAAAAATCTTAAAATAAATATTGTTCTAGCTTTTTTTTTAGTAATCGTTTTTGTGATATTTTCTCCATTAATTGTAGATTTTTATGGAGCAAAATATAATGATTTATTATGGCCAATAATAATTATGTTCATTACAACAGGATTAATTTCTATAAATAATGTAATTGGTCAGGCTATTGCAAGCCAAGGAAAAATGTGGTTAGGTTTTTATGCTAATCTCATGTGGGCAATTATACTTACTGTAAGTACTCATTTTTTAGTTGAAAAAGAAGCTCTAGGTGCTATAGGATTATCATTAGCTTATCTTATAAGCTATTTTTGTCATGCAATCATTCAGTTTTTGTATATTAGAAGATATTTAAATTAACATGTAATCTTAATAGTAATGACTTTTCCTGGATTTTTTGCTATCTTTTTTGCAATAATGATAATTATTAAAAAAAAATATAATTTCATTATTGACCCTATGTTTTACATGTTAATGATTTTTATCCTTTTTTTTGGACAGACAAAAGAAATTGTGCTCTCCGAAAAATCTGAACTAATTTTAACATTATCTTTTTTTATTTTCTTTGGAACCACATATTTTATCCGAAATAGAGAATTAAAATTTCTGGTAAATTATTTTCAAAGAAAAACCACAGTGCTTAAATCCTTGGACATTAAACCATTAACCGGAAGTCAACAATTTTTCCTTTTTTTAATTGTACTTACATATATAACTTTTGATTTGTCATTAAATACATGGCTATATGGTTCTTTTGAAAAAGCGGTCACTAGATTTTATTTTAGGTTGCCCGAAATTGAAGATGCTCCTACTTATTTAAGTATTATTCAGTTTTCACTTTATTCAGTTTCTTCATTAATTTTATTTGTTTTAAGCTATAATAACTCGAAATTTAACACTTCTTCTTTTTATACCAATCTTTCTTTTCTTGCTCTAGCACTTGTCGCTTTTCCAAGAGGAACCAGAGGAGCTATAATTGTGCTATTGATTATTATTATTTTAGCCAAAATTATTTCTAATTTTTCAAGTGGATTATCACCATTGAAAGGAATTTTATTTTCTCCTAAAGTTTTGTATCCTGGTTTAATTGTGTTATTAATGTTTTTAGCCCTATCATCCATTCGAAATAAAGAAATTGATAACTTGGATGTGTTACAGAAAACGATAACCGAAATGGATTTTTCACAATCTCAAAAAGATTATAGTTCTACAGAAGGAGACCTTTTACTCAAAGATTATGAACTTTCAGTAGATAGATTTGGAAATACAGTTCCTTATTTGCCTCTAAATTATACTTTAAAAGCAGTATTACTTAATCCTATTCCCAGAAGCATATGGAAAGAAAAGCCAGTAGGATTTGGCGTAGCCTTAACCGAAGTGAAATGGGGTGGACAGAACTTTGAACCTCAGCATCTCGCCGATATTAAATGGTCTAATGCAGCGGGTATAGCTGGTGAAGGATGGGCAAATAATGGTATATATGGAGTTATACTATACTCATTTCTTATGGGATTATATGCTGGAATTTTATTAAGATTAGTAGATGCTTTTCTTTTATCCGAAAATTACTATACACTACTTATTGGTCTTCTTTCATTTTTGGCAAGTTTACTCACTGTAAGAGGTGATATTTTATCAGGAATTACTCAAGGTCTTTACCCAATGCTATTTTTCTTACTTATCATTTTTTTTATTGAACCATTTATAAGGTATAAGTGGAGTTTTAATTAAACTTTTTTATTTATGAGGAAAGTAATTATTATTCATAAAAATACAATTGAAAAAGAACCTCCAACTCAGATGGTCATCCAGCATCTAAGAGATTTAGGAGTAGAGGTTACCGTAATTACATTAGGACTTAACGAATTTTGGAAAGACCGTTTTAGAAAAATAAATGTTAACTATATTGAATTAAATTTAGGGAGTTTCGTATATCTAGAAAAAAGGTCTCTTTTTGTAAAACTAAAAACTTGGTACAAATATAGAAAAGCAGTTCTGGCTCATTTATGGAATAAAGAAAATACTAATGCTCTAATATGGTTTGTAGATGCAGATAGTCTAGCACCATTATTATTTTCTTCATTGCCTAATAAATTATCATATGTAATGCATATTTTAGAATTGTATGATCATTCTATGTTTTACAGATATGTTATTAATAAATATGTGAAAAAAGCGAAAAGACTTATAGTGTGTGAGGAAATCCGAGCTGCAATTTTTAATGTTTGGTTTCAACCCAAAAAAATTCCATTAGTTTTACCTAATAAACCCTACAGTTTAGAAGAGAATTCTCTGGCTTTGAACTTTTTGAAAAACCACCAGCCAGAACTTTACCACCAAATAGTTAATCTCAAAAGAAAAGTAATCCTTTATCAAGGATTAGTTTCTCCAGAAAGAGACTTGTCTTTTATATTAAAAGCAGTAAATAAATTAGGAGAAGAGTATGTACCAGTAATTATGGGACGAGATTATGGAATGATTGAAAAATATAAAAAACTATGTCCGTCACTTATACATATTTCTTTTATTCCTTCTCCTCAGCATCTCTATATTACCTCTTTAGCAAATATTGGGATATTAATGTATGACCCTATATCACTTAATCAGATATTTTGCGCTCCCAATAAGATATTTGAGTATTCAGGGTATGGTATCCCCATGATAGGAAATAATATTCCTGGTCTCAAAATTCCTTTCGAAAAGTATAATTGTGGTAGAATTTTTGATAATGGTAATATTGATGAATTGTGTCAAATTATTTTAGAAATAAATGAAAACCATGAACAATTTTCTAAAAATGCAATCAGATTATATAATTCAGTAGATAATAAAGCATTCTTAAAAAGTGTTTTAGAAGAGCTAGACTATTCCTAAATTAATATATGAAACTAATAATCAATACTACAACTTTAAGTGGGACGGGAGTTACTCAAGTTGCATTTTCTTTTATTCAAGAATGCAAATCACATCTGCATAATACTTATCATATATTTCTTAGTCCTACTCTTTCTAAAGAGATTGATAAAACGAGCTTCCCCTCTAATTTTTATTTTTATGATTTTAAGGGGCATCCTCTTTATGGATTAAAAGGTTTTTTTATTAGAAAAAAACTTAAGAATTTAGAAAAAAAAATAAATCCAGATGTTGTTTTCACTGTTTTTGGTCCAGCTTGTTGGACCCCGAGATCTCCTCACATTACTGGATTTGCGAATTCATATTATGTATATCCAGAATCTCCTTTCTATAAAGTCATTCCTTGGAAGGAGAAAATGAGAATACAACTGATGAAATGGGCACATAGATTTTTTTTAAAAAGAAACGGACAATATTTTATCTGTGAGACCCAAGATATGTCAAAGCGCTTAGTGAAATTTTTGAAAATAAATAGTAATAATGTTTTTACAGTAAGTAATACATTTAATCATTTTTTTGAAAATCCTAATACCGAAAATTTACCAGTTCTATTACCAAAAAGGAGAGAAGGAGAGTTTAGAATAGTATCCTTAGCATCACTTGATATTCATAAGAATCTTACTGTGATTAATGATGTAGTTCCAATTCTAGAAAAAAAATTACCAGGGAATAAAGTGAAATTTGTTTTAACGGTGGATGAAAACAAGTTTCAAACCCAATTTAATACTTTGGCTAAATCAAAAATAGTTAATTTAGGAAGAATTCCAGTTAAATTTTGTCCACAATTATATGTAGAATCAGATGTCTTATTTCTACCTTCTTTAATAGAGTCTTTTTCAGCAAATTATCCAGAAGCAATGAAAATGAAAAAGCCTATTCTTACCTCTAATTATTCTTTTGCTACTTCTATTTGTGGAGATGCAGCATCTTATTTTGATCCTACAAACCCTAATGATATTGCAGATAAAATCATTGAATTAATAGCGAATAAAGAAAAATATGACCAATTATTGGAAAAGGGAACTATTCAACTTAAAAATTTTGGAACTGCTAAAACAAGGGCATCAAAGTATTTAGAAATTTTTTCAATAATTAAAAATAAATATTAGAATATGTTGGTTACAGCTTCAATAGTATTGTACAATAATGATGTTAAAGTTTTATCTGATGCAATAAAAAGTTTTTTAAATTCAAATTTCCCATATAAAAAACATTTATATCTTATTGATAACTCTCCAAATGAGACTCTAAAGCAACTCGTTTCAATATCTCCTGAAAATATAACATATATTTTTAACCCAACTAATCCGGGTTTTGGTGCTGCGCATAATATTGCGATAAAAAAAGCTATTGAAGGAGGTTCTAAATATCACCTTGTGCTAAACCCAGACGTGTATTTTGAAAATACGACTATAGATTTGCTTTTGAAATTCATGAATGATCAACCAAATGTTGGTAACGTGATGCCAAAAGTATTTTATCCCGATGGAAACTTACAGTATTTATGCAAATTTTTACCTACTCCTTATGATTGGATTGGAAGAAGATTCAATCCATTTAAAAAGATGGTGGATAAGAGAAATGATTATTTCGAAATGCGATTTACAGGATACGATAAAGTGATGGATGTGCCTTATTTATCAGGATGTTTTATGTTTTTAAGAGTAGACGCATTAAAAAAAATAGGTTTTTTTGATGAAGGAATTTTCATGTATGGTGAGGAAACAGATCTTTGCAGAAGATTAATTGATGGAGGGTACCGAACTGTTTTTTATCCAAATGCAACCATATATCATCATTTTGAAAAAGGATCACACAAATCTTTTCGTCTGACAAAAATAGGAATACAGTCTGCGATATATTATTTTAATAAATGGGGATGGTTTTTCGATAAAAGAAGAAAAGAAATTAATACAGAAGCATTAAAGAAAATAAGAGGAAATGATTAAAACACTTCTCTTCGGTTCCAACGGTTTTCTGGGTTCACATCTTCAATCAAAATTAGATGGTGAGGTTATTGGCGTTAATATTCGTCAGCAAAACTGGCAGGAAAATATCCCTGATGATGCAAATGTGTTTATCAATTGCATTGGCAAAGCCCACGATCATAACGGGACAGCGACCGAAGACGATTTTTATTTTGCCAACTATGAATTAGTGAAAGTTCTTTTTGAAGAATTTCTGAAATCCAATGCACAAATTTTTATTCATATCAGTTCCATTGCAGCAGTAGAAGAGAACGAAAGAAAGGAAGTTCTCACCGAAGATTCAGTTGGAAATCCCCATTCTCATTACGGAAAATCGAAGAAAGCAGCGGAAGAATATTTACTCAAACAAAGCCTTCCGTCCGGGAAAAAGATTTTTATCCTCCGTCCAACCATGATTCATGGGGAAGGTGATAAAGGAAATCTCACTTTATTGTACAAAATAATTTCCAAAGGAATTCCGTATCCATTAGGAGCTTTTCAGAATTCAAGAACCTTTATTTCAGTTGATAATGTGGTCTTTTTAATGAATGAAATCATTAAAAAGCATAAAGAAATGGAAAGTGGAATTTATCATATCAGCGATGATGAGTCGCTTTCCACCCAAAAAATCATTGAGATCATTGGTACAGCGAAAGGAAAGAAGCCTCTCATTCTCTCACCTCCAAAGTTTTTAATTAATGGTCTTGCAAAAATGGGCGATATGATTTCGCTACCGATTAATTCCAAAAGGTTAAAGAAAATGACCTCCAATCTGATCGTTTCCAACCAAAAAATTAAAACCGCGTTAAAAATCGATTCTTTACCAATTAGCGCGGAAGAAGGAATGAAAAAGACGATTGAATCGTTTATATTGGATAAAAAGTGATCATTATTAAAACTTAATGCTCACGTAAAATAATTCTTGCAAAAAAGAAGATAAAATTTGCATATTTTTGCAAATAACTTGATAATATGCACCTATGATGTATTTCGCTGTTTTTCTCGTGCTTTTTGTTTTAGAACTGCTTTATTTTAGAATAGCAGATAAATTTAATATTATAGATAAGCCCAATCACAGAAGTTCTCATACGCAGATTACACTTCGTGGAGGTGGAATTATTTTTCCCATTGCATTTGTACTGTATTTTGTGGTGAGTGCTGCGTACAGAAAAGATTACTTTTTACCGGAAGATTATTGGAGTTTTGGGTTAGGATTATTAGCCTTATCTACCATTAGTTTTTTAGATGACATTTTAGATTTATCGAGCAAATTGAGATTATTATTTCATTTTGTAGCTGTTACGTTGCTGATTTATTTCTTAGGATTATTCACCTCTGCACCCATTTGGTTCATTCCTTTGGTGTATATTTTTGTAATAGGAGTACTGAATGCCTACAATTTTATGGATGGAATCAATGGAATTACGGGAGTTTACAGCTTGGTTATGTTGCTCACGTTTTATTACATCAATCAATATGGAGTAACATTCACGGATGCTTATTTTATTATTTACCCGATTTTGGCAAGTTTGGTGTTTTTATTTTTCAATTTTAGAAAAAAAGCCAAATGTTTCGCTGGAGATGTAGGAAGCATGAGCATGGCATTTTGGGTTTTAGCTTTATTAGGATTATTAATGGTAAAAACCGAAGATTTCACATACTTATTATTCATCGCAGTTTATGGAATAGAAGTAATTTCAACCATTCTTCAAAGAATAAAACTAAAGGAAAATATTTTCGAAGCACACCGTCATCATTTATATCAGTTGTTGGTCAACCAAATGAAATGGTCACATCTTTTGGTGGCTACTTTATATGGAGGAGTTCAGTTATTGATTAACGCTTGTGTCATTAAATTTGGGTTTAATTTTTGGGAAGGCTTATTGTATTTAATTTTGCCTACCTTCATCATTTACATATATTCCAAATATTACATCTACAAAAAAACAGGAGCTTACTAAAAAATACAGAACCGAATATTCGGTTCTTTTTTTTATCCAAAAATCACTTATTATCAATTTTCTCATTTTCAAATTTCCATATCATCGCATCACCACCTCATCGCATCACCACCTCATCGCATTATCACATCACCACCACATCACCTCACCACATCACCTCCTCAAGCCCATCTAAAATCTGAACAATTAAAGAAAAGATGGAAAAAATACAATAGAAAATTTAATGATGAAAAAACAATGGTATAGTAAATTTAGGATTAAGAATTATATTTGTATAACTAAAATAGGATTTATTAAATAACCTGTATAGTTATTTTAGGACGACACAACATCACTTCAAATCCATAGATACTCCATAGATAAAGCATGGATAGTGCATGAAAAGTGCATGAAATAGATAGGCTTATTTTACCTCAAAAAAACTCTTACCTAAAGTTCCTTTTTTATTTCATAAATTTGCAACCTTAATTAATTCAATACTTACCATCCATCAATTATCATACATGAGAACAAAATCTGTAGGCAAAAAGAAAATTAACATCGTAACGCTAGGCTGTTCAAAAAACATCTACGACTCAGAAGTCTTAATGGGACAGCTCAAAGCAAACGGCAAAGAAGTCGTTCACGAACAACGTGGAGACATCGTAGTGATTAACACATGCGGTTTTATCGATAATGCCAAAGAAGAATCTATCAATACTATCCTAGATTTTGTAGAAGCTAAAAATAGAGGAGAAGTAGAGAAAGTCTTCGTTACAGGTTGTCTTTCAGAAAGATATAAGCCAGATTTAATCAGAGAAATTCCAGATGTAGACCAATATTTTGGGACTAGAGATTTACCAATTTTGCTAAAACATCTTGGTGCAGACTATAAGCATGAATTAGTAGGAGAACGTTTAACTACTACTCCAAAACACTATGCATACCTGAAAATAGCTGAAGGTTGTGATAGACCTTGTGCATTTTGTGCCATTCCATTGATGAGGGGAGGTAATGTTTCTACTCCAATTGAAAACCTAGTCATAGAAGCACAAAAACTTGCAAAATCTGGCGTTAAAGAATTGATTTTAATTGCTCAAGACCTTACCTATTACGGTTTAGATTTATATAAGAAAAGAGCATTAGGAGATTTATTAAAGGAATTGGTAAAAGTAGAAGGAATAGAATGGATTCGTTTACATTATGCATTTCCTTCAGGTTTTCCAGAAGATGTTTTAGATCTGATTAAACAAGAGCCTAAAATTTGTAATTATATAGATATTCCACTTCAGCACATCAATACAGAAATTCTGAAAGCCATGAAGCGTGGAACCACTTATGAAAAAACCAATGCTTTATTGGATAAATTCCGTGAGAAAGTTCCAGATATGGCTATCAGAACTACGCTAATTGTTGGTTTCCCTGGTGAAACTGAAGAAAAGTTCCAAGAATTAAAAGATTGGGTTCGTACGCAACGTTTTGATAGATTGGGTTGTTTTACCTATTCTCATGAAGAAAATACAAGTGCTTATGTGTTAGAAGATGATGTCCCAGAAGAGGTAAAACAAGCTAGGGTAGAAGAAATTATGGAATTACAGTCTCAAATTTCTTGGGAAAAGAACCAAGAAAAAATCGGAAAGACTTACAGATGTATTTTTGATAGAAAAGAAGGAAATTATTTCGTGGGAAGAACGGAATATGATTCTCCAGATGTAGATAACACGGTTTTAGTGGAAGCAAAAGACACTTATATTTCAATTGGTGAGTTCGTTAATATTAAAATTACTTCCGCAGAAGAGTTTGATTTGTATGGTGAAATTGCAGAATAATATTTCTTATTTCTTTGCGAAAAACCATAAAATTTACATTAAGTTAAATTTAAATTAATGTAATCAAAAATAGAAAATCATCAATTAATTGATGATTTTTTTGATTTTATTCAATTGTTTTTATTGATAATGTTTTTGAATTAGCAAAAAACAATGCATTAAATAGTTAATAACGTTAACAATTTTAACATATTTTTTAACATTTTTTAACATTTCCTGTCATTTCCCATGAACACGTAGTTGAGAGAGTTGTTTAACAAAATATTAACATAAAATTAAGAAAATTTAACAACTTGGTTGTGTGCTAAAACAGGTTCATGATAACTTTGCGCCTGTAAAACCCACAAAAATTTTCAAAATGATGAAAAGAGCAATTCTCGTAATCATAATGATGATTTCAACTCTTGGTTTATATTCTTTCAAATATAATACCAATGATGCTAAAACAAGTTTTGCATCGTTCTACCACGATAAATTTAACGGTAGAAAAACCGCAAGCGGTGAAGTTTTTGATAACTCAAAACTAACTGCTGCGAATATGAGATTACCATTTGGAACACAAGTAAAAATTACTAACTTAAGAACAGGAAAATCTGTTGTAGTTAGAATTAATGACAGAGGTCCATTTCAAAAAAGTAGAGCTTTTGATATGACAAAAGCTGCTTTTAAAGAAATTGGTGATCATAGTTCTGGAATTATTCCTATAGAATATGAAATTGTCGATTAACGATTAAAACCACCTGAAAAGGTGGTTTTTTGTTTATAAAAAGATCTATTTTTAACCTTTTAGTTCAATATATACTGGACAATGGTCACTGTGTACAGCTTCTTTTAAAATTAAAGCTCTTTCTAATTGGTTTTCAAGGGATTTTGTAATGAAATGGTAGTCTAATCTCCAACCTAAATTTTTCGCTCTAGAATTTTGTCGGTAACTCCACCAAGAGAATTCTTGCTTGTCAGGATGTAAATAACGGAAACTATCAATCAGATTACATTCTTTGATAAATCTGGTCATCCATTCTCTTTCCACAGGCAAAAATCCTGAAGTGTTTTTTAAACCTTTCGGATTGTGAATGTCTATTTCTTCATGACAAATATTAAAATCTCCACAAATCACCAAATTCGGGATTTCTTTCTGTAAATTTTTAATGTATTCTAGAAAATCTTCGGCAAACTGAAGTTTAAAGTCTAATCGTTCAATATTAGAAGCACTCGGAACATACACGGAAAGCACCGAGAAATCTTCGAAATCTGCTCTTATAATTCTGCCTTCGTTATCGTAATGTTCTATTCCGCAACCGTATTCTACGTGTTTTGGTTCTATTTTGCTGGCAATTCCAACGCCGGAATAACCTTTTCTTACAGCAGAATGCCAATAACTTTTGTAACCAACTTTTTCCAGACTTTCGATGTCTATTTGGTCGTTTCCTGCTTTAGATTCTTGAATGCAAATAATATCAGGATTGGCAACTTGCAACCAACCGATAAAATCTTTGGTAAAAGCTGCTCTAATTCCGTTGACGTTGTAAGAGATGATTTTCATAGTTATATAAATAATCCTTCGAGGATTTTAATTCCTTGAAGGATTGAATTAAATTTATAAAATTTCGATTCTATTTTTATAAAACGCTTCCGTTTCTTCCAGTAATTGATAAAATTCTTCCAAACTTAAAACCTGTAAAAACTTGGTTTTGAATTCTTTAAAATGTGAAATTCCACGGAAATAATTGCTGTAATGTTGTCTCATTTCTATCAATCCTAATCTTTCGCCTTTCCATTCTGCACTCCATTCTGCGTGTTGTTTTACAGCAAGAAGTCGGTCTGAAATCGTTGGTTCTGGTAATTTTTCTCCTGTTTCAAAAAAATGTTTGATTTCATTAAAAATCCAAGGATAACCAATCGCAGCTCTACCAATCATCATTCCATCGCAAGCATATTTTTGTTTGTATTCAAGCGCTTTTTCAGGAGAATCAATGTCGCCATTTCCGAAAATTGGAATTTCAATATTAGGATTTTGTTTGATTTTAGAAATATATTCCCAATCTGCTTCACCTTTGTACATTTGACTTCTGGTTCTGGCGTGAATGGTCAACGCTTTAATTCCTGCATCTTGTAATCTCAACGCAACTTCTTCAATATTGATAGTATCAACATCCCAACCTAATCTCGTTTTCACCGTAACGGGTAGATGTGTAGAATTTACCACAGCTTTTGTCAAGCGAACCATTAAATCTACATCTTTCAAAACGCCAGCTCCAGCTCCTTTTGAAACCACTTTTTTCACGGGACAACCGAAATTGATGTCCACAATATCAGGATTTACGGTTTCTACAATTTTGGCAGAAAGCGACATCGCTTCTTCGTCTCCACCAAAAATCTGAATTCCTACAGGTCTTTCGTAATCAAAAATATCGAGTTTTTTCCTAGATTTCATCGCATCACGAATCAATCCTTCAGAAGAAATAAATTCTGAATACATTAAATCTGCACCGTGTAATTTGCACAATCTACGGAAAGGAGGATCACTCACGTCTTCCATTGGTGCCAATAAAAACGGAAAATCAGGAAGTTCTATGTTGCCAATTTTTACCATTTTGCAAAGATATAAAAAGCTTTCGGCTTTCTGCAATTTGCAATCTGCTCTTTGCTGAGAGCTGAAGGCAGAGAGCTGATTACATAATATTAAAACGAAGCACGAACTTGTACACTTCCGATATGAATTGTTCTTTCGCCAGAATTTCTGCCTTCATAATTCACGTTGAGTTGAAGGAAAGAGTTTAATGCTTGTTGCAAAATAACGCTCCAAACTTGGTTTTTGCCAGGTTTTAATCCGTCAAGCATTTGATTTCCTACAATACTGAAAGCATTTCCTGTAAAATCATTATTGATGAAACTGAAATTTCCTCTAATCGAAGTTTTCTGTTTTTCCCATTGTAAAGTTCCGGTTAAATCGAAAGTTTTTAAGAATTCTTCGCCGTCTTTTCTGTCTTTTATTTTGTAAGCGGTAGAAACTTCGGTTTGTATGCTTTCCGAAAGTTTGTAAACCAATTTCGGCTTGGTTTCGTATAGGTTTAAAGTGTAATCTCGTGTCTTAAATAATTGCGAAGAAGATTGGTAATTCTGCAACTGATTTTCCCAATCTGCACGTAAGTTTTTATTAAACCAATATCCAAAATTAACCAAATGAGTTTGCGTATTTTTCTTTTCGATGCTAAAGTTGGCATTCACCAAATTTTGATTGTCTATGAAGCGATAATTTCCGTTCCAGCCAGATGTTGAGGTGGGATTGAAAAGTACAGAAAACAATAAGTTCTGATTTTTTAAAATCTGATTGTTTTCGGTTTTAAATGGATTAAATTCTAAAACTCGGTCTTCTTTGTAGAAGGAATTTTGGGCATTGAGTGAAACGTTAAAATTCCAACGTCTTAAAAACTGATTGTCTGAATTAAAAACAATATAAGGATTCACCGAAAGCGAAAGTTGCAACTTATTTTTGTTGGAAGGTGTGTATTTTACCGTATTGGTGTAAACTCTGATGTATTGCGCCAAATCAGCATATTCTGCAATTTCAAACTCATCTAACTGCTGAATTCCGTCGCCGTTATAATCCGTCCATTTATAAATTCCTTGTCCGTCTGTCACTTTTAAATATTGAAATTCTCGCTGCGCTTCCTGTCCGTTTCCGAGTTCATAAAACGCTTGCAAACGCATTCCGTTTTTGAAAAATTGTTGATTGTATTGAATATTTCCAATCACAAAATCAGAATTAAATTGCGTTTTTAATTCATTTTCGTAGAAAAATTTTCGGTAATGAACGAGTGTGGAAAGTTGAGTTTTTTCGGTTCTAATCAACTGACTTTCGAGCATCAAACCGAGAATATTGTTCATTTTTTTTAAAGAATTATCGCGCACAGAATCATTGGTTCTGAAATAAGATTTTGCCAACAATTTGGTTCGTAAACTGTCGCCAATTCTTTTTTGAACAAAAACTTCTTTCCAAGAAAAACTCGTCACATCAAGTGTTTTGGTTTGGTTGAAATTCTTAAGATTATGTTCGAAACTTCCACCAAAACTCCAACTTCCTTTTTTGCCCAAAAATTCAGTAGAAACATTTCCTCTTGCAAATTGTGTGTTTTGAAAATCTGATGTGGTATTTAAGTAAGAAACATTTCCTCTGGTCTCTGTGTTTTTCTTTAAAAATTTAAAATCAAAATCGTTTTTTATACCGTTATAACTTTGTTTTTCGTTGAGATAATTCAGTTTGTAATTGATGAAATTGGTGTTTTTCCAACTGTTCAAAAAACTGAAAATCAATCTGTTTTGAGTGATTTGATTAAATTCTTGAGTTAAATTGAAATCTCTGGAAAATTCTACATCATTTATTCTATCTAAAATATGAAATTGCGAAGAAATTCTTTGGAATTCTGCGCCAACTGTTCCGTTCCAATTGTTTTTGGTAAAGATTTTATTCCCGAAAATTCTTCCTGCAAAACCTGTATTTTGGTCGTTGTTTTTAGATGAAAATAAATTCAAATCATAATTACTCAAAGAGAAATCTCCGCCAATTTTTCCTTTGTTAAAAGTGTATTCCGCACTTGTAGAAAAAACTTGTGATTTCTGTGGAGAAGGCAATTTTCTAAGTGCGGAATAATCACCGTTTCCAGCGCCTACAAATTCAAAAACTCTTCCGTTATTGGTAGATTGTTTCAGTTTGTAATCTCCTTTTCCAAGACCAAAATACGTGAAAGAAACGTTGTACAAAGTTTCCGCTTTGTCAGTGGAAAATTCATAGTAATTTCCTTGTGGATTTTGGACTAATTTGTACAAAATTTTGTTCACATCATATTCTGTAATCACAGCAGAAGGTGCGAACATTAAGTCTTGATTGTTTCCAGCATTGGCAAGAATTTGTTCGTCTTCTTTTGATAAATTCAAGGAAAGTGGAGCATTTTTATTATCGTTTTCCAGAAAAGCATCAAAGGAAAGTTTTAGTTTTTCGGTTTGATGTTTCACCGAAGAAGTGACAATGAAACGGTTGTAATTTCGGTTGGTGTAATTGTAGGAAATGGTGATGAAATTTTGTTTAAAAATCGGACGGAAACTCGTGAAAGTAATTTCCCCCGTGTTGTAATTAATGGTGTAATCTTGGTTTTCGCCACGTTTCATGAGAATTCCATCAATAAAAACCTGTTCAGAACCTGAAAGAATGGTAATGAAATTTTCTCCGTTTTTTCCGTTCAAACGATACGGACCTTGATTTCCTTCCACACCTTGAAAACGGATTCTGTGAAATTCACTTCGGGCAACTCCCGCCGAAAAATCCAGAGAAGTTTTGTTATCTTTTCCAAAATTCGTCTGAAAACCAATTCCCATACTTCTGCGTTGATATCTTCCAAAGTAGGTTAGGTCGTCTTGCAAATCGAGATGTCCCGCTTTTAAAATGTTTTTGTCTTTTATATTAAGTTGGAGATAAATTTTATCAAATTCCTGCAAAGTCTGCGTATAACCATCCGCTTGAATGGGCAAGTTATGGTCTGAAATACTGGCGAGGATAGAAACATCTTTGCTGAGTTTTCCTGCAATTTGCATATCCATAGAAGATTGCACAGATTGCCCTTGGTTATTGCCAAAAGTAATTCCACGGATGATGGAACCTTTTGCGTATAAATCCCCTAAAATTTGGGAACGAGAATTTTTCTTAACCAAAACGGATTCATCATAGAGAATTTTCTTTTCTTTCCATACAAAATTGGTGGTGTCTTTTTTAAAAAACTCGCTATTCAATTTTTTTGATACAATAGAGTCTGTTTTTAGGGAATCTTGAGCAGGTAAATTAGGGTTTTTCCATGTGAAAATCTGTGCTTTTGCCCAAAAAGCACTCATTAAAATGAGTAAAAAAAGTAATTTTTTGGTCACCGAAATCTTTCTAAAACCGCTGTGTAAAAGTAACTAAAAAAAATAAGGATTATTGTGGAGAAAAATTAATACATAATTAATAATGATTTACAGTTTATTATTAAAAAAAATGTACTTTTGAATTATTAATTTAAAAATAAAATATTATGAAAAAATTTTACTCTTTTTCTTTAATTGTGCTTGCTAGTCTATCATATGCACAAGTTAGTTTAACGGCACTTAATACTGCTTATACACAAAATTTTGATGGTTTAGCAAATTCTGGGACATCCTCAACTACATTGAATGGTACATTAGCAGGGTGGTATATTTTAGAAACTGGCTCAAATAGTAATACTACTTATACTGCAAGTACAGGTAGTGCTACAGCAGGGGATACTTATAGTTATGGAGCTTCTGCTTCTACTGAAAGAGCTTTAGGATCTATTGCAAGTAGTAATTTGTCATCAAGATATGGTGCTCAATTTAAAAATGATACTGGAAACACTATTGATCAATTACAAATTTCTTACATTGGTGAAGAATGGAGATTTGATCCAGCTAGAGGGACTACAATTAAAGATCAGATAACTTTTGAATACAGTACAGATGCTACTTCTCTAACAACTGGAACATGGACTGCTGTAACAGCTTTACTGTATGAAACTACCAATCTTACAGGTACTGTAGGAACAAGAAATGGTAATGATGCTGCTTATAGAACGTCTCTATCTAATACTATTACAGGTTTAAATATTTCTGCAGGACAAACTTTTTGGATACGTTTTGTAGATGTGAATGTTAGTGGAACAGATGATGGTTTAGCTGTAGATGATTTTTCATTAACACCTAAAAATTCTACTTTATCTGTAGGAGATGTCATAAAATCAAAAAACATTTTCCTTAAAAATACAATGGTAGATAATACTTTATCTTTCCAAACAAAAGGAAATGCTTCAGTAAAGGTTTATAATACAAACGGACAATTAGTAAAATCTGCTACTATTTCAGCTCAAAATGCTAATGTAGATGTTGCGTCTTTACCAAAAGGTAATTATGTAGTAACAGCAGTATTAGACGGAGAAACTGTTTCTCAGAAAATTCTTAAAAAATAATAAACCCTTTTTCTGAAAAATATAAAGAGATTGTTTTTTCAGACAATCTTTTTTTAATGTTAAAATGGACTAAAAAGTCCTATGTCTAATACATTCTTTGTAAATTTGAGAATATTAATTTAAAAATAAAATCTCATGAAAAAAATCTTTACTCTTTTAAGTGTTGTTGCTTTAGGAACTTTTGCAAATGCACAAACAGAAGTCGTTAACGAAACGTTTTCTTATACAGGAGCGTTAAATGATAATGGGTGGGTTACCCATAGTGGTACTGCTGGACAATTAAAGGCAGATGGATCTGTTGCTAAAATGGTTGCAGGTAGCAGTGAAGACGTTAATAAAGCTTTTTCTACTGCGTATACAATAGAAGCAAATAAGTATAATAAAATTGAATATTCTTTAACCGTAAATGTAGCGGACGCTACGGGTCTTACTACTACCGGAGAGTATTTTATGCATTTACTTAACCCAGCTGGAGCATCACCTTCAGGTACTTCTTATGTTGCAAGATTATATATTAAAGGTAGTACAACTGGTTATTCTTTAGGCGTGTTGAACAATGGAGCAGTTCCTACTGGTGGTTCTGTTACACCTACTTACGGAACAGAAGTTGCTTATGGAACTCCTTCTAATGTTGTATTAACTTATATTGTTGATAATACGATTGCATCACCTACAAATACAGCAACTTTACAAATAAATTCTCAACCTTTATTAACTAATTCAACAGGTACAGGAACTGCACCTGCAGCAATTTCAGGTATAGCTATTAGAGAAGCAGGAAATGCTACAGCTGGAACAGGTAATGTAAGCATAGATAACTTAATTGTAAAAACTTATACACCTTCTACGCTTTCTGCAATTGATTTTAATAAATTTAAAAATAATTTTGTTAAAAATACTATTGTAACTAATGAAATTAGTTTTGGAGAAAAAGCTAATGTAAAAATCTATAACGTAAGTGGATCTTTAGTAAAATCTGCTTCTGTAGAAAAGAATACTTCTCTTAATGTTTCTTCTTTACCAAAAGGAATTTACGTAGTAACAGGTGAAGTAAATGGTCAATCTGTTTCTCAGAAAATTGTTAAAGAATAATAATTCTTAGAATTAATAATGATAAAGGTTGCTTCACAAGAGCAACCTTTTTTATTTAGTACCAGCCTCGTCTGAAATATCCAATCAGAGCGCCTACATTTAGATTAAAAGTAAAACGTATTCTATTGCCGTAATCTTTGAACTTCGGTTCGAAACCAAGGCTTGATTGCATAGGGAAATAAACTTCTATAAAATCTGGAATTACTTTAAATTTAATACCACTGTCCCAAATAAACTTTGGAGAATGTTCGCGGTTTTTATACACGCCAAAATCTGCGTAAACGTCTATCATCTTCCAAACGTTTGCTTCTACATTATGCGTAATTAACCATTGGTCTACGGTTCCGTTAATATAAGATTTAAAACCTCCTTCTGCCATGATAAACTGTTGAGAAAGGATTCCGCTTATTGCACTTTGAGCTAAGAGATTATACGAGAAAGCATAGTTGGAAACTTTAGAAATCCCTATATCGAAATTATTATTTCTGGTATGATTTCTTAAAAAATAACCGCCATACAATCGTAAGCTCAGTTTTTTATTTTTGGCATATTCTAGTCTGTAGTAGCTTTCTGCAGTAAGTTTTGCATAATCTTCCATGTATTGGAAGTTCCCGAAAATATACTTTTCTCTAATCACATTATTGTCTGAATAGACAAAACCTAAGTTCCAAATGTTATATTTAGCGTAGTCATTTTCTGCAATCATTTTTGGGCTTAAATCTCTTTCGAAGAAATTGTAAGAAGCAGACAAAATTCTAGAAATTTCGCTTCTAGGGTTTTTGTTAAAAGACATTTGGCTGGCAAAACTCATTTTTTTATAAGACAAACCAAAATCATAATTGAACTTAGCCGTAGAAAATTCTAAAGTAAGCGTTCGGAAGAAACTTTCCGCAGGCTGAATTTTATAGACTGCATTAAGAGAACCATTAATATCTTTACTTCCTGTACTGTAAAACGGCGAAATAAGATATTGAAACCTCTTGTCAATCAGTGATTTATTTTTAAATCGAATTCCCAATAAGAATTTGTCATAATTATTCCAACCGATTCCTGGACTAAGATAAACTTCATTAATTTCTGCATTTGGATTGTCTGGAATGAGTTTAAATCTTAGTTTTTTAGCATTGTCTTTAATTCCTTTGGTGTAAAGATAATTGTCTCTAAAATTATTTTCTGGGAAAGCATATAAATCATTGATGACAATTTTTACTGCTTCATTATCTGGAATCACATAACCACAAGAACTGTCCTGATAATTCGTGTCATACCAAAAGGTTTTTTTACTGCCATCTTCATGGAAAGTTTCTAATTTAAAAGGAATATTCTGCGCTGTATTCTTAGAAACATTAATGTTGATGACGTTGTCTTTTCTCTCGAAATCATCGAGTTTAAAATTGATTCTTTGCTTCCTTTTGACGTATTTTTCTAAAAATTCAGAAGAGTAACCAGAAGCTACCGTGAGTTGGTCTAGAAAATCTCTTTTGTCTAATTCAGAAGTGTGATTTTTGGCGATATAACCTTTTAAGAAATTGTCAAAATAAGAAGTTCCCATTTTTTCGGCAATCAAGGTAAAAAGACTTCCCGTCTCGAATTGGCTAATCGCCATTTCATTAAAATTACTTAAATCCGAAAATTTTTCGTCTATTTTTTGGTCAAGGTTTTGCGCTGTAATGTATTGATAAGCAAGACCGTATCTTTCAATTAACTTCAATCGAGAAGCAAATGAAAGTTTTAAGGGTTTCATTCCCAGTATTTTATAATCAGAAAGCGCGCCGAGAATTTTATGGTCGGAGTAATTCTTTTTCAAATACTGAATTTCTAAATACGTTTTAAGTCCGTTCGTAATCCAGTGATTTTTTTCTTTATCAGAAACGAAGAATTGCTCTGCAACTTGCTGAGAAACAATGCTAAAATAATCCATGTCTATTTTTTCGGCATCGGTAAACATTTGGAACTTAAATTTCCAAAATTTAATGTCATCATTCCCGAAGAAATCATTTTTGGACTTAAATTTTTCGCTAATGAAGATTTTTCCTGGCAAAAATCCCGTTTTTTCTTTGATGAAATGAAGATGAAGCGGAATGTAAAACGCTATTAATTCCTTTTCTTGCTCTGTGACAGGATAACCCAATTCTACCAAATGTTTTTGTCCGTCTACGATGGTTTCTAGCTGATAATTTTCTTGGTCAGCAATCAGAAATTCTACATCTTTATTGAGTTTTCCTTCAAAAATATTAGGAGCAACTTCAGTTAAATTACTGCTGATATTTTGACCAGAATTTTCAAATTTTACTCGGTAAAAAGTATTTACATTTACGTTTTCTTCTAAATCTTTGTAATATTTTTCAAGGAAATTATCTCGGTCAAAACTGTCTGGAACCAAGAAAAAATATTTGAGCAAAGTATTATTTTTCCCAATTCCATACCCTGTAAACTGAGCACTCGGCAAAATCACAGAATATTCCAGCGAAAGTTCAGTAAAAGCATTTGGGGCTAAAGGTTTTGGAAGTTTTATAAAAAGATTTTCATCATCTAAAACACCTTCATACGGTTTTTTGTCTATCATCAGATAAACCAATCTGCCTTTTTCATTAGGTTTTGCGTAATATAAATCCTTTTTTCGGTCTTCTAATTTTCTTATGACTAAAGGCGTATTTCTACTTTTATAAGCTGCCGTGAAATTTTGAAGTTTAAGATGTGTGAGTTCACTCTCAGATTTGTTTTGATAATAGATTTTTTCTCTTACAGAAAGTGTTCCTGCTGAAATTTTTGCATCAATAATGATGGAGTCTTTTTGCGAGAAAGCAAAAAGATTAAGCAGTAAACACAGTAAAATGATAGTTTTCTTCTTCATTGATTTTAGAAACTCAAATATAGAGAGAAACTATTAAAATTACTTACATAAATCCGAAAAAATATTACATTTTATCAACAATTTTTGAATTTTATTGACAATGGATTTTGAGAATGATAATTCCTTTCTGGGATGAATATTTTCAAAGAAATAAATCGGAAGTTTTTATCTTTTTAAATTACAAAAAAGGCAGTAGTAAATGCCAAATTCCCACGGTAAGGATAGATAGAGGAATTCCCACCGCAACCATCAAGTTACAAAATTTAGGTTCTAAATCATGAGCCGAAGCAATAATCGCCGCTGTAATCATAGGCGCCATCGCTGCTTCTAAAATACAAATGTCTATTAAGTCTCCAGTTTGGTGGAAAATATATTTGTAAATCACCAAAATAATGAGTGGCAAAAGAACTAGTTTGAAAAGTAAACCGATGAAAAGATGAAATCCTTCTTTTTTCTCAATTTTTTTCCATTGCATTTGACTTCCTACAGAAACCAAAGCGAGTGGAACAG
This sequence comes from Cloacibacterium sp., assembly GCA_046296655.1. Classification (GTDB taxonomy): domain Bacteria; phylum Bacteroidota; class Bacteroidia; order Flavobacteriales; family Weeksellaceae; genus Cloacibacterium. The sequence goes on along the minus strand of JBKBLE010000002.1, from coordinate 51,210 downwards.
TAGTTGCGCCCAATTTCATTAAAACTTCGTCAAAATCTTTTGGAATTTCTATGGAGAAAATATTCAGCAACAAAGCAATTACAAATGCAATAAATGGCGGAAATTTTAAAATTTTAGAAAGATGTTTGAGTAGAGAATCTTTACTTCCAGAATAAAAATTGGCGACTAAAATACCTACCGTAGAAAGCGCGACAAATCCAGGTTGGTCTACCAACATCACGGTTTTTAAACCTTCTTCTCCATACATCGCTTGAATTAAAGGAATGCCTACAAAAGAAGTATTTCCGAAACCTGCACACATAATTAAAGCGCCAATTAAAGAAGATTTCCACCCGAAAATTTTTCCTAATCCTGCAAAAAATAATATCGCAGCAAAAATTCCTATCCAAACCACTAAAACTGGATAAATCACCGAACTGTTGAGTTCTATTTTTGAAATATAATACAAGGAAAATGCAGAAAGCGAAATATTAATCACAAATGCATTCAATGAAGTGTGAAAATTCTCGGGAATTATTTTAGATTTTTTTAAAACAATTCCTATGATCAGACAGACAAAAAGTAAAATTAAGTTGCTCAATTTCTTTAGCTAAACGTATAAATAAATCGATAAAAAGTGACAGAAACTCCCTGCTAAAACAAAAAAATGGAAAATAGCATGATTGAATTTTATTTTCTTAATGCTGTATAAAATCGCACCAATCGTATATAAAACTCCGCCAAGAATTAGGTAAAATACTCCTTTTTCATGTAAACTGGCGGTTAAGTCTTGGAAATAAAAAACAATCAGCCAACCCATCAAAACGTACATCGCTGTAGAAACAATTTTAAATTTTCCTGTGAAAAATAATTTGAGGATAATTCCTGTAAAAGCCATCACCCAAACCATTGAAAAAATAAGCCAACCCGTTTCTCCGTTTAAACTGACCAATGTAAAAGGCGTGTAACTTCCTGCGATAAGAACATAAATAGCAGCATGGTCGAAAACCTTGAGTTTAAATCTCTTTTGTGGTTCCTTTGAAGCGTGGTAAAATGTAGAAGCGAGATATAATAAAATTAGACTCACCCCAAAAATTGGGAAACTTATCATCATCCAGATATTGTCTTGTTGAACCGCCTTAATGATTAATAGAACCAAAGCGATGATGCTCAAAAAAATCCCGAAAGCATGAGACCAAATGTTTAATTTTTCTTCGGTAGGTGAATAGAATTGTATATTTGTTTTTTTATCCATTTAGAGCGATTTTAGGTAGGCGTTCCAAGATTCTAACTTGTAGAGTTTTGCAGATTTTTCTACATTTTCGGCTTTATAAATTCCTCGTCCTACAATCACGAAATCGGTATGTAAATTTTTGAAAACATGTTCTGGCGTATTGTACTGTTGACCTTTGTCATCGCCTTTGGAACTGATATTTACTCCTGGCGTAAAAAGTAAAACATTGGCTGGAACTTTGTTTTGTGCCACACATCCCACAATATTAGGATGAGTTTCTACAATTTTTAAGGCTTCCGTTCGGTAATTATTATCGGTAAGCGCACCTTTAGAAGACATAGAAAGTATCGCAATTACGCCAGAATTCATAAAGCAATCTAGACTTTGGTAGCCTGCAATCACGTGTGAAGTAACCAAATCTGCCCAATGCGAAATTTTGTATTTTCCGCCTCTGTATTGCAGTTCCTGAGTATTCCCGATGTCGCCGAATTTTCGGTCTTCCATCAAAAGGAAATTATGCTTGGTAGCTAAATCTTTTAGCGGAAGGATGGTTTTATCACTGTCAAAATCAGAAATAATGTCAATATGCGTTTTTAGAGCGACAATGTGTGGCCCAACTTGTTCTGCAAATTCTAGCAATTCTTTGGTAGTAGTAACATCTGCAGAAGCGATAAGATTAGATTTTTTAGCAATCGCAATTTCTAAGATTTTTTTGCCAACAGAATGTTCGCAATTTTCTAATTTTTGTTCGTAAGAAAGTCTTTTTTCTTCTTTGAATTCAATTTTATTTCCTGCGATAAATTCATTAATTCTTAGAACTTCTTCTTCCGTAAGATGTTCTACTTCTTTTAAAATTTCTACCACTTCAGAAATGCTGAAAAGCGTATGAACGTGATAACCTTTCTCTTGTAAAAGTTGCTTTCCGCCTTGTTCACGGTCTAGAACCACTACAATATCAGAAACTTTTAACCCTTCATTTTCTACTTCGGCGATGGTTTCTACCAATGATTTTCCAGAAGTAATCACATCTTCTACGAGTAGACAGTTTTGTCCAGATTTATAAATACCTTCAATGAGTTTTTTGGTTCCGTATTCTTTAGCTTCTTTTCTCTTGATAATCAATGGAATATAACTTTCTAAAGACATAGCAGTTGCCATAGGTAATGCAGCGTAAGGAACACCGCAAATCACATCGAAATTATCTAAAGGAAGCATTTCTAAAAGATAATTGGCCAAATGTTTTAAGATTTTTGGCTCAGAAGCGAGAGGTCTTAAATCTACATAAAACGGGCTTTCAATGCCGGATTTCAATGTAAATCTACCGAATTTTATAATACCCAGTTTATAACATTCTAAGAAGAATTCTTTTTTACTTTCCATTTTACTTTTTTACTTTTTACAAAGGTAAGATTTTTATAAGTACGAAGCGTAAGGTTAAAAGTACAAAATGTGAGTGATAGAGTGGGAAAATTGTAGAATGGGAAAGTGCTTAACTTTAAAATAAATACATCAAACCAATTTATAGATTTTGTTAATGAAAAATTGACCTATTTTCGGGAGTTTTTTGCTAATTTTGGGAAATTCAATTTTTTAAAATTAAATCTTTATAGATATGAAAAAATTAGTTCAATGGGCTTTTGTAGCCATCGCTTTTTCTGCGGTTACCTCTTGTGTTGCAGTAGTGGGAAATACAGCGCAACCAGTAGTAAATGTAGAATCTACAGATTATGGTAAACCTTCTGATGTTACTGCAAATGCAGGTGCTTTCAAAATAAAAACACTGAAATATAATTATGATGCTTTTTCAAAATATGTAGACGCGAAGACTATGTACATTCACTTTTCTAAGCATTATGTTGGTTATTTGAACAATTTAAATAAAGCGGTGGAAGGAAAACCACAAGCGAATATGACCATAGAAGAAGTGTTGAAAACGCTTGATACTAGCAATGCTGCGTTAAGAAATAACGCGGGAGGTTACTACAATCACAATTTGTATTTTGATTTGATGACTCCGAATTCAACAGGAAAACCAACTGGGAAATTAGCCGATGCTATCAATAGAGATTTCGGAAGTTTTGAAAATTTCAAAAAGCAGTTTTCTGATGCAGGAGCGAAACAATTTGGTTCTGGTTGGGCTTGGTTAGTTACCGATGCTTCAGGGAAATTGAAAGTTGGAAGTACCGCAAATCAAGACAATCCTTTAATGCCGGGAATGTCTATTTCTGGAACTCCAGTTTTGGCAATGGACGTTTGGGAACACGCTTATTATTTAAAATATCAAAACAAAAGAGCAGATTATATAGAAGCTTTCTTTAACGTAATCGATTGGAACGTGGCTTCTGATTACTACGAAAAAGCAATAAAATAAAATTTTAAAAAAGTTTATTTTTCTCGCTGACTTAACTGGTTTGGTAGATTTTATCTGCTTAATTTGCTAAATCTGCGAGATTTTTTTTAGAATTATTTACTTTTACAGAAATTCAAAAAAATCAGTATGAAAAAATCATTTTCTTTATTTTTCATTCTTTGCTCATTATTCTTTTTTAGTCAAATTTCAGAGCAGAAACTAGACGAACTCATCCAAAATACCATTAAAACTTTTGATGTTCCCGGAATGTCAGTTGGTGTGATAAAAGATGGGAAAGTTATTTATTCTAAAGGTTTCGGAGTACGTTCTCTAAATTCTAAATTACCAATGACGCCAGAAACTTTGGTGGGAATCGCTTCTAATTCTAAAGGTTTTACTTGCACCGCTTTAGCGATTTTAGCAGACGAAGGAAAACTGAATTGGGATGATAAAGTGACCAAGTTTTTACCAGATTTCAAAATGTATGACGATTATGTGACGCAAGAACTTACCATCAAAGATTTGGTAACGCATAGAGCTGGTTTAGGTCTTGGACAAGGAGATTTAATGTTTTTTCCAGAAGGTGGAACTATGACTACAGAACAATTATTGCACAATATTCGTTATCTTAAACCTGCGCATTCTTTCAGAAATACAATGGATTATAATAACGTAATGTTTATTGTAGCAGGAGAAGTTATTCATAAAATTTCTGGCAAAACTTGGGCAGAATTCATTGAAGAAAGGATTATGAAACCGGTAGGAATGAATTCAAGTTTTGGTTCTTATAACCGTGCAAAATCTGTTGAAAATAAAATTGATGCACATGCTCCAGTCAATGGAAAAGCGGTTGCAGTTCCTCACGATTGGAACGAAATTGCCAATGCAGCTGGGGGAATTTTGAGCAACATTACAGATATGACGACTTGGGCAAATTTCTTAATGAACGGTTTCGTGACCAAAGATGGGGTACGTTTGGTTTCTGAAAAAAACGCGAATCTTCTTTGGCAAATTCAACAACCCATTCCTATGGCTACTAAAAATCCTTATGATACTAAATTTTACGGTTACGGTTTAGGTTGGTTTATTTCTGATGTAAAAGGTCACCGCCAGATTCAGCATACAGGTGGTTTAATCGGTACAGTTACACAATTTACGTTAATTCCTGATTTGAATTTAGGAATTGTAGTGTTCACGAATCAACAACAAGGGGTGGCTTTTAACACGATTACCAATACCGTGAAAGATGCGTATTTAGGAATTGAAGACAGAAATTGGTTGAAAACCTATGCAGAAAGATACGCAAAAGACAATGCTCAATATGACAAAGAAAAAGCTGAAACGTATGCTAAAGTAGCTGCTTACCAAAAAGACAGAAGTGCAAAATTAGCTCCAGAACAATTTGTAGGAACGTATAGAGATGCTTGGTTTGGAGATATTGTAATTTCTAAAGAAAAGAAAGGTTTTAGAATTATTTGTAAATCTTCAGAACGATTAAAAGGCGAAGTTTTGCCTTATTCCAAAGATACTTTCGTAATCAAATGGGACGATAGAAGTTATGACGCAGATGCATTCTTCACGCTTACTTTTGACGAAAACGGAAAAGCAGTTTCTGCCAAAATGAAACCGATTTCAGATGTTACGGATTTCTCTTTTGACTTTGGAGATTTGGATTTGAAAAAAGTAGATTAGTTTTAAACCACAAAAGGCACAAAAGATTTTCTTTGTGTTTAAGAAATACAAAAGAGCAAAAAGTAAAAATCTTTTTGCTCTTTTATTTGCATTTGAATTGCTTATTTTTAAACTTTTCTTTTGTTTCTTTTGACTTTGTCGAATCTTCGATTTGCGGTGAATACTATTTCAAATACAAGTCAAAATAATCCGTAACCTTTTGCATTAAATGCACTCTGTCTTTCCCAGAAACATTGTGAGGATGACCAGGATACACAAAATAATCTAACTGAACGCCTTTGTCAACCGCAGATTTCAGGAATTTTACAGAATGTTGCCAAACCACTACATCATCTTGCGCACCATGAATCATGAGTAATTTTCCTTTCAAGTTTTGAACTTTATCTAGAAGATTAGCTTTTGCGTAACCTTCAGGATTTTCTTTCGGCGTGTCCATGTAACGTTCTGTGTACATAATTTCATACATATTCCAGTCGATTACAGGTCCACCTGCAACTCCCACTTTGAAAACTTCAGGATATTTCAGCATAAAACTTGTGGTCATAAATCCACCGAAACTCCAACCGTGAATTCCCATTTTTTCAGCATTTACAAAAGGCAAAGATTTTAAATATTCAACACCTTTTAATTGGTCTTTCATTTCAGTTTCACCTAGGTTTCTGAAAACCGCCTGTTCAAACTGTGTTCCTCTGTTAGAAGAACCTCTTCCGTCCATCGTGAAGACAATGTAACCACGTTGCGCCATGTATTCATACCAAAGATTTCCAGAAGCTGGGAAGTTATTGGTAACCAATTGTAAATGAGGTCCATTGTATAAATAGACAATTACAGGATATTTTTTAGTTTTATCAAAATCAGTCGGCAAAATCAGTTTTCCATAGAGTGGAGTTCCGTCGTCTGCTTTTAGTGAAATATTCTGAATTTCAGGTCTTTGGAAGTTTTTCAGTGGGTTTTCTGCTGTTAAAATATTTTTGGTTTGAAGCGATTGCGTATTGATAATATTGGCAATTCTTGGAGTAGAAGCATTGGCAAAAACATCATATAAATGTGTTCCGTCTTTGCTCAAAATTCCATTATGAACACCAGCGTCTTTGTCTAATCTGGTGATTTTAGTCGTTTGCCAATTTACTTTGTACAAATGTTTTTCAAGTGGCGTTTCTTTAGTGGAAGAGAAATAAATTTCTTTTTTCTTTTCGTTAAAACCTAGAATTTCGTTCACCAACCAATCTCCTTTGGTAATTTGTTTTACCAAGCCTTTGTCTGTGTTGTACCAAAACAAATGATTGTACCCCGTTCTTTGGCTTTGCCAAATAAAATCTTTATTTGAACTGGGTAAAAATGTCAATGGATGCTGAGGTTCTACATATTTTTCATCTTTTTCTTCGAAGAGTGTTTTAACAAAATTTCCAGTTTCTGCATCATATTGATTCAGTTTCATGTGGTTTTGAGCTCTGTTCAGCACCGCCACGAAAATAAATTTAGAATCTGGACTCCAAGTTACGCAGGTTAAATATTGCTCTTTGTCGCCTTCAATATTTAGAAATTTTTTGGTTTGAGTTTTAACATCAAAAATTCCGATGGAAACTTCGTGAGATTTGTTTCCAGCCATCGGATATTTGATGTTATGGTTTTCTGCAGGAGTTACGCTCCAATCAATGATGGGATAGTCTGTAACCATGCTTTGATCCATTCTGTAAAATGCAATTTTTTGAAAATTTGGCGCTGCAAAAATTCCCCCATCGATTCCAAATTCATTTCGGTGAACCGATTGTCCGTTGATGATATTTTCGTTTTGGTCATCTGTGATCTTCAAAGTCTTTCCATTAACATTTACAAATAAATTATTTTTGATGGTGTAAATAATCGTTTGATTATCAGGAAGAAGTTGAGCGTTTTCCGCATTTTCAGGAATAGAAGCAAATTCTGTTTTTTGCCAAGAATTCCCCGTTTTTTGAAGCCAAAAATATTTTCCTTTTTGAGAAAAATAGGCTTTAGAATTGTTCAAAAATTTCAATGGAGAAAGAGCTTTCAGTTTTTGGTCAGCACTCAAATTTTGATTTACTTGGTACAAAGAAACCAAAGTATCCGTCTTGTTGGTCGCAATATCTGTGATGAGATAAGCGTTTTTAACCATTTGAAGGTAAGATTTGCCATCATTGCTGAAAGAAAAATCTCTAATGTTTTTCACGGCAAGATTGGTTCTAAGTCCTAAAACGGCGTCGTTCATGGTAAATTGCTGCGTCTGAGTGAAACCACAAACCGAAGCCAAAACCAATGTTCCTAATATTTTTTTTAAGTTCATAAATGATGAAAAATTTTGAAGGTAAATGTATGTTAATTCATTAATTTCTGAAGAATTTTATAAATGTTCTTTGTATAAAATCGTGAGATTGTCTTTTTCTGATTTTTTATTCCATTGATATTGATGCGTCCAATATGCGATTTTGGTAGATAAAATTCCTAATCCCGCTCCGAAAATCACATCGCTCCAATAATGTTTGTCGTGAGCAATTCTCAAAACGCCCACTCCAGTTGCTACAGAATACGCAACATAGGGAACCCAACGGTAATTTTCGCCATATTCCATCGAAAGCATTGTAGCGCCAGCAAAAACATTCGCAGTATGACCACTCGGAAAACCAAATTCATTGCTTCCGTCTGGACGAGGTTTTTTAATGGCTTTTTTCAAAAGATAAGTGCTCCCAAAAACTATAATTTCTGATTTTGTCAAAATAGCAGTTCTGTTCCAGAAGTCGGTTTTAGGTTTCATTCCTGCCCATTCAAAAGCGTAAAGTGAAACGTGAGGCGCAAATTGAAGGTAATCTTCGGGATAACCACCGAAAGCCAAGAAATTTTTGTTTTCTGTAACGCTGAAATCTCTATTTTCTGTTGTTAAAACGATGCTTCCTGCCATCATTAAAGTAGCTGGAATAATGAGTTGTTTTGAAGTGAATTTTGGTTGTTCTGAAAAAACTAAACTGTCTTTCTTCTGTGAAAAAAGAATATTTGTGGCTAATATAAAAAAGAAAATAACTTGTTTCATTTTTCTGTCGTTCCTACGGAACTTTTTTAGATACTTTATAATTTTCTACAAACGTATCGTTCCTACGGAACTCATAATTATTTATGGGGCAAAAATCCTAAAAAATGGTTTAATATTTTCAGACATTATACATCATACATCATACTTCTACCTTTTTCTTTTTCAAGTATTTATACGTTTCTATTTGACTGCGGAATGGTTTTTTGTTGTTTTTGACATATTTATTGGTCAAATCTTTATCTAGAAATCTGGCTTTTACGTTGTCTTTCAATTGAAGTTCTAATAAATCTTTTAGTTCTTTTTTTAGATTTTTTTTGGTAACTTTTACGGCAGCTTCTATTCTGTAATCTAAGTTTCGAGTCATCCAATCCGCAGAAGAAAGATAAACATCTTCACTGCCTTTATTGTAAAAATACATCACCCTAGAATGTTCTAAATACTCATCTACAATACTGATGGCATGAATTTTTTTCTTGAACGTTTTCTGTTCTACTGCACAGAAAATTCCGCGAACAATCATTTTAATTTCTACGCCCGCTTCCGCTGCTTCATAAAGTTTTTTAATCAAACCTTTATCCGAAAGTGAGTTAACTTTTATAATCATTTCAGCTTTTCTGCCTGCTTTTGCTTCTTCAATTTCTTTGTCAATATGCCAAACAATTTTTTCTCTCATAAAATGTGGACAAACCAATAAATGATTACAAGATTTCAATGCTAAAACGGGGTCTATTTTTGGTTTTCTGAATACGTTGAAAACTTTATTAATATCTGCCATAATTGCTCTGTTAGAAGTCATGAGCAAATGGTCTACATAAATTTTAGCTGTTTTTTCGTTGAGGTTTCCAGTGCTTACAAATCCATATTGAATGGTCTTGTTATTCACTCTTTTTTTGATGACACAGAGTTTTGCATGCACTTTTTTGTTCGGTAATCCTACTAGAACTTTTACACCTTCTTCTTCTAGTCTTTCTTTCCATTCTAGGTTATTTTCTTCATCAAATCTGGCGCGCAATTCTAGCATTACGGTAACTTCTTTTCCGTTTCTCACGGCATTAATCAGTGCATTTACAATTTTGGAATTGCTGGCTAATCTATAAGCCGTGATTTGAATAGACTTTACATCTGGATCCATTGCAGCTTCTCTCAACAAGTCAATAACTGGTGTAAAAGTGTGATAAGGAAAGGTAAGAAGCACATCTTTTTTTACGATAACATCTGTAATTCTGCCTTCATGGTCAAATTCTGGATGCGTAAAAGAACTTCTCTCTATTGGTTTTTCATAATTTTTAAAAACATCTGGAAAATCCATAAAATGTCTGAAATTATGAATTTTTTGACCCGGAATAATGCTGTCTCTTTTGGTAAGATTGAGTTTTTTGATGAGAAATTCCACCAAAGATTTATCCATGTCTTTGTCAAAAACAAAACGCGTAGGTTTTCCTTTTCTTCTGGATTTGATGCCTTTTTCAATTTTTTCTACAAAGCTGGTTCTGATGTCATTATCGAGGTCAAATTCTGCATCTTTAGTCACCTTAAAAGAATTTGCTTTGAAATCATCATACCCGAAATATGAGAAAATGTGCGGTAAATTGAAGGTAATGACGTCTTCTAGAAGCATTATGTCAGTTTCCTCAGGTTTTTCGGTTGGCAAAATGACAAATCTTCCATTCGCTTTCGCTGGAACTTCTATAATGGCAAATTTAGTTTCGAATTTCCAATCTTTTCTGCGCATTGCAATGCCTAGATACAAGCTTTTTTCTCGCAAATAGGGCAGTTGAGCATGGTCATGAAGCAGAATAGGAATCACGTTGCTTTCTACTTCTTCATCAAAATATTTTTTAACAAATTCCTTCTGTTTTTCGGTGAGTTTTTTAGGCGTTTTAATGAAAACTTTTTGCTCTGCCATTTCTTCTTGGATTTTGTCCCAAGTTTTTTCAAAATCTTCCTGTTGTTTGATGACAATTTTATTGATTTTGTCCAGAATTCTTTGAGGCTTGTCAAAAAACGTTTCTACTGCAAGTTTATCTTTAAGTTCTAGTGCTCTTTTTAGTCCTGCAACTCGCACTCGGAAAAATTCATCTAAATTATTAGAAAAAATCCCTAAAAATCTAATTCTCAGGTGTAATGGAACGGTTTCGTCCATCGCTTCTTGCAAAACTCTTGCATTAAAACCTAACCAAGTAATGTCTCTAGGATTGAATTGTGGCATATCTGTAAAAATTTTAGCCAAATATAATGATAAATATGTGAATAGAGAAGTGAAATGGAGAATTTAAAAGATGACAGTTTTTAAGAAAATGTCAATTTGTCACAATTTTCTCAATGGTATAAAATTGGAGAAATCCAAGTAAAATTAGTTAAGTAAAAAATAAAATATAAAAAATATTATGAGCAAAATTATCGGAATTGATTTAGGTACGACCAACTCTTGCGTTGCGGTAATGGAAGGTAAAGATCCTGTAGTTATCCCAAATGCAGAAGGTAAAAGAACCACACCATCTATTGTAGCATTTACAGAAGATGGAGAAAGAAAAGTAGGTGATCCTGCAAAAAGACAAGCAGTAACGAATCCTAAAAAAACAATTTACTCTATCAAAAGATTCATCGGGACACAGTTTTCTAAAGATAAAGAAGAAATCTCTAGAGTTCCTTATGCAGTAGTGGCAGGGCCAAATGATACTGTAAAAGTAAAAATAGACGATAGAGAATATACACCACAAGAAATTTCTGCAATGATTCTTCAAAAAATGAAGAAAACTGCTGAAGATTTCCTTGGTCAAGAAGTAACCAGAGCAGTAATTACGGTTCCTGCATACTTTAACGATGCGCAGAGACAAGCTACCAAAGAAGCTGGTGAAATCGCTGGTCTTAAAGTAGAAAGAATCATCAACGAACCTACTGCTGCAGCTTTAGCTTACGGATTGGATAAAGTTGGTAAAAAAGATTTAAATGTAGTAGTTTTCGACTGTGGTGGTGGTACTCACGACGTTTCTGTATTAGAAATGTACGAAGTAGATGGTAACGCATCTTTCGAAGTAAAAGCTACTGATGGTGATACTCACCTTGGTGGAGATGACTTTGATAACGTAATCATCGACTGGATGGCAGATGAATTTAAAGCTGAAGAAGGTGTAGATCTTAAATCTGATGCTATTGCACTTCAACGTTTAAAAGAAGCTGCTGAAAAAGCAAAAATTGAATTGTCTTCTTCTACTCAAACTGAAATCAACTTACCATACATCACCGCTACTGCAACTGGTCCTAAACACTTAGTGAAAACGTTGACCAGAGCTAAATTTGAGCAATTGGCACATGATTTAATTCAAAGAACCATCGAACCATGTAAAACTGCTCTTAAAAATGCTGGAATGAGCACTTCTGATATTGACGAAATCATCTTAGTAGGAGGTTCTACCAGAATTCCTGCAATTCAAGAAGCAGTAGAAAAATTCTTTGGAAAAGCGCCTTCAAAAGGAGTAAATCCTGACGAAGTAGTAGCAATTGGTGCTGCAATTCAAGGGGGAGTTTTAACAGGTGATGTAAAAGACGTTCTTTTATTAGACGTAACTCCGCTTTCTCTAGGTATCGAAACAATGGGTTCGGTTTTCACTAAATTAATTGAAGCGAATACTACCATTCCTACTAGAAAATCAGAAATTTTCTCTACAGCAAGTGATAATCAGCCTGCGGTAACCATCAGAGTAGGACAAGGAGAAAGACCAATGTTTAATGACAACAAAGAAATTGGTAGATTTGATTTAGTAGATATTCCACCTGCACCAAGAGGAGTTCCACAAATTGAGGTAACTTTTGACATTGATGCAAACGGTATTCTACACGTTTCTGCTAAAGATAAAGGAACAGGTAAAGAACAATCTATCAAAATCCAAGCATCTTCTGGACTTTCTGAGGCAGAAATCGAAAGAATGAAAAAAGAAGCAGAAGAAAATGCAGCAGCAGATGCGAAGAGAAAAGAAGATGCAGAAACCATCAATAAAGCTGATGGAATGATTTTCCAAACAGAAAAACAATTAAAAGAATTTGGAGAAAAATTATCTGCAGATAAGAAAGCAGCAATCGAAGCAGCTCACACAGAATTGAAAGCTGCTTACGAAACCAAAGATGCAGATGCTATTAGACCTAAGTTAGAAGCATTAGACGCAGCTTGGATGGCAGCTTCAGAAGAATTGTACAAAGCGACTCAAGAAGCGCAACCGCAACCTGAAACTCCGGGAGCAAATGCAGGTGATAATGTACAAGATGCAGATTTCGAAGAAGTGAAATAAATCACGATAAATATTAATATCAAATCCCAATCTCTAATGGTTGGGATTTTTTTTGTGAAGTTTTTATTAAAATTAAACGCCATGAATTTTCAAACGACTTCTTTTGACTTTTCTTCTGGTTTTCTTTGTTAAAAAAAAAGTTATGGCACAAATTGTAGAATTTAAAGGATTTACGTTTAAGATTAATCCAGAAAACAGAAAAGAATTATTGATTAAAAGAACTACTGCAAAGAACTTTACATCATTTAAAAGTTTCGAAGCTACCATGCATTATTTGTTGAGTTCTAAAAATCTGATGGTAATTTTTACCGATAATGGTTTTTATGATTCACTGAATCCACTTTCGGGAAATTGGATCAATTTCAGAGTTTAAGAACTGTTTTTATTCATAATATGCCACAATATTGATTCACTACGATAAGAGATTTGAATACTTTTTCTACGATTCTTCAGAAGAATTGGGTAGTGGAAGTAGAGTGCATTGCGCAGAATAATCCTCTACTTTTATTAGAAAATAGAATGAAAATAGCGGCTACAGTGGAACAAAAATATGATACTGTTTGCAATCCGCTTTCTGTAAATCTTCACAATTTTAAAATAGAGAAATTGGAATGAAAATTTAAACGCTAATTAAAATTATTGTTCATAAATAAAAATTTTTCTCCAAGTCTTACTTTGTCACAGTAAGGCTTTTTCTTTGCCAAGAAATATTGATTTCATTAAAATTAAAAAAAATCCAATACCATGAAATTTTTCAACTATCATCACTTAGATATTTTAGAATATGAGCCAGATTTTCAGAAAGATGAAGTTTTAGAAATTTCGGAACGTTTTAATCTATTATAAAGATGATTTTCGGGAGGTTTGGCTAGATGGAAACCAAAAAATCGTCAAAGAAAAACGATTTGAAAATGGAAATATTTTTTATTTTTTTGAATCCAATAAAATAGAAAATGAAACAGAAAATTACACCATTACCCTCTTTGATGAAAAAGGAAAAGTGACAAATTGTGATTCGTATAAAAGACCAAAATCTCTTTTTTCCCAAAACAGTATTTTCTATGAACAAACCTTTCATCATTTTACATTAGAGGAAAAAGGTCAGTTGTGTTTTTATAAATATTTTTGGAAAGGTCAGCTTCCCGATGGTTGGTTGAAGACTCCTTTTATCAAAAAAGAAAATGATTTTGAAGAAATCATCATCACAGATAAAAAACAGAATGTAAAAGCTCAAATTTTGAAAAACAATGACTGTGTCTATTCCGAAAGAAGATTTTCTCATTCATTTGATTGTGATTTTTATTTTCTAGGAGCTAAAAAAAGAAAAGCGTTTAAAAATTTTGATGAAGAAGGGAAATTGTTATTCCAAGAATTTGATGACGAAAAAGGATTTAACAGTCAGTTATTTCAATATAGATTTCTGACTGATGGTTATACAGAAGCCAATAAGAAGTGTTTTTTGAATGATAAACTCGTGGAAGAGAAAAAAATCACAATTTGTATTAAAACGACTTAAATTGACGTTCTGTTTGCTTAACTTTGGTTCATAGAAAAGAATAATGAACCTAAAAACCAAATCTTATGGCCAAAAATGAACAAATGCTTCGCTTAGTTTTAATAGAACAATTATTAAGAAGAAGAAAAGAAAGAGGCGCATCTTACGAAGAAATTTATGATTTTTTAGAAGAAAAATTTCAAGAAAAAGGTCTCACGCTTAAATTTACAGAACGCACTTTTCAGCGAGACAAAGTTGCCATTGCAGATGTTTTTGGGATACAGATTTCATTTTCTAGAAAGCGAAATGTACATTTTATAGAGCAAGAAGAACTAGAACTTTCTCAGGAAAGTGTTTTTGACCAATTGCTTTTGGTACAAGCCTATCGTGAAACGCAAGATAAAACAGACGTCATGTTCTTCGAGCCAAGAAGAGCCAGAGGTTTAGAATATTTAAACGAAATTGTGCATGCCATTACTCAGAAAAAAGTCATCACCTTCAGTTACCAAAAATTTTGGGAAAACGAAAAATCTTCCAAAGTAGTAACACCTTATGCATTAAAGGAATTTAAAAACAGATGGTATCTTTTGGCTGCAGATTACAAATCAAAAGATGGTTCTTTTTTCTTGAAAACCTTTGGTTTAGACCGTATTTCGGACCTAGATATTACCACAGCAAGTTTTACAAGAGAAGAAATTAATATAGAAGAAATGTACAAAAATTCTTTCGGTATCATCAGTGCAGACGGAGCTTTGCCCCAAGAAATTCTATTGAAGTTTGATAATGAACAAGCCAATTATGTAAAAGCTTTGCCATTGCATCATTCACAAACCATTATTTCTGAAGATGAAAACGAGACGGTTTTTAAAGTTTTTGTAGTGCCTACTTATGATTTCCAAAGAGAAATTCTCTCTTACGGAAAACGGGTGCAAATTCTGGCTCCAGAATCTTTCAAAAAGGAAATGAAAGAAGAAGTAGAAATCATGCTCAAGAATTTTTTGTAATTGCTAAAAAATATTTGAATGTCCGTTTTAAAGCATAATTGCAATTTTGAAACAATTTTGAAGATTTATAAAAATTAAATATTATTGAAAATCAATCAGTTACTTTTGTCAAATTTTTCTAAACCATAAAATTTAGTACTTTATGACACTAAACGGACATTCAAAAATTTAAACGCCTTTTTTGATAATATTACGGCTAACATTGTTGGAAACACATTCCCGAAAATTCTGTATTTGAACTGTATCGTGGTGGCAATAAAGCATGGGAATTATATGAGCAAGGAATTCTAAAAATTGAAGACATAGAAGATGATTTTCCGCTTACACATTTTCAACATTTACAAAGAAAAGGATTGAGAAATCAAGAGCAGTACATCAATAAAGAAGCCATCAAGAATATGATTTCTTCTTGGCAGTTTCCCTTGTATTTCTTTGATTTTGAAACTGTTTTCCCTGCCATTCCTGTTCTGGACGGAACGAGACCTTATCAGCAAGTTCCGTTTCAGTATTCCTTGCATATTTTAGAAGAAGATGGCAAACTTTCACACAAAGAATTTTTAGCCCATCCTGAAGATTTTTCTAATGGTAAAAATCCACTGAAATTATTGGTAGAGCAACTCAAACTAGATTTCGGAACCGATGGAAATATTGTCACGTATAATCAGAGTTTTGAAGTAGTAAGATTAAATGAATTGGCAAACATGTTTCCCGAAGACGCTCCGTTTTTAAAAAATTTAGTGAGTAGAGTAGTAGATTTGTTGCCGGTTTTTCAAGGGGGATTTTTTTGTTTTTATTTGGGCGGCATTTCCGTCTACAGCTCCCGCTTTTTTTCTGTCATAATGAGCAGAATAACCTGAAGAGCAGTAATTTTTTGAATATTTCTAGAAATTTGAAACCACCATCATACAGAAAAAAGAGCTCCGCTTTCGCCGGGCCGCGAAATCCGAACCGTAATTGCGAGCGAAGAATTAAAAAAAACGATTTTTTTAATGAAAAATATATTTATATATTTGTAACCATTGTATAAGGTTAAATAATTTGGTTATGAAAGAATATCTTACGTTGGCTGAAACTTCTGAATATATTGGAAAAAGTAAAGAAACATTAAGAAGATGGGATAGAGAAGGTAAACTTTTGGCTGTACGTGAGCCTGTAAGCAATTATAGAGTTTACAAAAAGTCTGATATTGATAACCTTTTTGCAGATTTTGTAGATTCTGATTTTGAAAATTCAGATATTAATTTTGTAGATCCAAATGATAATTATACTGTTTTAGAACTATTTGCAGGAGCTGGAGGTTTAGCTATAGGATTGGAAAAAGCGGGTTTAAAATGTGTTGCTTTAAATGAAATTGATAAATGGGCTTGCGAAACTCTAAGAAAGAATCGTCCTAATTGGAATGTATTAGAAGGTGATATTAAGGATTTTAGTTTTACAGAATTTGAAAATAAAATTGATGTAGTAACAGGTGGATTTCCTTGCCAAGCTTTTAGTTATGCGGGAAAAAAGTTAGGATTAAACGATGCAAGAGGAACACTTTTTTATGAATTTGCAAGAGTTGTAAAAGAAGTAAATCCTCCGATTTGTATTGGCGAAAATGTAAAAGGCTTATTGAGTCACGATAATGGAAAAACACTTCAAGGGATGATTTCTATTTTAGATGAAATTGGTTACAATGTAGTTCCTGTTGAGGTTTTAAAAGCGATTAATTATAAAGTGCCACAGAAAAGAGAAAGATTAATTTTGGTGGGGATTAGAAAAGATATTGATGTAGAATATGAGTATCCAAAACCTTATAAGAAAATTTATAATTTAAAAGATGCTCTTAAAAAAGGTGAACTTTTTGACTGTGATGTTCCAAATTCTCTAGGTGCTAAATATCCACAAAGTAAAATTGAAGTATTAGATTTAGTTCCACCAAAAGGTTATTGGAGAGATTTACCATTAGAAATTCAAAAAAAATTCTTGGGAGGAAGTTTTCATCTTGGTGGTGGTAAAACGGGTATTGCACGTAGAATTGGTTGGGATGAGCCTTGTCTTACACTTACTTGTAGTCCTGCTCAAAAACAAACTGAACGTTGTCATCCAGATGAAACTAGACCTTTTACAGTTCGCGAATATGCTAGAATTCAAACGTTTCCAGATGATTGGCAATTTGCTGGTTCTATCGCACAACAATATAAACAAATAGGTAATGCGGTTCCTGTGAATTTAGGAAAAGAACTTGGTTATTCTATAGTGAAATTTTTAAATCAATATTACAGTTTATCAAAACCTAAATAATAACTGTAATTTTCAAAAGTAATTTGATCTAAAATACTTCTTTTGCTTTTTTCCGTTTCAGTTTTTATTTCATCTAAAGCAGAATTTTCTTCTATTGATTCTTTGTTTTCTATAGAATTCAAATAATCATTGATGGCAATTGGTAGTTTTTTATATAATTGGAAGAGAGCATTTTCTTGCCCAGAAAGTAATGCGTAAAATTGGTCGCCAGAAATTTTGTAAACTCTACTATGACTGTATTCTTTGCCATTAATTTCACCTTTCCACAATTCGCAAAAACTAGTTTTTGCTAAAATTTGAACCCAATAACATTTAGATTTTTTGTAAGTATCTGCATATCTTGCCAATTTTTGAAAAAGAGCTTCAGCAGAACTACTGTTCATTGTATTATGTTTGTTTTTAATGTCAGCAAAAAGAGTTTCATCTTTCGCTTTAATATCAAAACCACTCAATTTTCCTACTTCAAAACCATCAATTCCGCCTAGAATTTGTTCATGAAAAGTTCCGATAGAATTATTAATAGATTTATCAATTTGTCTTAAAATTTCGGCTTCAATCAGTTTTTCTTCATCGATGTCATTGAATTTAGAATCAAAAGTAAGTTTTATCGTATCTACTTTATTACTGTAAAAACTTTTTTTAGAAATATTATTTTTTGCTTTTATATATGCACTATGAAGATTGGCAATACAGTTAAGAAAATGTTCGTCTGAAATAAAATTAAGGTATTTGTTTTTCATCAAAAATAAAATTTTTGTTAGGCTAATATACAATATTTTTTTTCTTTATTTTCGCAGCATGATTTTCACAGAAGAAACCACACTAGAACATCTTTGCATTAATTACGTAGGAAACCAAACGCATCAAGAAGCTTTGGTAACCACAGATTCAGAAGTTTTCATTACAGATGAGATGAAAGCATTGCTCAAAGATTATTTCCTTAAAAATTTTAAACCCGAAATCTTTTTCGAGTTTTTCCATAGTTCTAATATCGAGAATAACGAAGTGTTTACTTACGTTTCAGAGATTTTTGAACAACCAGAATTGTTAGAAAACCAGTCCAAAAAATTGGCAAAACTGCTTTACGAACATTCTACCAATCCTAGAACCAAAGGTGGAGAATTCTACGTTTGCTTTTTCAAAGATTGCATCGTAAAAGGAGAAAGATATGACGCAGTCGGACTTTTTAAATCCGAAAACAAAGACACTTTCCTGAAAGTTTCTACCAAAAACGATGTCACACTGAGCGGAGCCGAAGTGTTCGAGTTGGAAACTTTACAAGGAATCAATTTGAATAAAGTAGACAAAGGTTGCTTGATTTACAATACCAACAAAGAACAAGGTTATCTCATGTCTATTATTGACGGAACGAGTAGAGCAGAAACCAGTTATTGGATGGACGATTTCTTACAGGTTCGTCAGCGTCAAGACGAATATTTCGAGACGCAAGAAACGCTTACACTTTACAAAGAATACATCACGAAACAACTTCCGCAGGAATTTGAAATCACCAAAGCAGACCAAGCAGATTTCTTGAATAAATCGTTGAGTTTTTTCAAAGAAAAAGAAGAATTTAAGTTGGAAGAATTCACAAGAGAAGTTTTGGGAGACCAAGAAGTTATCCAAAGTTTTAATGCCTTCAAAACACAATACGAAGACGAAAGAGATTATGCTTTGTCAGATGAATTCGCCATCAATGATGCAGCAGTTAAGAAAAACGCCAGGATTTTAAAAAGCGTCATAAAACTAGACAAAAACTTCCATATTTACATTCATGGAGACCGAAAACTCATCCAGCAAGGACAAGACGAAAACGGAAAATATTATATGCTCTATTTCGAAGAAGAAAATTAAAAAAATATCTCGCTGATTTAGCAAATTTAGCAGATTTTAAAAAAAATATTCATCAGTATAATAAGCTAGAGTTTAAAAAATCAAGGACAAAAATTTACTTTTTTGTTCTTTTGAATTTCTTATTTTCAATCTTTTCTTTTGTCTCTTTTGCGGTTAATTAATCTTAAAAAAACATCAGCGCAATCAGCACAATCAGCGAAAGAAAAAAAAATAAAGGACAAAAATTTACTTTTTTGTCCTTTTGAATTTCTTATTTTCAATCTTTTCTTTTGTCTCTTTCGCAGTTAATTAATCTTAAAAAACATCGGCTTAATCAGCACAATCAGCGAAAGAAAAAAAAATCAAGGACAAAAATTTACTTTTTTGTTCTTTTGAATTTCTTATTTTCAATTTTTTCTTTTGTCTCTTTTGCGGTTAAATTAATCTAAAAAAACATCGGCTTAATCTGCAAAATCAGCGAGAGATAAAAAAAACGCTCCAAATTTTTGGAGCGTTTTTAATTTATTTCAATTCAGATTCATTTTCTTGGAACAAATCTGGAACAGACCAATATCTTTCGCCAGTGTCATAATTAAAGGTCAAAACTTTAGCACCTTTTGGTAATTCTGGCAATTTCTTGGCAATTGCAGCAAGAGAAGCACCAGTAGAAATTCCTGCTAAAATTCCTTCTTGAACCGCTAATTTTCTAGCAAAATCAAAAGCTTCTGCTTTTTCTACTTGAATCACACCGTCTAGGATTTCAGAATTCAACACTTTCGGAACGAAACCAGCGCCAATTCCTTGCAAAGGATGCGGACCAGGATTTCCACCACTTAAAACAGGTGAATCTGTAGGTTCTACGGCATAACTTTTCAGATTCGGGAATTTTTCTTTCAAAACTTCGGTTACGCCTGTAATATGACCGCCCGTTCCTACACCTGTAATCACATAGTCAAATCCTTCTGGGAAATCTGCCAAAATTTCTTGAGCAGTGGTATTTTTATGAATTTCTGGATTTGCATCGTTTTCAAATTGCTGTGGAATCCATGAGTTTTCAATCGTAGAAGCCAGTTCGTAAGCTTTTTTCACCGCACCATTGGTTCCCAATTCTCTTGGAGTTAAAACAAATTCAGCGCCATACGCAGACATGAGTTTTCTACGTTCTACAGACATAGATTCTGGCATTACCAAAACTAATTTATAACCTTTAACTGCGCAAACCATTGCCAAACCTACACCTGTGTTTCCCGAAGTTGGTTCTATAATCAGGGTGTCTTTATTAATTTTTCCTTCTTTTTCCGCTGTTTCTATCATCGCAAGTGCAATTCTGTCTTTGATGCTTCCACCAGGATTTTGGCGTTCTAGTTTCATCCACACTTCTACATCACTCCCGAAAATCTTATTTAATTTTACCAATGGAGTGTTGCCAATCACTTCTAGTACATTGTTAACTTTCATATTTTTTAAATTTTAAATATTATTAATTTGGGCAGCTTTACCGCCTTCCACTCCCGCTTTTTTAAAATTTTTTCCTCACTAACTCTCCTAAAGGAGAGAACCAAAAAATTTTAAAAAGAGCTCCGTTCAAGTCGGGCTGCAAGTTTCGTTATCTTAATTAAATTCAGTTTTTACTTATCTCTACCTTTACCTCAACCTTTACCTTTACCTTTATCTCTACCTTAGCCTCAACCTTAGCCTTTACCTAAATAAAGTAGTTAATCGGTTCATCACCCGGAAATTTATTTCTCACCGTCACTTGACCTTTGTGAAAAACCACCGAATTTTTCGGTAGGCTGTCTGTAATCCAAACGTTTCCACCGATGATGCTGTTCTCGCCAATCACGGTTTCTCCTCCTAAAATGGTAGCATTCGCATAAATAACTACACCGTTTTCTATGGTAGGATGTCTTTTGGTATTGGCAATTTCTTTAGAAACAGAAAGCGCTCCCAAAGTAACTCCTTGATAAATTTTGACACCATTTCCAATTTCTGAGGTTTCACCTATTACAATTCCCGTACCATGATCGATAAAGAATGGCGAACCAATGGTAGCACCGGGATGAATGTCTATTCCTGTTTTGCTGTGCGCCAATTCTGTCCAGATTCTAGGAATCAACGGTATTTTTTCCAATTGTAATTCGTGAGCTAATCTGTAAATCGCAATCGCATAAAAACCCGGATAAGAAAAAGTGATTTCTTCTACAGAGGTTGCAGCTGGGTCATTTTCTAGGGCAAAAGCAGCGTCTTGTTCTAAAGTTTTATAAATTTCTGGGAATTTGGTGAAAAAATACTCTCCACATGCTGTGGCTTTTTCTATGTCATCAAAAACAGAACACAGAATCTTGATAAAATCTATTTTAAATTGCTGTAATCGATGGGCGATTTCATCTTCTGAAGCACATCTTTGAAGTTCTAGAAAAAACACGAATCTGAAAAAATCATCGATAAAGGTTTCGATTTTCTTTTTATCTAAATCATATTTTCTGTTAGAATATCCGTCTTGTAAATGCTTCAAAAAATTTTCCATCCTTCAAAATTTAAAACAAAGGTAAGCAATGTCTCTGTTTTTGTCCTTGATTTATGGTAATTTTTACATCTATTTACATGATTGATAAATTTTAAAATTAGGATATAATTCATATCAAGAAAATTGTCTAATCCTCAAATAATCATTAAATTTGAGCAACTTAATTTTAAACCTTAAAAAAATAAAAAAATGAAAGTAACTGTAGTTGGAGCAGGAGCTGTAGGTGCATCTTGCGCAGAATATATTGCTATGAAAAACTTCTGTTCAGAAGTGGTTTTAGTAGATATTAAAGAAGGTTTTGCTGAAGGTAAAGCAATGGATTTAATGCAAACTGCTTCTTTGAATGGTTTTGATACTAAAATTACGGGAACAACTGGTGATTATAGTAAAACTGCCGGTTCAGATGTAGCGGTAATCACTTCTGGTATCCCTAGAAAACCTGGAATGACTAGAGAAGAGTTAATCGGTATCAATGCAGGAATTGTAAAAGATGTAACGGCTAACTTAGTAAAACATTCTCCTAATGTAACCATTATCGTGGTTTCTAACCCAATGGATACTATGGCTTACCTAGTTCACAAAACTTCTGGTTTACCAAAACATAAAATCATTGGAATGGGAGGTGCTCTAGATTCTGCAAGATTCAAGTACAGATTAGCGGAAGCTCTAGAAGCTCCAATTTCTGATGTAGACGGAATGGTAATTGCAGCACACTCAGATACAGGTATGCTTCCTTTATTATCTAAAGCAACTAGAAACGGTATTCCTGTAACTTCTTTCTTGACTGAAGAACAACAAGCGTATGTAGTAGAAGAAACTAAAGTAGGAGGTGCTACATTAACTAAATTATTAGGAACTTCAGCTTGGTATGCACCAGGTGCAGCAGTTTCTGTAATGGTTCAGGCAATTGCTTGTGACCAAAAGAAAATGATTCCTTGTTCACTTATGTTAGACGGAGAATATGGTCAGTCTGACATTTGTTTAGGTGTTCCTGCGATTATCGGTAAAAATGGAGTAGAAAAAATCGTAGAAATCGAATTGACTGAAGCAGAAAAAGAAAAATTTGCAGCTGCAGCAGCAGCGGTAAGAGAAGTAAACGGAGATTTAAAATTCTAAAAAACTCCTTTTATAAAATAAATAAAACGCATCTTTTAGGTGCGTTTTTTTGTTAAGTGAATGATTTAATTTTTAATGTAAAATTAAACTTCGACTAAAATAAAAACCTTTAAATTTGCCTAAATTAAAATTTCTAGAAAAATGCTTAGAAAAATTAGCACACTTGCATTAGTAACATTGGCTTTGTTATCTGTTGATGCACAAAAAAATAAAAATACTCAATATAATGATGGAGTAGAAAGACCAAAATTGGTGGTAGGGATTGTAGTAGACCAGATGCGTTGGGATTTCTTGTATAAATATCAAGCTAAATACGGAAATGGTGGCTTCAAAAGATTATTAAATGAAGGCTACAGTTTTAATAATGTGATGATTGATTATATTCCTACGGTTACTGCAATAGGTCATACTTCTATTTATACAGGTTCTGTTCCATCGATTCACGGAATTGCGGGAAACGACTGGACGGATAAAGAAACGGGTAATAACGTTTACTGTACTACAGATGAAACGGTAAATGCTGTAGGAACAGAAGCTAAAAAAATAGGTCAGCATTCTCCTAGAAATCTTTGGAGTACTACCATTACAGACCAGTTAGGAATTGCAACCAATTTCCGTTCAAAAGTAGTTGGCGTTTCATTAAAAGACAGAGCTTCTATTTTACCAGCAGGACATAATCCTACTGCGGCTTTTTGGTTTGATGAAACCACGGGGAATTTCATCACTTCGGATTATTATTTGAAAGAATTACCACAGTGGTTGAATGAATTTAACAAAGAAGAAAACGGTAAAAAACTAGTTGCAAATGGCTGGAAAACATTACTTCCTATTTCAGAATATTTCGAAAGTACGGCAGATAATGTTGCTTGGGAAAACCTTTTAGGAAGTGCTAAAACACCTACTTTTCCTTATGAAAATTTAGCAAAAGATTATGATGCTAAAAAAGGAGTCATCAGAACCACACCTTTTGGAAATTCTTTAACCCTAAAAATGGCTGAAGCTACAATTAATGGTTACAAAATGGGTGAAGATCAAATTACAGATTTCTTAGCAATAAATATTGCTTCTACAGATTATGTAGGTCATGCTTTTGGCCCAAATTCTATAGAAATAGAAGATACTTATTTAAGATTAGACAGAGATTTAGAAGCGTTTTTCCAACAGTTAGATAAAAAAGTAGGAAAAGGAAACTACTTGGTATTCTTATCTGCAGATCATGGTGCTGCACATTCAGAAGGTTATATGCAAGCCAATAAAATGGCAACAGGTTTCTTTGGTGAAGGTTTAGAAAAAACACTTAATGATGAACTTGAAAAAAAATATGCAGTAAGTAAATTGATTTTAGGAATTGATAATTACCAAGTTTATCTTAACCAAAATGTTATCAAAGAAAAAGGATTGGATGCAGATGAGGTAAAGAAAACGATTCTTGGTTTGCTGAATAAAGATAAAAGAGTATTGTACGCAGTAGATTTAGAAGAAGTAGCAGAAGCAGCAATTCCTGAACCGATTAAAACCAGAATTATTAATGGTTACAACTGGCAAAGAAGTGGTGATATTCAAATTATTACGCATGACAGCATGTTGCCAACTTATGCTAAAAAAGGAACTACTCACAGCGTTTGGAATTCTTATGATGCTCACATTCCATTAATTTTTATGGGTTGGAAAGTTAAAAATGGACAAAGTGCAAAACCATATCACATGACTGATATTGCACCAACTCTAGCTCAAATGCTGAAAGTGGAAAATCCAAGTGGAAACATAGGAAATCCTATTACAGAAGTTTTAGAAAAATAATAGATTTTCATCTAATACTATATTATAAAATCGGGAAGTCTTCCCGATTTTTTTGTTTTAAAATATAAAAAACGTACGGCGCGAGCTTTGCTCGCGCCGTACGTTTTTAGACAAATAATATTAAAGTTAAAAATATTTTTACTTTTTCACAGGCGGATAATTAGCCATAATTTCTGCTACAATCGCTGGAATTTGTTTTTGTTTAGATTTAGGAGAATCTACATTGATTCCGCTTCCTACACCTTGCCAAACTAATTTTCCAGTTTTAGCATCTACGATGTCAATAATCAAACTTCCTCTGTTGTAATCGGTAGTCCAAGCTCTGCTCATTCCAACTCCCCAACCAAAAGGTCTTCCCCAACCATACATTCCGAAACTAGGTTCAATTCTGGTATCTTCTATTTTTTTATGAGAAGCTTTTAAGTTTACAACTAAATCGGGAGTTTGAGATGCTGATAAACCTTTCATTTGTAGGTTTTTAGCTACTTCGTTTAAAACACGGTCTTTGTCTAAATCATTCAGTTTTAAATCATCTACTCTAAACTGATATGTTTTATAAGAACTAAAATTGGCAGTTTCAGCATAATCTGTTCTTACATTAAATGGTGAACAAGACGTAACAAAAAGTGCTGCTGAAGCCAACAAAAGGAAAAAATATTTCTTCATTTTTTTATGATTTATGTGGTTTTTTCTCAATTTTTTTAAAAGAATCAGTCTTTTTATCATAACCATAAGGACAATGTTTACAACCACTTTTACAGCAATAACCGCGTTTTAAGTGGTATCTTTCGGTGAAAACTTTGTAGCCTAATTCATTATAATAAAAATCTTCGCCTTCTACTAATTCTTTATCAAATTTCATTCCATAAAATTACAAAAAATTCAATCATATTTTTAAATCATTGTGATAATTGCTCCTTTTAACTTTTCATATCTTTGTTCTATGATTATTTTGAGTTTACGCCTTCTCCGAAAGACTAGAATCAACGGAATTACCATTTTTCCGTTCATTTTTCTTCGTGAATCAGCGTTTAAGGAAAATAAAATACTCATTAATCACGAAAAAATACACATTCGTCAGCAATTAGAACTCCTTATTATTTTCTTTTATTTGTGGTATGTAGTAGAATATTACTATTGGTATTTTAAGTTAAAAGACAAACATTTGGCTTACCGAAATATCAGTTTCGAAAGAGAAGCTTACGCTATGGAAGAAGATTTAAATTATCTCGTAACCAGAAAAATCTGGAGTTTTTGGAAATATAGAGTGTGAATAGGACATGACTAATTCATTCACATTTTAATTTTAAAACGCAAAGATTTTTAATTATTTATTTAACGATTATAGTGAGCTAAATCAACGAAAAAATTCGTTTTTAAGCGTTCGCTTCATCAATTCGCTAGCGAATTCAATCTTTGCTTTCTTAAATTTTAGTTGCTTATTAATGTAGCTTTGCGTTTCAAATTGGTAAATAATTGATTGCCTTTGATTTTTTCTTCTTACTGCTTTATTTAAATTTGTATTATGAATTTACCCAAACATAAAATTCCAATCATAGAAATTCCTATCGGAAAAAAAGTAAGACTTTTTATCAAAAGAGAAGACCTTACCCATCCCGAAATTTCAGGAAATAAATATTGGAAAATGTTTTACAATGTCAAAAAATATTTAGAAAAAGAAGTTTTAGACAGGAAAATCATTACTTTTGGAGGTGCGTTTTCTAATCATATTGCAGCAGCGGCAGCTTTGGGAAAAGAATTTGGCATTGAAACTCTAGGAATTATCAGAGGAGACGAATTAGAAAATACTTGGCAAGAAAATCCCACTCTTTCTTTAGCGCACCAAAACGGAATGACTTTCAGATTTGTAACCAGAGAAACTTATAGAGACAAGGAGACTTTGATGAAAAACCTTCAAGAAGAATTTCCCGAAAGTTTGGTGGTTCCAGAAGGCGGGACTAATGAAAATGCGGTGGAAGGAATTCAGTTTATGCTCAATAAAGAAACTCAAGATTTTGACTATCTTTGCAGCGCTATAGGAACAGGAGGAACCCTTTCTGGAATTTCTAAATTTGCAGAAGAACATCAAAAAGTGTTAGGTTTCAAAGCGGTGAAAGATGAATCTTTAGAAAAAAAGATTTTAAATTTTTCTAAAAGACAAAATTTCACCATTTTTGATGCTTCTGATGGCGGTTTTGGTAAAATAACAGACGAAAATATTCGTTTTATAAATAAATTTTATCAAGATTTTGGCATTGTTTTAGAGCCTGTTTACACTGGGAAAATGCTCAGAAAGATTTTTGAACTTATAGAAGAAGATTATTTTCCAGAAAATAGCAAGATTTTAGCTTTTCATACAGGAGGTTTGCAAGGAATAAAAGGCGCAAACGAAATGTTGAAAAAGAAAAACAGAAATTTAATTTTATTACATGACAAAAATTAATAACCACAAAAGAATCAAAAGAAATACTTGAAAAAAGTATTTCAAAAGTAAAAAAAGTAAAACATTTCGCTTTTTTTACTTTTGAATAACTTATAAACAGGTGAAATCTTTTGTCGCTTTTGCGGTTAAAAATATAATTTAAAAAATGGTCATGTCCTAAATAATCTAATTAAAGTTTTTTAAATTTTAAAATAAATTCCGTAGGAACGAAAGGTTTGTAGAAAAATATCATTATCAATAGGAAGTTCCGTAGGAACGACACATAAATATGAAGAAACTCATTTTAATATTTTCAATTGCCTTGTTTTCAAATATCCAAGCCCAAACTTGGAAAACCGAAGACCAGTACATTCAGCGATTTGCACAATATGCTGTAGAAGAAATGGAATTGTACAATATTCCCGCATCTATTACTTTGGCACAAGGACTTTTAGAAACAGGTGGTGGTCAGTCTAGATTGGCACAAGAAGGCAAAAATCACTTCGGGATTAAGTGTAAAGAAAACTGGACGGGCAAAACCATGAAACATACAGATGACGCACCAAATGAATGTTTCCGAGTGTATGAAGATCCTAGAGAATCATACAGAGACCATTCTTTGTTTTTGGTGAATCGTCCATTTTACAAAAATTTATTTCAACTTGACCCAAAAGATTATAAAGCTTGGGCTCATGGTTTGAAAAAGGCAGGTTATGCGACCAATCCTAGATACGCTTATATTTTGATTGATAAAATTCAGAAGTATAAACTTTTTGAATTTGACTATATCAAAAAAGAACAAGTCACCGAAAAACTTTTAGCTTTGTATCCTGATTTGGTGAATGATAAAGAGTTTTTAGCGAAAAATTTGCCAACTCCTAAAAAAGAAGAGGCTCCAAAAGTGGTAATCGATGCTCCAGAACCTGTAAAATTGACTAAAGAAGAAGTTTTATTATCGGTTTTGATGAAAGCGCATCCTAATGAAGCTTTGAGATATATTGTGATTCCGATGGAACCAGATTATGATGATGCTTCGGAAGTAAACTTACAAGATATTTCTAAAAAATATGGAGTTTCTACTTCTAAATTGATGAAGTGGAACGAGCTTTCTTCACAAACTTTAAAAGAAGGACAAATTCTCTTCCTCGAAAAGAAAAATTCTAGCGGAAGTGTAGAAACTTATCGCGCCGAAAAAGGAGATAATATGTATTCTATCGCTCAGAAATTTGCAATAAGATTGGATAAACTTTATGACAAAAACCGCATGAAATATGGAGATAAAGTAAAAGAAGGTCAATTAATTTATTTAAAAAACAGAAAACCTAGATAAAATTTTTTGTAAAGAATTTTGCGTGAGCGATTGAAGTGAAAATCCCGCAACCGCTGAAAGCGAGTGAGGAATTGTAACGAAAAGCGCGACCTGAAATAAAAATTTTTGTCATTCTGAATGGAGTGAAGAATCTAAAATTTTTATGAAGGACACGCCCAAAACATTAAAAAAATAAATTCAAAATTATGTTATATCAAAGAAGTTCGGCTTTATTTGAAGAGGCGTACAAATATATTCCAGGAGGTGTTAATTCGCCAGTTCGTGCTTTCAAATCTGTAGGAGGAGTTCCTATTTTTATGAAATCTGCGAAAGGTGCTTATCTAACCGATGCAGATGACAGAACGTATGTAGATTACATCAATTCTTGGGGACCAGCAATTGTAGGTCACGCTCATGATGAGGTAGTAGAAGCGGTAAAATTACAAGCAGAAAAAGGCTTTTCTTTTGGTGCGCCTACAGAATTAGAAACAGAAATTGCAAAATTTATCATAGAAAATGTTCCGAATATTGACCAAATTAGAATGGTTTCTTCAGGAACGGAAGCTTGTATGAGTGCCATCAGATTAGCAAGAGGTTACACAGGAAGAGAAAAAATTATCAAATTTGAAGGTTGCTATCACGGTCATTCTGATTCGTTTTTGATTAAAGCAGGAAGCGGAGCTGCCACTTTTGGAAATCCAAATTCGCCGGGAGTAACTTCTGGAACGGCAAAAGATACACTTTTAGCGAATTACAATGATATAGAGCAAGTTGAGGATTTATTTCGTCATAATCAAGGTGAAATTGCCGCAGTTATTGTAGAACCCGTTGCTGGAAATATGGGTTGCGTTTTACCAGAAAATAATTTCCTTCAAAATCTTAGAAAAGTTTGTGATGAAAATGGCGCTTTATTGATTTTTGATGAAGTAATGACGGGTTTCAGATTGGCTTTTGGTGGAGCGCAAGAATTGTACAACGTGAAAGCAGATATCGTAACTTACGGAAAAGTGATTGGTGGCGGAATGCCAGTTGGTGCTTTTGCTGCAAGAAACGAAATTATGAATAAACTTTCGCCAAGAGGTGATGTTTACCAAGCAGGAACGCTCAGCGGAAATCCTCTCGCAATGAGAGCTGGATTGACAACGCTTCAACTCATCAAAAACAATCCTAATTTCTACGAAAAACTCAATAAAACTACAGAAACGCTAGATTTTGAAATTGGTAAAATTTTGAATGAAAAAGGAATTGCCCACAAAATCAATAGAAAAGGAAGTATGATGAGTATTTTCTTCCATACCAATAGAGTTTCTAATTTTGAGGAAGCTGCAGATTCTAACCACTCATTGTTCAATAATTTCTTCCATCAACTGTTGGCTAAAGGAATTTATCTTCCGCCAAGTGGTTATGAAACGTGGTTTATTTCAGACGCAATAAACGATGCGGAAATTGATAAAACGCTTGAAGCCGTTAGAAATTTTGATTATTCTAATTTATAATTTAAAATAAATTTTGATATTTCGTTTTTTTTTTTTGTTTTGTAAGATTAACAATTAAAATTATATATCATGAAAAAAGTGTTTCTTTTTGTAGCAGTAGGATTAGCTACATTGTCTTATGCGAAAAATTTAAAAAAAGTTACGATTAAAAAGGAAAACAAAGTTTTAGTAGAAGAATGTTGTACAAGAAGTAATACATTTGGAGATGTAACTGTTACTAAAACTGTATGTGGTCAAGGTACAGCGGAAAATTGTATCATTGCTGCAAACCAAGCTAGATATGAGGCAGAAGCTAAATGGAGAAAAGCCCATCTTTCTGCTGAATAAGCCTTAATTATGAAGTTTGTAAATTTAATATTTTTATTATTTTCTACATTTATTTTTTCTCAAAATTTGCAAGTAGTTTATTTACTTGAGAGGAAAAATGATATATATGATATAGAATCTAAGCAAACTCCTTGTAATTATTTTTATAAAGAAAATAAATCTATTTTTATTACAGAACATTCTAAAGTTGATAGCATGTTTGTAGATAATAATTGGATTTACGCTCCCAATAGAAGTGTAACAAAGAAATTAGATACAGGAGTTATCTTATCATTTAACGATTATAATAAAGATAATAAACATAAACAAGCAGTTTTAGACTCTGTTAATTTTTTTACATGGAATATAGATAATCAAAAGAAGAAAAAAATTCTTAATTATGATTGTTCATATGCTACATCTACTTTTAGGAATAGGAAGTATGAAGTTTGGTTTACATATGATATTCCAATAAATGATGGGCCATGGAAGTTATCTGGATTGCCAGGGTTTATTTTAGAGGCATATACTGATGATAATTTATATCACTACACTGCTAAAAAAATATTTACAGATTTTAAATTGCCAGAGACAATAGATTTTGATAAATTTGATAAATATGAAAAAATAAGTTTCGGCGAATACGAAAAAAAATTTAAAGAATATTATATCATTAGAGATGAATCCGAAAAGTCAGCTAATATTTCGGCTAATGATAAAAAGAATATTAAAACCAGAATTTCCACTCAAGAAATTGTAATAGATTATTAATGATTTTAAGAAAAAATTTTACTTTTATTTTATTTTTTTGGATTATATCTTTTAATAGTCAGATTATTTCAGGAGTAGTTAAAAATAATAAAGGAGAGTCATTATCTATAGGTAATGTTCTCCTTTTTGATTTTAATAATGTATTAATTCAATCTTCAAAAATAGAAGAAGGTATATATACAATTAAATCAACACAAAAAATTAGTAAAGGTTTTTATTTGATTGTAAAAACTTTTAAGTATGAAGATAAAATTTTTAATATTGAAAAGGATATTAATGAAGATATAAATATAAATTTTGTTTTAGTTGAAGAAAAAAACAAAATAAAAAATATTGAGGAAGTAATAATTTTAAAGAAGAAAAGTAGAGATACACTTAACTATGATTTAAACAAATATAAAGCTGGTAATGAAAAAAAGTTAGAGGACTTGCTTTCAAAACTTCCTTATATTACTGTTCAAAATGATGGTAAAATTTTGTATAAGGGAAACGAAATACAAACTATAAATCTAAATGGAGTAAATATACTTTCCAAAAATTATGAGCTAGCATCAAAAAATTTGAGCGCTGATATTGTAGAAGGTGTAGAAGCTATAGAAAACTACAATGAAAACCCTATTTTAAGAAAAATTTATAGAAGTAATAATGTTGCATTAAATATCAAATTAAAAAAAGTAAATAAATCTTTTTATGATATTAATGTAGGTTTAGGTTATAATGAAAAAATTGCTGATAAATCTAATTTCAATATAATTAGTTTATATAAAAATCTTAAATTTTTTAATGTTTTCAGTCATAATAATATTGGTAAAAATAATACTATAAATAGTGGAGAACTCATAAATTTTCCAAGTGGAGATTCTAATTACTCTAATGCATATTTATATCAAAACGGATTAGAACAGTCTATTATTGATATTGAAAGATATAAGTTTAATAATAATTCTACTGTTAGTTCAAATTTTAACTTTGAAATAGGAGATAAAGTAACTACAAGAACTAATTTTTTGTATAATAATGACAATATTAATTTTTTTAGTTCTAAAGTCTTAAAAATATTCAATAATAATTCAACTGAATATTATATTGAAGATGGTAATAATAAATTTTTGAATAATAATAGTATATATTCAGAATTTAATGTTAAATCAAAATCTCAAAAAAAATATTTCTTCGATTATAATTTTAAAGGCTTTTATCAAAATAATTATAATAGAAATAATTTCTTCCTAAATGAAAAAAATATAAATGAAAATGGCAATTATAATTTTTCATCATTTCTTAATAATCTTGATGTTACATATGAAATTTCACCAAAAATAATAGCCAAATCTAACACGAAATTCTCTTTTATTAATCAGCCTGAAGAAACTCTACTAAAATTTGATAATCAACAAGTTAAATATAATTCTAAACTTATTTCAAATAGTTTTTCTATTGATAATATTTTGTATCTAAAAAATAAAAATAAGTCAGATAATATAAACTTTGGCTTTGAAAATAGTTCATATTACTTTCAAACCAAAGATTTATTTTATTATAATCAAGGTAGTTTCTATAATGGAAGATTATACACGAAATTTAATAAGAATTTACTTTTTTTAAAAAATAATATAGATATAAACACTGATTTTTATTTTTATCAGATTAATAATAGGAGGTTTTTTAAAATGGATTACAATTTAAAAATCTCTCGAAATATTCATAATTATTCTAAAATTACATTTAATGCTGGATTAAGAAATAATCCATTTGATTTTAAAATATATCTAAATGACTATTTTATAGAAAACAGCTTTCAATACACAAAATATAATATATTAGAAAACTTTTCTTCTCAAAATAGTTATTCCCTAAATTATACCTATGATAATGATATTAAACTTTTAAAGTCAAGTATTGGATTTTTATATTTTAAAATTAAAAATCCTATTATTCCAAGTCTGATTACTATTGAAAATAAAATTTTAAATCAATATGTAATATCTGAAAAACCTTATGAAAGTTACAAATTTAAGATAGATTTGGAAAAATACATACCCAAAATAAAAACTACACTAAAGTTTTCAACAGATTTGTCTTTATCAAAAACATTAAGTTTTATCAATAGTTTTAAAAACCAAACGAATTCTTACAGAAATATCACAAATTTATATTTTGGAATTATTTATTTTAAGAAAATGAAATTTTCAAACGACTTGATTTTCAATTATCAATTTTTTGAGAATAACACATTTAAAAATTCTTATTATTTTATTAATAATAAAACGAATCTCAATTATTTTTTAAATGAAAAATTAAACTTTTCAATATTTCAAAATGTCATTAATGACTCACAAAAAAACAATTTTTTAGTTTATGATTTTTACCTTAATTATAAAAAAAATGATAAGACCTTTAGTATTGAAGCTTATAATTTATTAAATAATAAATCATTTATAATGAATCAAATTAATGAATATTCAGAAACATTATATTATAGAAAAATTAGACCTATAACTATTCTTTTAGTATATAATTTTTATTTTTAACATTATAAAAAGCAAATCCCTCAAATTTTTGAGGGATTTCTCTTAATATTCTTAATACCTTAATTGAAAACTTAATGGTAAAATATTTTTTTCTCGCAGATTAAGCAGATCAAGCAGATTTTTTTAATTATCAACTAAATCAGCGCAATCAGCGAGATATTTATAATTTCAAGCCCAAAAGTTTCGCTTCTTTAATCACGAAATTTCTGGCTTCATCTTTATCATTGGCAATTTCGCCTTCTAGAATCGCTTCTTTTACTTTTTCTTTCAAAATTCCTATTTCACGCCCAGGTTTTAAGCTGAACATTTCCATTATTTCTTCACCAGAAATCGGTGGTTGAAAATTTCTAATGTGGTCTTTTTCTTCTACTTCCTTGATTTTCTTCGCTACATATTCAAAATTTTTCTTGAATTTTTCTTGTTTTGAAGCGTTTTTCGTGGTGATGTCTGCTTTACAGAGCGTGAACAAATCTTCTAAATCTTCACCAGCGTCAAAAAGCAATCTTCTCAAAGCAGAGTCAGAAGTTCCATCGTCAATCAAAGCAATCGGTCTGGATGAAAGTTTTACCATTTTTTGAACATATTTCATATCAGTTCCCAAAGGTAATTTCAATCTCGTGAAAAGGTTTTTCACCATTTTAGAACCTAAAAATTCGTGTCCATGGAAAGTCCAGCCTATTTTTTCTACAAATTTTTTAGTCGGTGCTTTTCCAATATCGTGCAATAAAGCAGCCCATCTTAACCAAAGATTATCGGTGTTTTTAGAAATATTGTCCACTACTTCTAGTGTATGCCAAAAATTATCTTTGTGCGTTTGTCCTTCTACTTCTTCAATGCCTCTTAAAGCCGTCAATTCAGGAATAATTTTTTCTAGAAGTGTGGTTTCTTCCATCAATTTTAAACCAACCGAAGGTTTTTCGCTCAACATAATTTTGTTGAATTCTACCATAATCCTTTCCATCGAAACAATTTTGATGCGTTCCGCTTCTTGTTTGATGGCTTCAAGAGAATTTTTCTCAATTTCAAAATGTAAAACCGATGCAAATCTAATCGCTCTCATCATTCTCAAAGGATCATCAGAATACGTTTGAGCTGGTTCTAGAGGCGTTCGCAGAATTTTGTTCTGCATATCTTCTCTTCCGTTAAAAGGGTCAATCAGTTCTCCAAAATTTTCAGAATTTAGAGAAATTGCCAATGCATTTACGGTGAAATCTCTGCGTTTTTGGTCGTCTTCCAAAGTTCCGGTTTCTACCGCCGGTTTTCTAGAATTTTCGGAATAGCTTTCTTTTCTGGCGCCCACAAATTCTAAATCCAAGTCTTGGTATTTAATCATTGCAGTTCCATAAGTTTTGAACACAGAAACCTTCAAATCTCCGAGTTCTTTTCCTACCGCTTTTGCAAGTTCTATTCCGCTTTGTTCGGTTACAAAATCGATGTCTGTTGGTGCTTTTCTTTGCATCAACAAATCACGAACGTAACCGCCAACAATATAAACCGTTTGGTTATTTTCTTGGGCGACTTTAGAAATGATTTTAAAAAGTTTGAAATTTTTATTTTGGGTTAAATTGATTTTCATTTTTGTATAAAAACTCTCGCAGATTGAGCCGATTTTGCAGTTTTACTCTGCGGTTTCTGCTAAATCTGCGAGAAATTAATTTTTTGCAAAGATAAGATTAAAATACAGAGACACCAAGAAAAACACAGAGAACACAAAGTAGTTGCTCTGAGTTCTCTGTTTTAACCTAAGTTTCGCTGTGGTAAGACTATTCGCGAAGTACTTTCACTCTTCCGTCACTCCAGACTTTTATCACTGATGAACCAGAATATTTAGAAACGCTTTCGCGGTTTTCTTCTACTGCGTAATCTACTGCATCAATGAGTTCTTGCGAGATGTCAGAGAATTTCAATGGTGATTTGTCTCCACTAAAATT
Source organism: Cloacibacterium sp. (assembly GCA_046296655.1). Classification (GTDB taxonomy): domain Bacteria; phylum Bacteroidota; class Bacteroidia; order Flavobacteriales; family Weeksellaceae; genus Cloacibacterium. The sequence continues at coordinate 15,802 of JBKBLE010000002.1, read as the reverse complement.
TGCCGATGTAGAAACCAAAGGTTTATTGAGTTTAGAAATCAATTTTTTGCAAAAATCATCTTTTACCAGTCTAATGCCGATGCTTCCATCTTCAGCTAAAATTTCTTTGGGTAGATTTTTAGGATTTTCATAAACAATAGTGACTGGTTTTTCAGACAAATCAATAATTTGCCAAGCCATTTCTGGAACGTCTACCAAATCTTGTAATCTGCGTTCGTTTTCCACCAAAATAATCATCGATTTGGTTTTCTCACGCTTTTTGATTTCAAAAATTTTGTTGATGGCTTCTACGTTGGTTGCGTCACAACCAATTCCCCAAATCGTATCCGTAGGATAAAGGATTACGCCGCCGTTTTTTAATATTTCTAGTGCTTTTTGCATTTTTTTTAATTTTTATTTCCCACAGATTTCACGGATTATACAGATTTAAATTCTTTTGTGAATATCTGTGTAATCTGTGGGAGAAAATTCATTTCAAACTCGGCAAATATCTTTCTTCAATTACTTTAAGGTGATGGAAATTATGTCCCACAATTAATCTTCCGATGGTTTCTACAGAAATTTCGTTTCCGTTAGCTTTTCCAGTGTTGGAAAGTGCTGCATTTTGTAGATTTTCGAAGAAAATGATAGACGTTTGTCTCACAATTCTGAACTCTTCTAACAAACTTACCAAAGTTCTGTCGTTAGCAAAAGAATTCGCCACGAAAAAATCTTCATCAAAACCAGATAATTCGGTTTGGTCTTTTCTGGCAAAGCGAAGTGCTCTGTATTGGAAAATTTTTTCGGTATCAATCAAATGAAGAAGCAATTCCTTAAGCGTCCATTTTCCTTCTGCATAAGCAAAAAGTGATTTTTCGTTGTCTAAACCAGAAAAAATCTGAATCGTTTCTGCTCCAGAATTGATCATTTCTTCCAACCAATTTTCTGTTGGAATTAGGTCTAAATATCTTTGAATATATTTTTGAAATTCAGTCATAATTATTTACGATTTACGATTTGAAAATTACAATTTTGGAATTAAAATTTATCATTATTCTGTTAGAAATCGTAAATCCAAAATCAAACATTAAATAGGATTAGTCCATTCATAAAAATTGGCGTGAGTATAATGTTCAAAACCACAGCTTGGATAAAGTTGGTTGCCAATTTCGTTGGTTTTATCGGTTTCTAAAAGAATTCCGCAAGCTTTTGTTTCTATACAAAGTTCTTTTGCGCTTTCAATCAAAGCTTTAGAATGTCCTTTTCCTCTGTGATTTTCATTGACGAATAAATCATTCAAAAGCCAATATCTTTTCATTCTTGTAGAAGAAAACAATGGGTATAATTGAGTAAAACCAGTCAAAATTCCGTTTTCTTCTGCTACGAAAATTTCAGAATCTTGGTTTTCTAATCTTTCTTTTAGAAAATTTTCAGCACCATCAATATCACTTTCCTTGTGATAAAAACTTCTGTATTGGTCAAATAAATTCGACAGTTGTGGTAAATCTTCTAAAGTGGCTTTTCTCGTCAACATAGACTTTTAATTCAAAGCTTGTTCTATATCTGCAATTAAATCTTCTACATCTTCAATTCCGCAACTTAAACGCACCAAATCATCGGTAATGCCTAATTCTGCACGTTTTTCTGCAGGAATAGAAGCGTGAGTCATGAGTGCAGGATGATTTGCCAAAGATTCTACACCTCCCAAACTTTCGGCTAACGTGAAGACTTTCAATTTTTCTAAAAATTGGATAGAATCTTCTTTTTTACCTGATTTGAAAGTAAAAGAAATCATTCCGCCGAAAGTTTTCATTTGTTTTTTTGCCAATTCTAACTGAGGATTGCTCGCTAAATTAGGATAAAAGACTTTTTCAACTTTTGGATGATTTTGCAAAAATTCTGCGATTTTTTGTCCGTTTTCAGAATGTCTTTGAACTCTTAAAGCCAAAGTTTTGATTCCTCTCAAAACCAAATAAGAGTCGTGAGGTCCTAAAATTCCGCCACTTGCAAACTGGATGAAGTGTAATTTTTCTCCCATTTCTGGAGTTTTTGCAATTAAAGCACCTGCAATAACATCAGAATGTCCACCCAAATATTTGGTAGCAGAATGCATCACAATATCTGCACCTAAATCTAATGGTGTCTGAATATAAGGGGTTGCAAAAGTATTATCAACCGCTAAAAGAATGTCTTTTCCTTTGATGAGTTCTGCAACTTTCTGAATGTCAACTAATTTCATTAAAGGATTGGTTGGAGTTTCCAGCCAAACCAATTTGGTTTTTTCGTTGATGAGCGAAAGTATGTTTTCAGGATTTTCAAGATTTACAAAGTGAAATTTCAGTTTATATTTCTCGAAAAGTCTTGTAAACATACGGTAACTTCCTCCGTATAAATCGTCAACTGCGATGATTTCGTCTCCTGGATTTAATAATTTCAAAACGCAATCTATTGCTGCTAAACCAGAACCGAAAGCTAGACCTCTAGCTCCGTTTTCTATGGAAGCGAGTGCGTCTTCTAACGCTTGTCTTGTAGGATTTGCCGCTCTAGAATATTCGTAACCTGAATGTTCTCCTGGAGATTTTTGTGCAAAGGTAGAAGTAAGAAATACAGGAACATTTACAGAACCTGTTACTTTTTCGTGGCTTTGATTGCCGTGTATTACTTTGGTATTGAATTTCATATCTTTTTGCTTTCTGCTTTCAGCAATTTGCTTTCGGCGAACAAAATGCTGTATTTTTTTAAAAAATGCTGATTGCCGACTGCCGAAAGCCGACTGCAATTTTATTTAATTTTACTCATAAAAGCGAAATCTTCCGCAAATTCTTGAATTTTTTCGGCTACATCGTCTTCGCCAGTTGCTCTTTGATAAGTATGACCAAGAGAAACAAAAATCTGATGAAGGAACATTTTCATATGATCTACAGGCATATCTTTAGTCCATAAATCGATGCGTAATGCTTCCATCGCTTTATCGTCCCAAACTGAAATCATGGTGGCCTTGGTTTCTTGATTTTCTACACCACCATCTTGTGCGTTCCAAGTCATTTTTTCTGGAACGTGGTTTTCGTCTAATTCTACGTTGATTGTTATCTGTGTTTGTCTCATGTTGATGTGATGATGTGATGATATGATGATGTGATGAAGAATTACTAAATTGGCAAATCATCACATTATCTAATTAACACATCAGTTTTTAGGTTTATAATTACTTTTATTGAATATCTCTGTTGCAGGTAGATGTAGGAATTTTTGCAAAGTTACCTCTGGATTGTTTTCTAAATATTGTCTGCAAATTTGCCAACCGATAAAAGCGCCCACTCTTGGGGAAGATTTTGGGTCTATTTCGGTGTAGAATTTAGAAAAAGGTGCTTTTGCCAAAAATCTTTCGTCTAATCTATTGTCATCGCTAAAAAGCAGGTCGTTTTCTACAAAATAATTCCAAATATTTTCTTCATTAGAAATCGCCCAAGATTGTTGGTCTTTAGAATAGTGGATTTTATATTGATCTAATGTTTTAGGAAGAAAAGCATCTTGGAGAATCATTAACTTTCCAAAATTGATGATTTTGTCTAAAAATTTATTGTGGTCTGGAGTTGCAGGAACATAATCTGCAGCGATGGTTTCTGCTACTTTTGGCAAAACATTTTGAGGCGTCATTTCTTTTCTCATGTAAACATCTATTCCTTCATAAAACTCTGATTTTTCGCCTAAAAATGCAGATAAATCTATGAAAAGCAAACCTTCATTTGGAACATATAAAATAGGTTCTTCATACAATTCTGTAGCCGAAGAGAACACGTAAACTTGTGGGTTTTGAAATTCAGGGAAATAGTATTTTATGTGTGCAAAAAGTGTAGCCAATTGTTTTTCTAAATTCGCCAGATTATTTTTATTTAGAGCATCTTTATAGACTCTTTTTTCGATGGCATCTGAACGTTTTTTCTCGTAGGTAGCATCTGGAACTTGTGGCGCTAAGAAAAAACCAAAATCTTTTTTGAAATTCTGAAACGGAATTTTATCATTATAAAAAGCTGCAGAAATATCAGTAATTTTTACAGGTTCAGTAGTTTTGATTTCTACATTCCAACGGTTTTCTGCCTCTTTATGACAAGAAAAAAGAAGTAGGGAAAAGCTGCAAAGAAGAGTGTATACAATATATTTTTTCATGGGCTAAAACATTTGACCAAACTAATCTGTGAGTTCGGCAAAAATTTAATTATTTTTACAAAAAATTAGTTTCGCAAAAATACAATAAAATGCAATCAGAAAAAATAATTGAAAGAATAGTTTCTTGGCTAAAAGATTACGCTGAAAAAGCAGGTGTAAAAGGTTATGTAATCGGAGTTTCTGGTGGAGTAGATTCTGGTGTGGTTTCTACACTTTGTGCCATGACTGGATTGAAAGTTTTGGCTCTAGAAATGCCAATTCGTCAACAAAAAGATCAAGTTTCTCGTGCTCTAGAACATATAGATTTTCTAAAAAATAAATTCCCAAATGTAGAAGGTTTCACGGTAGATCTTAATGAACCTTTCGAGGCGTTATACAAAACTTTTGATGTAAAAGATGACGAATTTCCTGCGGAAAAATTGGCTTTTGCCAATACCAGAAGCAGGTTGAGAATGCTCACTTTGTATTATTACGGACAAATCAACGGACTTCTCGTTTGCGGAACAGGCAATAAAGTAGAAGATTTCGGGATTGGTTTTTATACGAAATACGGAGATGGTGGAGTAGATGTTTCGCCGATTGCTGATTTGTATAAAACCGAAGTATATGCTTTGGCAAGAGCTTTAGATTTGCCAGAATCCATCAAGAATGCGATTCCTACAGATGGACTTTGGGATGTAGATAGAACCGATGAGCAACAAATTGGAGCTACTTATCCTGAATTAGAAAAAATCCAAAAAGAATGGGGAACCAAAACCGAAAGCGATTATTCTGGAAGAGACTTGGAAGTTTATAAAATTTTCAGCAGAATGCACAAAGCAGCACAACATAAAATGAATCCGATTCCGGTGTGTGATATTCCGGAAGAATGGAGAAGTTAATAAAAATTTGTTTATTTGGCAGCTATTTCCGCCTTCCGCTCCCGCTTTTTTTATTTTTTTGCAAAAAATAAAAAAGAGCTCCGCTCAAGTCGGGCTGCAAAAACTGAGAAAACATAATTATGCAAAACAAAAAATCGTTACTTTATATTTTTCTGGCTTTCGTAGCAGGATTATTATTGATGTATTTTTTCAATAACTACAAAATTGAGAAGAAAAACAATACAGAAAATTCAGAAATTTCTTATCAAAAATCTGACAATCAGAAATCTGAAAGTTCTTATTCTTACGAAAATAATTCAAAGAAAAATCAAGATGGTTTTGAACAAGATAAATCTGATTTTTCTGATGATAATAATATTTCCAATAATAATATTGATGAACTTACCAATGATGAATTGGTGGTGAAATATCTAAAAGAACACGGAGAATTACCCGATTATTACATCACAAAATCTGAAGCAAAATCTTTGGGTTGGGTTCCAAGCAAAGGAAATCTTTGCGAAGTTGCTCCTGGAAAAGCAATAGGTGGTGATATCTGGACAAACCGACAAAAATCGCTCCCAACAAAATCTGGAAGAAAATATTTCGAAGCAGACCTTAATTACAATTGTGGCAATAGAAATGCAGATAGAGTTGTTTTTTCTAATGATGGTTTGGTTTTCGTAACGTTTGATCATTACAGAAGTTTCGAGGAAAAATAAATTTGCTGGAAGTTGGATGTTGAAAGTGAGATGTTTATTAACTTTGAAACTTGAAATAAAATTATGGAAGTATATATAGATTTTTTAGAAATTGGTGATTACGAGGATTTTTATGCTCAACTGAAAGAAAAATTGACTTTACCAGAGCATTTCGGGGATAATCTTGATGCGCTTTTTGATGTGATTACAGGTGAATTAGAAATGCCGCTACATCTAGAATTTGTCAATATGAGTGTAGAGCAATTAGAAATTTTCGAAGATTTACTCACTACTTTAGAAGATGCAGAAGATGAAGTAGAGGATTTTACTTTTGCCTATTATCTAGAGCAATATGAAGATGAGGAATAAATTTTAATTATATATATTTTAAATATAACAAACCGCGCCCCGAAATTCTTCGGGGCGCGGTTATTTTTTAATTAATTTGATATGAGATTGACTGCTAAATTATTTTAAAAGAGATGTTAAATCTACACCTTCTACAGTTGACCAATTTCCACCAGTGATAGAAACTTTAGCTACTGCAGAATTGGTAATTGTTTTTGGAGCAGTAGAAGTGAATCCAGAATAACCCCAAACTCCTGCATTGTCAGAATTAACAACATTAATAGGAGTTACCGCAATTTTTCCAGCGATTACTTGTTTTTCATCCGTTGGTGAATCTTGGATAAGAACTGGAAAAGCTTTTTTATCACCTGTGTTTTTATAACCCTCTATGTAAACATTTGAAAATTTACCATTTCCATGTTTTTTAAATTGGATTGCGGAAATTTCAGAAGAGTTAGCAGTTTCAGGATTTGTACCAGCAGCTCTAATTAATGTCAATCCGTTTACTTTAGGGAAGTTAGCATCAGCATTGTTAGAAGATTCTATTTCCATACCGAAGTTTCCTGTTCCTGTTTGGTAAGCGAACCAGTTGCTGTTGTCTTGTCCGTACCAACCATCTTGCCAGTCAAAAGAATCATCAAAATTTCCGTAAGAAATGAAGTTTTTAGCAGAAACAGTTCCTCCGAAAAATTCTACGCCATCATCTGTACCTTTGTAAGAAACAATGTTTTCTACAATAGTTCCAGAACCTACAGCATAGAAAGTGATATTATTAAATTCTGAAGTTCCGTCTCCAATTTTTTTACCACCGTATTCTACTCTGATATATCTGTAAACACCTGAGTTAGAACCTACATCAGTACCTCCATAAATTTGATTTAATCCATCTTCAGAAGTTGCAGTAGAGCCACCTCCGTTAGCTTTGATAGGAGCATCACCGTAGATTGTGATACCGCACCAATCTCCAGGTTTTTTAGATTCTGTAGTGAATACAATTGGTTCATTAGCTGTACCTTCCATATAGGCTTTTGCACCTTTTAGGATAATTAAACCACTGGTTGTAGTAGTTTTAGCATAAAAAGTAGCTCCTGGTTCTATAGTAAGTTTTACTCCATCTGTTATTCTTACTAGTCCGTCAATATAGTAAGTTCCTTTTTTGATGGTTAAGTCTTTAGTAATTGTTCCTGAAAGTGTTCCAGAACCAGACATTACAGAACCAGTAGTAGTTCCTGAACCATCTGTAGTAGGTTTGTCTGAATCTTCTCTAATTTCTACAGTACAAGATTGTAATGAAATTGTGAAAACTGTAGCTAATGCTAATAATTTGAAAATGTTCTTTTTCATATAAATTGATAATTTTTATTTTTACTTATTTATTAAAATTTAATTCCGAAACTTAAGTTGTAAGAAATTCCTTTTTTATAGTCCTCCAACAATAAATTAGGAGTTGAGATATTAACGGTGCTTTCGTCGCCCATTTTTAGTTTGTAAGTTTGGTTAAGGATGTTGTAAACGCCTAATTTCACATCTACTTTTTTAGAAAGTTCAGATTGGAAAATGAAATCTAACTGATGAAAAGGTTGCTCGTAAACATGATCTAATCCTCCGAAACCTACTGCATAGATTTTTTCAGCAGAAGTATTGTAAACCAATGAAGCGGTTCTCTTTAGATTTTTGGCATTTTTGAAATCATATTTTAAATCAACATTTAGCATCCATGGAGCTGCACCTTGTAATCCTCTTTTTTTGCTAAAATTGGTTTCAGATTTTTGAGCGTCAGATTTTTCTACATCAGAATAGATATATGTGAAGTTTGCTCCCATGTTTAATCTGTTCAGGTTTTCTGAAATTCTTCCTAAATTGAATGAACCTTCTAATTCTACTCCTGCAAGTTTTGCTTGTTTAGCATTAAAGAAAGTAGTAGTGGTACCATTAGAGTTAGAAGACGATATTAAACTTCTTTCGATAGCTCTATCTACAACTTTTCCGAAAATGTTAACTGCGAAAATTTCACTTGATTTAGGGAAAATCTCATATTTCAAGTCAAAGTTGTAGTTCTGACTATTGTCTAGACCTTTGAAATCTTTGCCAAAACTTGTATTCGGAATATTATAGTTCCCCAAAATGGCATTGTTATCTGGGTTAATATATTCTATTGGCATCGTTTCGATAAGAATAGGTCTTGTAATCGTTTTACTTACCGCAAGTCTTAAATTAGATTTGTTATTAAGCGCTTTTTTAACAGAAAGTGAAGGCAAGAAATAATTTTGATTCTTGGTAATGTTTCTGAAGCTACCATTGATGTTATCTGTAATCAGTTTATATCTGGTAATGGTAATGTTATTTTCTGCTCTGATTCCTGCAAGAATATCCCAAGATTTATTAGGTTTGAAATTTAAATTCGCGTATCCAGCATTTACAAACTGATAAAGGAAAGCTTTATAGTTAGGTTGAGCACTTTCTTGCCACTGGAAATTCCCATTAGCATTTGCTGTTGCAAAGCTGCTGTCTGGAGCATCTATGTTGATAATTTCTTGAACTCCAGTTGTTGTAGAATAAATAAAACGGTAAGACATGGTTCTGCTGTCTGCAAATCCGTTATAACCAGCATAAACTGTAACAGGATAGTAATTGTCTTCTTGTTTTTTGCCAAGATTTACTTGGTATTCTGCCAATGCTGAAAAATAATTTACACCACTTAAATCTAGATATTGTCTGATGAGGTTGTTACCACCGTAACTCATCAATAATTGATTGTCTCCCTTTCTGAAACCATAAAAAGTTTTTCTGTCTGGTTGTTGGAACCAGTTGTTTACCCAGCTTCCACCAGCTTTAAACTGATGTCTGTCTCCTAATTTTTGTGAAACCAATAACTGTACATCTGTTAACCTAGAAAGGTCTTGTTGATTGGTACGGAAGAACATAATATCTTGGTCCTTATTATCTCTGTAACCATCATAATCTTGAATTTGGTTAAAAGAGTTTTGTAAGAAAGTACCATTTAAATCTATTTTAGTTCCAGCTTTTTTATAACTTAAACCAATTAAAGCAGTAGATTGAATGTTGTAATTGTATTCTTTTTTGTAAAGTTTGTTTTTATAAACTCCGTTGGTGTCAAAAGTGTTATCGTTTCCTTCTTTGTAGTTGTATTCAGTACCTTGAGTAAGGTTAAAAAGGAATCCTAAATTTCCACCATTTTTAAATTTTAATCTTTGTGAAGTAGTAAATCCTATGGATGTATTAGGAAGCGATTTTACATTGTCTACATTCCAAGTATCTTTAAATGAAGTGTTAGGAATGTAAGTTCCACTTGGTCTGTAACCATTTACTTCTGCAGGAAGTTGTCTGTCTTCAGCATTTAAGCCAATGAAACCAGACATGTTATAAGCATTCTGATTAATTTTAAAATTATTTCTAAAAGTGCTTATAGAATTTACACCTACCGAAAAATCCATTTTAGTAAAAGAATTCTCTGGAACTAAAGTTTCTATATCAAAAGTAGCTCCAGCGAAATCTCCATAAAGATTGGCGTTATAGGTTTTATAAACGTCAAATTTCCCTACAATGTCAGTTGGGAATTGTTTTAATTCAATGATTTTCTGGAATGGGTTATTAGATGGAGTTGCTAATCCGTTAACTAATAATGAGTTATATCTCTCTTCTAATCCTCTCACGAATAAACCTCTAGATTCTACTGTGTTTATCCCTGTAATTTTGGTAAGTCCTTGTTCTAGGTTAGAAATCCCTTTTCTAGAAATTTCTTCTGCACCAATAGATTGCTTCTGTACTATAGCTTTTCTTTGTTCGCCTAAGATAGCGCTTTCAGATTTTTTATTGGTATTGCCTCTCAATTGAACTCCTTCTATTACTTTTTCGTCTTTCGTTTTGGTAGAATCCGTTTTAGTAACTTGAGAAAAAATCATTTGTTGCGATGCCATTAAAAATAGGGCTGCTAAACTTATTTTTCTATAATTCATTTTTTTACTTCTTATTTGGCGCAAAGAAATAAAGAAACACGTGCAAGTCTGGTTTAGCAAAAGTTAATTTTGTTTTAATAAATCTTTACCAAAAATTATTTTATGTTAAATTATTGTGAAGTTTTAAATATTCGTGTTTCCAATGTAAATTTTCATTAATTTTGAGAGTTTAAAATGTATAGATGAAAGGAAAAAAGATTCTTTTAATAGATGATGAACAAGATATTTTAGAAATCTTGTCATACAACCTCGAAAAAGAAGGATATCAGGTTTTTACAGCTAATAATGGCAATGAAGGCATCGTAAAAGCCAAAGAAATTATCCCAGATTTAATCTTACTAGATGTAATGATGCCAGAGAAAGACGGGATAGAAACTTGCCAAGAAATGAGACAAATTAAAGAATTACAAAAAACTTTGATTGTATTTCTATCTGCCAGAAGTGAAGAATTTTCTCAGTTAGCAGGTTTTGATGCAGGAGCTAATGATTATATTGTAAAAATTATCAAGCCAAAAGTGCTGATTTCTAAAGTTAATGCACTTTTACAACTCACTACTCAAGTTGCAGAACAGTCTAAATTAATAGAACTAGGCGACTTGGTGATTGATAAAGATAATTTTAAAGTCACCAAAAACGGCGAACATTTCCTACTCCCGAAAAAAGAATTTGATTTGCTGTATCTTCTAGCTTCTAATACCCAAAAAGTTTTTAAAAGAGAAGAAATTTTAGACAAAGTTTGGGGAAATGATGTGATTGTAGGAGAAAGAACCATAGATGTACACATCAGAAGATTGAGAGAAAAATTAGGAGATAATTCTATACAGACTCTCAAAGGAATTGGCTACAAATTAGTAGTGTAATTCTACCTTTTTCTCAGAAAATGTAATATGAAAATCAATAGACTTTCACTTTTTGCAGCATGTATTCTTACTTGCGCTATGGCAATTGTAGCCTTGGCTTTCAATTACGTGCAAGAAAAAGTGATTGCAGATACACTGTCTTTTTATTTTTATTTAAGCATCAGTCTCGTTTTTATTGCATTGCTTAATTATTTCGTCTTAGAATTACTCTTTAATTCTTATGGAAAGAAACAAATCAAGCGAATTTCTGATATTCTCCCCGAAAATATTCTTCAAGAGGAGGAAAATGTAAATTTCCAACAATTAGGTGAGAGAATCCAAAAAAACGTTTCAGAAATCGACATGATGAAAGAAATGGAAGATTACCGAAAAGAATACATCGGGAATGTTTCTCATGAGCTTAAAACACCACTTTTTTCCATTCAAGGTTATGTAGAAACGCTGAAAGATGGCGCCGTAGAAAATCTCAACATCAGAGATAAGTATTTAGAACGCATCGGGAATTCTGTAGAACGATTACTGAACATCGTTACCGATTTAGACCAGATTTCTAAATACGAAGCCGCAGAAATTTCCATCAACTATTCTGTTTTTGATATCAATGCTTTAACAAAAGAAATCTTTGATTTATTAGAAATCGAAGCGCATAAAAAATCTGCAAAATTAGTTTTGCAAACCTCGCAAACTGCTATTATGGTAAGAGCAGACAAGCAAAAAATTTCTCAAGTACTTACCAATCTTATTTCAAACGCCATTCATTATTCTAATAGGGAAGAAGCTTTGATTAAAGTAATCACCAAAACTGAGCAAAAAAAAGTGAAAATTATCGTGCAAGATAACGGAATGGGAATCAAGCCAGAAGTCTTGCCTAGAATTTTCGAAAGATTTTATAGGGTAGAAACTAGCAGAAACCGTAAAGACGGCGGTTCTGGACTAGGTCTTGCCATTGTAAAACATATTCTAGAAGCTCACCATCAAAGTATTACTGTAGAAAGCAAATATCTAGAAGGAACGCTCTTCACTTTTTATCTAGAAAAAGCTTTGTAGTATTAATTATTTCTGTATATTGGCACCAGAAAACGCTGGGAATTTAATAAAAACTTTTTTGAATAAAAATTTATTTTTTTAGAAAGTCAAGTTTCTTTTGTTTTATCTTTGTAGCCGAAATTTTAAACATCAAAATCAATAAAAATACTTTAATACAATTAGCTTTTAAATATTAGTAAAAAGTAAAATATGGTTTATAAAATTAGAGTAATTCTAGATTCAAAAGACAATATTTTTAGAGATATTGAAATTAAAGAAAAGCAAACCCTTTGGAATTTACATAACGGGATTAAAAGTGCTTTCAGTTTGCAAGGTGACGAATTGTCTATGTTCACAATTCTAGACGAAGAAGGAATGGAAGTAAAAACCGTTCCACTAGAAGACATGAGCGATGATGGTGACGGAGAAATTATGTCAGATGTTTACCTGATGGAAGCCTTCGAAGAAGTAGGTGATAAAGTGCAGTTTCAGTATGGTCTAATCGATTTATGGGAATTTTTCTGTGAATTGGTAGAGATTATAGACGAGAAACCAGCCGTAAATTATCCTATTACCGTTTTTAGATTTGGTAACGTTCCACTAAAGGCTCCAGGAAAATTTGGTGGCGCTTCTGGCAAAGCATCAGTTGCAGCTGATTTCATGGATGATGATTTTGGAGATTTAGACGCAGACTTCAAAGATGATTTTGATGACGAATTTGCTACAGAAGACGAAGACGAAGATGATGGTTTTGGCGATGATTTCATCGATGATGGAGGGGAAGATGATTAAATAATATTGAAATTTATGATAAAAATCCGGAAAACTTTTCTGGATTTTTTATTGGTTTTAGCTTACAATCACTACATTTGTTTCGCTAAAATTTTCAACTATGAAAAAGCTGTTTTTATCTGCAATGTTAGGCTTGTCACTAATCTCTTGCAGCGCTTTACAAAATCAGAAAACAATGACAACTGACTGGAAACACACCACCAACATTTATGAAGTAAACGTAAGACAATTTTCTAAAGAAGGAACCTTCAAAGCTGTAGAAAAAGAATTACCAAGACTTAAAAGAATGGGCGTAGAAACACTTTGGTTTATGCCAATTACACCTATTGCTCAAAAAAATAAAAAAGGAACACTTGGTAGTCAATATGCTGCACAGGATTACACCTCTATCAATCCAGAATTTGGGACTTTAGAAGATTTCAAAAGTGTAGTAAATGAAGCTCATAAAATGGGTTTTAAAGTCATTATCGATTGGGTGGCAAATCATACTGGTTGGGATCATGTTTGGACAAAAACTCATCCAGATTTTTATTTGATGGATCCTAAAACCAATGATTTCCAAATCGCTTCTGGAATGGATGACATTATAGAACTTGATTACAAGAATCCAAAAATGCGTGAAGCCATGATTGAAGCCATGAAATATTGGGTAAGAGAAACGGATATTGACGGATTCAGATGTGATTTAGCTGCTTGGGTAGAACTAGATTTCTGGCAACAAGCAAAACGAGAAGTTGAAACCATAAAACCACTTTTTTGGTTAGGAGAATATGATGAATTAGACAATCCAGATTATGCTACAGTTTTTGATGCGAGTTACAGCTGGAAATGGATGCACCTCACCAAAGAATTTTATCAGAAAAAATTACCAATTACGGATTTAACGAATCTATTGTCACAATATTCTGCCATCGGAAACAAAAGCATGAGAGCTTGGTTTACCACCAATCATGACGAAAATACTTGGAACGGAACAGAATATGAAAAGTATGGTGAAATGGCCAAAGCATTAGCCGTATTTTCTGCAACTTGGAACGGTGTTCCTTTGATGTACAACGGTCAAGAACTGCCATTGTTAAATAAGAGATTAAAATTTTTCGAGAAAGACCCAATTCCTTGGAATGGCGAATATAAATTAGAAAATTTCTACAAAAAATTATTTGAACTTAAATCTAAAAATCCTGCATTGAGAGGTGGCGATGACCAAGCAACTACCCAAATTTTGAAAACCAGCGCTCCAGATCAAGTTCTTGCTTATCTTAGAAAAAATGGGAATGATGAAGTTTTGGTAATCCTTAATTTGTCAGATGCTCAACATTTGAAAGTGCAAATTTTAGACGAAACGGTAAAAGGAAAATTCAAAAGTATTTTCTCTGGTTTGACCACAGATTTTGATGCGAAACCTACCATAGAAATGTACAAGTGGGAATATATTGTTTTTGAGAAATAAAAATTTGTCAGATGACAGAAGATGGATGTTTGATGTGATAATAAAATCAATAGAGTCGGGCTTTAGCCCGACTTTTTAATAAATAATTCATTTAGACTTTAGTCAAAAATTATGTTATGAACAAAGCTGAACTTTTAGAATTGGTAAAACAAAAAATTTCTGAAAAAATTCAGAAATTAGAACAACTCATTGCTGAAACCAGAGCTTCTAATAATGATACCAAAAGTTCTATGGGAGACAAGTATGAAACTTCCCGAGAAATGCTTCAGCAAGAAATTAATAACCTTCAGCTTCAACTGAATGAACAACTGAAATCTCAACAGATTCTTAAAAACATTCAGACTATTTCTCATAAAACCGTCAGTCTAGGAAGTTTAGTGGAAACAGATAAAGGCAAATTTTTCATTGCAGTTTCTTTAGGCGAATTGAGTTTTAACCAAGAAAAAATAATCATTATTTCGGCAGAATCTCCTTTAGCAAAAGCGATGAATGGTAAAAAAGAAGGCGATGCATTCATTGTGAATAAATTAACTCAATTCATTAAAAATATTTGGTAAAAATTTCATTAATTTGTAGAAATTTCCAACATCTAACATCTAACATCCAGCAAAAAAATGCAAAACTACCTAGATTTACTCCAACATATTTTAGACCACGGAATTGATAAAACCGATAGAACAGGAACGGGAACCAGAAGCGTTTTTGGTTACCAATTGCGATATGATTTGTCTAAAGGTTTTCCTTTGGTTACTACCAAAAAAGTACATTTGAAGTCAATTATTTATGAATTGTTGTGGTTTCTAAAAGGCGACACAAACATCAAATATCTCACAGATAATGGTGTTACCATTTGGAATGAATGGGCAGACGAAAACGGAAATCTTGGTCCAATTTATGGAGCACAATGGAGAACTTGGGAAGGAAAAGATGGAAAAGTAGTAGACCAAATCGTAGAAGTAGTAGAGCAAATCAAGAAAAATCCAGATTCTAGAAGACTTATCGTTTCTGCTTGGAATGCAGCAGAAATTCCGAATATGGCTTTAGCGCCTTGTCACGCATTGTTTCAGTTTTATGTAGCAGATGGAAAATTGTCTTTACAACTCTATCAAAGAAGTGCTGATGTATTTTTGGGCGTTCCTTTTAACATTGCGAGTTATGCATTGTTGTGTATGATGGTGGCACAAGTTTGTGGTTTAGAAGTGGGAGATTATGTGCATACTTTTGGAGATGTTCATATTTACAACAACCATTTTGAGCAGGTAAAATTGCAACTTTCTCGTGAACCGAGAGCATTACCAACTATGAAACTCAATCCAGAAATTAAAGATTTATTTGATTTCGATTTTGAAGATTTTACGTTAGAAAATTATAATCCACATCCTGGAATTAAAGCACCAGTTGCGATTTAAAATATAATTCATTAAATATTTGAGAATCAAAATTTATTTCCTCTAAGATTTAGAGAGTAAATTTTGATTTTTTTTAGGATTTTGCCAAAGTTAATTTGAGAATAATTTTAACTTTGGCAAAGTTTTTATACGTAACAAAGAGTACATAAATGGGACTAATTAGTCGCTCCTTAAAATAGCATCAACAGGCAGACAATCAGTAAATTAATTGTAATTTTTCTTGTTTTTCTTTG
>JBKBLE010000001.1:0-235269 GCA_046296655.1 Cloacibacterium sp. | reverse complement strand
ACCACAAATCAATGCATTATTATCAGCAACCGCTTGGAATATGAAGAAAATGATGGAGATTCTCAAAGAGAAAATCTATTTCTATTTTTTAAACCTTATCCGCCTGCTCTTTAATCGGAATATTCTTAACGAAAAACTGAAAATGGCGGCTTGTTAAGGAGTGACTAAGTATATTCAATTGATAAAAACTATGTTTAGAATTTATAAATTTTTTAATGTAATGAAGGTAATGTAAAATTTAGAATGTAAAAAGATGAAAATTAACATATTATTTATGTGACAGTTATTTTGTCAGTTCAAAAAATAATTCATAATTTTGCACCCTAAAATAAAAAATAATATAAAGCAATCAAATGCCTACTATTCAACAATTAGTTAGAAAAGGAAGAGCCACACTTGCTAAGAAGAGCAAATCGGCTGCTTTGGATTCATGTCCACAAAGAAGAGGCGTATGTACGAGAGTATATACAACTACTCCTAAGAAACCTAACTCAGCACTTAGAAAAGTTGCGAGAGTAAGGCTTTCAAACGGAAAAGAAGTTAACGCCTATATCCCGGGAGAAGGACACAACCTCCAAGAGCACTCGATAGTATTAGTACGTGGCGGAAGAGTAAAAGATTTACCGGGAGTTAGATATCACATTGTTCGTGGTGCTTTAGACACTGCAGGAGTAAACGGAAGAACGCAAAGACGTTCTAAATACGGCGCCAAGAGACCAAAACCAGGACAGGCTGCTGCTCCTGCAAAAGGTAAGAAAAAGTAATCATTAAATAAGGGACAAGAACAATGAGAAAAACAAAAGCAAAAAAGAGACCGTTGTTGCCAGATCCAAAGTTTAATGATCAATTGGTAACAAGATTTGTAAATAATCTAATGGTAGATGGTAAAAAATCTATCGCTTTCAGAATTTTCTATGATGCATTAGATATCGTAGAAGCTAAAAAAGGAGATAACGAAAAATCTTCTCTTGAAATCTGGAAAGATGCATTAACTAACGTAATGCCTCACGTAGAAGTAAGATCAAGAAGAATTGGTGGTGCAAACTTCCAAATTCCTATGCCAATCAGAGCTGATAGAAAAATTTCTATGGCGATGAAATGGTTAATCAAGTATGCTGCTGCTAGAAACGATAAGTCTATGGCACTTAAATTAGCCGCAGAAATTATCGCCGCTTCTAAAGAAGAAGGTGCAGCTTTCAAAAAGAAAACTGATACTCACAAAATGGCAGAAGCCAACAAGGCTTTCTCACACTTTAAATTCTAATCAGCAATGGCAAGAGATCTTAAATTTACAAGAAATATTGGTATCGCTGCACACATTGATGCAGGTAAAACCACCACTACAGAAAGAATTTTATTCTACACTGGTAAAACCCACAAGATTGGTGAGGTACACGAAGGGGCTTCTACCATGGACTGGATGGAGCAGGAGGCAGAAAGAGGGATTACCATTACTTCTGCGGCGACTACCTGTACGTGGAACTTCCCGACTGAACAGGGCAAAAACACGCCTGAAACCAAGGAGTACCACTTCAACATCATCGATACCCCAGGACACGTTGACTTTACTGTAGAGGTAAACAGATCTTTAAGAGTACTAGACGGTCTTGTTTTCCTTTTCTCAGCAGTAGACGGAGTAGAGCCTCAGTCAGAAACCAACTGGAGATTGGCTGATAACTACAAAGTTGCGAGAATGGGATTCGTAAACAAAATGGACCGTCAAGGAGCTGACTTCTTAAACGTGTGTAACCAGGTTAAAGAAATGTTAGGATCTAACGCAGTTCCAATTGTATTACCTATCGGTTCTGAAGAAGACTTCAAAGGTGTAGTTGACTTGATTAAGAACAGAGCTATTGTATGGCATGAAGAAACTCAAGGTGCTACTTTCGACGTTGTTCCAATTCCTGAAGATATGAAGGATGAAGTACAGGAATACCGTGAAAAACTGGTAGAGGCTGTTTCTGAATACGATGAGACTTTGATGGAGAAATTCTTCGAAGATCCGGATTCTATTACTGAAGAAGAAATCAATGCTGCACTTAGAGCTGCAACTATTGATTTATCTATTATTCCTATGACTTGTGGTTCTTCATTCAAAAATAAAGGAGTTCAGTTCATGCTAGATGCAGTTTGTAAATATCTTCCTTCTCCACTAGATAAGGATGATATCAAAGGAACTGACCCTAGAACTGGTGCTGAAATCGTTAGAAAACCAGATGTAAAAGAACCTTTTGCAGCATTAGCATTTAAGATTGCTACAGACCCATTCGTAGGTAGATTAGCATTCTTTAGAGCTTATTCAGGAAGACTAGATGCAGGTTCTTACGTTCTTAATACAAGATCTGGAAACAAAGAAAGAATTTCTAGAATCTACCAAATGCACGCCAACAAGCAAAATCCAGTAGAATATATTGAAGCTGGTGATATTGGTGCAGCAGTAGGTTTCAAAGATATCAAAACGGGAGATACTCTTTCTGATGAAAAAGCACCAATCGTTCTTGAATCTATGATCTTCCCAGATCCAGTAATTGGTATCGCAGTTGAGCCTAAAACTAAGGCTGACCAAGATAAGTTAGGTAACGCTTTAGCTAAACTTGCTGAAGAGGATCCAACTTTCCAAGTTAAAACTGATGAGGCTTCTGGACAAACTATCATTTCTGGTATGGGTGAGCTTCACCTTGATATCATCGTTGACCGTTTGAAGAGAGAATTTAAAGTAGAGGTTAACCAAGGTCAACCACAAGTAGAGTACAAAGAAGCTCTTACACAAGTTGCTAGCCATAGAGAAGTTTACAAAAAACAATCAGGTGGTAGAGGTAAGTTTGCGGATATCGTATTCGAAATTGGTCCAGCAGATGAAGGTAAAACTGGTTTAGAATTCATCAACGAAATTAAGGGGGGTAATATTCCAAAAGAATTTATCCCTTCAGTAGAAAAAGGTTTCAAAGAAGCAATGAAAAACGGTCCTTTGGCTGGTTTCGAAGTAGAATCAATGAAAGTAGTCCTTAAAGATGGATCTTTCCACGCGGTAGACTCAGACCAGTTGTCATTCGAATTGGCAGCGAAGCTTGGTTTCAAAGAATCAGGGAAAGCAGCTAAGGCGGTGATTATGGAGCCTATTATGAAACTTGAGGTAGTAACGCCTGAAGAATATATGGGAGATATCGTAGGAGACCTTAACAGAAGAAGAGGTACTATAAACGGTATGGATGATAGAAATAACGCTAAAGTGATTAAAGCTTTCGTTCCACTATCTGAAATGTTTGGTTATGTTACTGCGCTTAGAACTTTATCTTCTGGTAGAGCTACTTCTTCTATGGAGTTCGAGAGATACGAACCAGCTCCAACAAATATTGCAGAAGAAGTAATTGCTAAAACAAGAGGTTAATCTTTAAAAAATTAGAAAATGTCACAAAGAATCAGAATAAAACTTAAGTCTTACGATTACAATTTAGTAGATAAGTCTGCTGAGAAAATCGTGAAAACTGTAAAAGCTACTGGTGCTGTGGTAAACGGACCTATTCCATTACCAACTCACAAAAGAATCTTTACAGTTCTTAGATCACCACACGTGAACAAGAAAGCAAGAGAACAGTTCCAACTTTCTGCTCACAAGAGATTGATGGATATTTACTCTTCTTCTTCTAAAACTGTAGATGCTCTAATGAAATTAGAGTTACCTTCAGGTGTAGACGTAGAAATCAAAGTGTGATAATTAAGTTGGAAGATGGAAGTCTGAAGACAGAAGTTTTCTCTTAAAAATATCAAAATTTGTTTCCGTGCGCTGAGCGAAGTCGAAGCGTGCTATGATAAAAACTCCCAAACTATTTAGTTTGGGAGTTTTGTTTTAATTCGTAATTTTATTCAAAATTTTAACGAATGAAAAACCTAGTATTCCTTCTCCTTTCCCTTTTTACTTTCGCACAAACGCCAAAAGTTTCTTCTGGAAAAATCATAGAATACAAAAATTTTAAATCCGAAATCATCGGAGAAAGAACCGTGAGAATTTGGCTTCCCGAAAATTATAATCCAAAGGTAAAACACCAAGTTCTTTATGCCAATGACGGACAAATGCTTTGGGACGAAAACATCACTTGGAATAAACAAGAATGGAAACTAGACGAAAATTTAGGAAAACTCATTCGTGAAAATAAAATAAAACCTACGATTGTAGTTGCCATAGACAATGCAGATAAAAACCGTCATAGCGAATATTTTCCGCAGAAACCTTTTGAAAGTTTGTCTCAAAAAAAGCAAGATTCACTATACAATCTTTTCAGAAGTAAAGATCAATCACTTTTTAAAGGTAAAATCTATTCAGATGAATATTTGAAATTTTTAGTAAAAGAACTCAAACCTTTTGTAGATAAAAATTACAGCACTTATACAGATGCTTCACACACTTTTATCATGGGAAGTTCTATGGGCGGATTGATTTCTATGTATGCTATTTGCGAATATCCTGAAGTTTTTGGCGGAGCAATTTGTATGTCTACACATTGGCCGGGAATTTTTGAGTCAGAAAATAATCCTATTCCTCTTGCTTTTCAAAGCTATTTAAAAGCCAATTTACCCAATCCTAAAACGCATAAAATCTATTTTGATTTCGGTACAGAAACGCTTGATAAAATGTATGAGCCTTATCAAATAAAAGTAGATGAGATTATGAAAGCTAAAAATTTTGGGAAGAAAAATTGGCAAACTTTAAAATTTGAAGGAGAAGACCACAGCGAAAAATCTTGGGCGAAAAGACTTTCTATTCCATTAGCCTTTATGTTGAAATGATATTGAATTATATACTTATTATTTCTACTTTTAGTTTTTTGTTATTTGGTTTTGACAAAAGAAACGCAACTCGTGGTGGGTGTAGAATTTCGGAGTTTGTCCTTTTGTTGCTCTCATTTCTTGGCGGAAGCGTAGGCTCACTTTTGGGAATGCTTGTTTTCCGACATAAAATTTCTAAAACTTCCTTTAAAATAAAATTTGGACTAATATTCTTAGTCCAAATTCTTATCATTTTCTATTATTTAAAGTCTAATTACTGAATCAATTCATACGTTTGCTGTGCAATTTCCAATTCTTCGTTCGTAGGAATAATCAGAATTTTTACTTTGCTTTCTGGCGCTTGAATTTCTACAGGAACTTTTGTGTGATTAAATTTCACATTGGCTTCTTCGTCTAGTTTTATACCAAGCGCTTCTAAATTTTTACAAGACCAACTTCTTACCACTGCATCATTTTCTCCTAAACCAGCTGTGAAAATAATGGTGTCAATACCATTCAACGCTGCAAAATAAGAACCGATGTATTTTTTAATTCTGTAAGTATATAATTCTAAAGTCAGTTTTGCATCAGCATCGCCTTGTTCACATTTTTCGTTGATGTCTCTTGCATCGCTGCTTCCACCTAAACCAAGCATTCCACTTTCTTTATTCAATATGTTTTTCACCTCTTGTAAAGAAAAGCCTAATTCTTCTACCATGTAAAAAATTACAGAAGGATCTATATCGCCACTTCTGGTTCCCATCACCAATCCACAAAGTGGGCCGAAACCTAAAGTCGTATCTATACTTTCTCCGTTTTCATTTACTGCAGCCATACTTGCACCGTTTCCTAAGTGAATGGTAATGGCTTTTAAATGGTCATTTTTCAGAATTTTTTTGGCTTCATTGTATACAAATTTGTGGCTCGTTCCATGGAAACCATACACTCTAATGCTATTATCTGTATAGAATTTTTTAGGAATAGCATATCGGTAAGCGTGTTCTGGAAGTGTAGCGAAAAACGCTGTATCAAAAACTGCTACCTGAACTGCATTTGGAAAGAATTTTTCAGAAGCTTCTATCCCAATTAAGTTTGCCGGATTATGAAGTGGAGCCAATGGAATCAAAGATTTTATCACTTCTTTCACTTCTGGAGTAATGATTTGCGTTTTTGTGAATTTTTCGCCACCGTGAACTACTCTGTGACCAATCGCTTTGATGCTTTCTGGATTTTCGATTACGCCAAAATCTGGATGAGTTAATAAACCAGTAATCGCCTCGAAAGCTGTAGCATGTTCTGGTAAATTTTCTTCTAAAATATATTCGCCGAAACCTTCATTCGTTGCATATTGATGTTTGATTCTACCCCCTTCAATTCCGATACGTTCTGCTAAACCTTTAGCCAAAACTTGTTGAGAAAGAATATTGATGATTTGGTATTTCAGAGATGAGCTTCCTGCATTAATAACTAATATGTTCATGTAATAATTTTTTAAAATTTTTAATTTGGGCAGCTTTTCCGCCTTCCGTTCCCGCTTTTTTATTTTTGCCAAAGCTTTTCCATTCAAAAAATAAAAAGAGCTCCACTCAAGTCGGGCTGCTAAGACGAGCTGTCTAAATATGAGGTTTAATTGTTAGTAGATTGTATCGCTGTAATAATTACGGTGTTGTAAATATCTTCAATGGTAGCACCACGACTTAAATCGTTAATCGGTTTGTTTAGACCTTGTAACATTGGGCCAACTGCTAATGCGCCAGTTTCTCTTTGAACTGCTTTATAAGTGTTGTTTCCTGTGTTTAAGTCTGGGAAAATAAGAACATTGGCTTGTCCTGCAACTGGTGAGTTTGGCAATTTGCTTTTACCAACGATTGGGTCTACTGCAGCGTCATATTGAATAGGTCCTTCTACTAAAATATCAGGACGAAGAGATTTTACAATTTCTGTAGCTTTTCTCACTTTTTCTACTTCTTCACCGCTTCCAGATGTTCCAGAAGAATAAGAAAGCATTGCTACTTTAGGCGTTTCTATACCAAATGTTTTGGCAGAATCTGCAGAAGAAATCGCGATTTCTGCTAATTGTTCAGGATTAGGATTTGGAACAATGGCACAATCTCCGTAAACCAAAACTCTGTCATCTAACAGCATGAAAAATACTGAAGAAACGGTTTTGAAACCTGGTTTTGTTTTTACGAATTGTAAAGCTGGTTTTATGGTGTGAGCTGTAGTATTTACAGCACCAGAAACCATTCCGTCTGCATGACCTTTGTGTACCATCATGGTGCCAAAGTAAGAAGCATCTAGCATTAAATCTTGTGCTGTTGTCAATTCTAAACCTTTTGATTTTCTTAATTCGTATAAAGTATTGGCGTAATCTTCGTAGAATTCACTGTTGTGAGGGTCTACGATAGAAATTCTACTTTCGTCCCAGTTTAATCCGAGTTGTGCTACTCTAGATTTTACTTTTTCTGGGTCGCCTAAAATGGTAATTTTTGCCACTTTGTCTTCTGCAATTTGAGATGCAGCGGTTAGAATTCTATCGTCATTGCCCTCTGGTAAAACAATGTGCTTTTGAATTTTTTTAGCATTGCTCAAGAGATTGTATTGGAACATTCTCGGGGTGAGACTTTCTGTTTTCACAGAGTTTATTTTGGCATTGAGTTCTTCTACGTCAACAGAACTTTCAAACAAGTCAATACTTAATTTTATTTTTGATTTATTTTCTGCGTAAATTTTCGGTTTAATTCTAGAAATTACAGATGCCGCTTCAAAAGTTCCGAGACTAGTGGTGATAATCGGAATAGGTTTTTGATTGTCGAGCATTAATTTGATAATAGATCTTTCTGGCGTGAAACCACCTGTTAAAACAATACCTGAAATATTAGGATATTTCGGTGAAATATTCGCCAAAGAAGTTCCTACAATCAGGTCACTTCTGTCTCCTGGCATAATACAGAGGCTGTCTGGTGTAATTCTAGTCAGGAAATTCGCCAACTGCATTGCTCCAATAACCGTGGTTTTCGCAATGTTGTCTAGTTTTTCTTTCCCGAATAAAACATGACCTCTAATATGATTGATGATTTCGCGGATAGATGGTTTTCCTAATTCTGGATTGTTTGGAATAACGGCTACGAAGATTCCTTTTTTAATTTCTTTTTTGATGAGTTTTTGTACTTCGCTTTGTTCCTTTTCGCAACGATTAACAATTACTCCTATTATATTAACGTCTTTTTCTAAAAATGAATTGACTTCTGCAATCACATTATTTACCAATTCAGGAATGGTTTCGAAACTGTCTTTTACCACTAATAAAACAGGGATTCCTAAATTCTTTGCAATAGAACCATTGAAATCTATTTCGAAAACAGAACCTTCTTCTGTAAAATCACTTCCTTCTACCAATACAAAATCAAATTCATTTTCTAATTTTTTATATTTCTCAATGATGGTATCATAAACCTCATTGATTTTTCCCTGATTTTGATGTTCTGTAAACTCACTTCTAGAATATGAGTAAGCATCCTCATAGTTCATGTTAACATTAAAGTGAGATAAAATAGTATCTATATGATTGTCTACTACATTTTTGTTTTCGATAAGAGGCTTAAAAAACGCTACATTAGGAGTGGTGCGTTTCAGCATTTGCATTAATCCAAGACTTACAATAGATTTTCCGCTTTGTGCAGAAGAGGTAATTACGTATACTGAATGATTCATTTTTAGAAAGGATTAAATTTATTTTGCAAAAATACGACTTTCAAAACGGTTATGAAAGTAAATTAAGTGTCGAAAAACATGCGATTTGACAGCTATTTTAAATTTTTAGCAATAATATAAGCATTAAAACGACTTCCGTTTCCTAATTACAAACATCATATTTTAGTTAATCTTTATAATAGAATAAATATCAGTTTATGGTTTCACGAGTGGCTGAACATGAATGGATTAAAATAGAAAATAATTTTAACTTACTGTTTGTCAGTTCAAAAAATATTCTTACATTTGCACACTCATTTTGGGGAAGAAGTATGCCTATTTCAGATGTAGATATTACTAAATTCCTCTAGAATAGGGAGTTATAATAAATAATTTAAGTATAATATATTAATAATGTCAGGTATTATTGGTAAAAAAATCGGTATGACATCTTTGTTTAACGAAGAAGGGAAGAATATCCCTTGTACAGTTATTCAAGCTGGTCCATGCGCGGTTTTACAGGTCAGAACCGAAGAAGTTGACGGTTACAAAGCGGTGCAACTAGGTTTCGATGACAAGAGTGAGAAGAACGTATCTAAAGCGTTAGCTGGTCATTTCAAAAAGGCTGGTTCTACGCCAAAGGCGAAAATCGTGGAATTCAGAAATGAATTCGAACACGAAGTGAAAGTAGGAGATCAAATAATGGTAGACATATTCAATGAAGGTGAATATGTAGACGTAACAGGTACTTCTAAAGGTAAAGGTTTCCAAGGGGTTGTTAAAAGACATAACTTTGGTGGTGTAATGCAAGCTACCCACGGTCAGCACAACAGATTAAGAGCTCCAGGTTCAATCGGTGCAGGGTCTGACCCTTCTAGAGTTTTCAAAGGACTTAGAATGGCTGGTAGAATGGGAGGAAAACAGGTAACTGTTCAAAACCTTCAAGTGTTAAAAGTAGATACAGAACAAAATCTTTTAGTAGTAAAAGGTGCTGTTCCGGGAGCTAAAAATTCTTATGTAATTATCAAGAAATGGAACTAGTAGTATTAAATACATCAGGAAAAGAAACCGGAAGAAAAGTGCAACTAGACGAAGCTATCTTCGGAATTGAGCCAAATCAGCACGCGGTTTACTTAGAAGTGAAACAATACCTTGCTGCTCAAAGACAAGGAACTCATAAGTCTAAAGAAAGAAGCGAAATTACTGCTTCTACTAGAAAACTTAAAAAACAAAAAGGATCTGGTTCGGCTAGATATGGTGATATTAAATCTCCAACTTTCAAAGGTGGGGGTAGAGTATTCGGTCCTAAGCCAAGAGATTACAGATTCAAATTAAATAAAGCATTAAAAAGATTAGCTAAGAAATCTGTTCTTTCTCAAAAAATGAGAGAGAACTCTATTAAAGTATTAGAAGAAGTAACATTTGCTGCTCCTAAAACTAAAGATTTCATCAATATATTTAATGCATTAGGTTTGGAAGGCAAAAAAGCATTATTCGTGCTTGCTGAAACAAACAAGAACGTATATTTATCTTCAAGAAACTTACCGAAAGTAAAAGTTTTAACTTATAATGAGATTTCTTCTTATGACTTAGTTAATGCTGGTGAAGTAGTATTCTTCGAAGGTGCTGTAGAAAAATTTCAAGAAAATTTAAGAAAATAAGTCATGTCAGTTATCATTAAACCAGTCATTTCAGAAAAAGCAAACAGCCAATCAGAATTGAGCGGAGTTTATACGTTTTTAGTAGATACTAAAGCTAATAAAATCCAAATCAAACAAGCTGTAGAAGCTGCTTATAGTGTAAAGGTAGAAGACGTAAGAACAATGATTTATGCTCCTAAAGTTTCTGCGAAATACACTAAAAAAGGACTTCAAGTTGGTAAAACCAATAAATTGAAGAAAGCTTTGGTTCAACTTGTAGAAGGTGAAACCATTGATATTTTTGCAACAAATTAATAATTTTATATAATTAATAGTAATGTCTGTTAGAAAATTAAAACCTATCACCCCAGGACAGAGATTCAGAATTGTAAACAATTTTGAAGAAATTACTACCAATAAACCTGAGAAGTCTCTAACTGTAGGATTTTCTAAAAAAGGAGGTAGAAATAACACTGGTAAAATGACCATGCGTTATACCGGAGGTGGACACAAGAAAAAGTACAGAATCATCGATTTCAAAAGAAATAAGTTTGATGTAGCTGCTACTGTTTTATCTGTGGAGTATGATCCAAACAGAACTGCGTTTATCGCTTTAGTAGAATACACTGATGGAGAAAAGAGATACATCGTTGCTCCAAACGGTATTAAAGTAGGTCAAACTGTAGTTTCTGGAGATAATGTAGAACCTGAAGTAGGAAATGCAATGAAATTGAAAAACATACCATTAGGTACTGTGATCTCTTGCATCGAACTAAGACCAGGACAAGGTGCAATCCTTGCTAGAAGTGCAGGTTCTTCTGCGCAATTAATTTCTAGAGATGGTAAATATGCAATCATTAAATTGCCTTCAGGAGAATCTAGAATGATTTTAGTAGAATGTATGGCTATGATTGGCTCTGTATCTAACTCAGATCACCAACTTACCGTTTCTGGTAAAGCTGGTAGAAGCAGATGGTTAGGTAAGAGACCAAGAACTAGAGCTGTAGCTATGAACCCTGTAGATCACCCAATGGGAGGTGGTGAAGGTAGATCTTCTGGTGGTCACCCAAGATCTAGAAACGGTAAACCAGCTAAAGGTTACAAGACTAGAAAGAAAAACAAAGTGTCTAACCGTTACATCGTATCTAAAAGAAAATAATTATGGCAAGATCACTTAAGAAAGGACCTTTCATCGCACATCATTTAGAAAAGAAGGTTCAGGCAAACATAGAACAAAATAAGAAGACAGTTATCAAAACATGGTCTAGAGCATCTATGATCTCTCCAGACATGGTAGGTCAAACTATCGCAGTACACAACGGGAAATCTTTTATCCCAGTTTATGTAACTGAAAACATGGTAGGACATAAGTTAGGCGAATTTTCTCCAACGAGATCTTTCAGAGGACACTCTGGTAACAAAAATAAAGGTAGCAGATAATCATGGGATCAAGAAAACAAGATAGCGCAATCGCAAGAAAAGAAGCTAACAAAGACGTTGTAAAAGCTTCATTAAACAATTGTCCGTCTTCTCCAAGAAAAATGAGACTCGTTGCTGATATCATCCGTGGAGAAAACGTAGATAAAGCCCTATATATCCTTAAATATTCTAAAAAAGATGCTTCTAACAAGTTAGAAAAACTTTTACTTTCGGCTATTGCTAACTGGCAAACTAAAAACGAAGGTGCTGACATAGAAGCTGCTAATCTTTTTGTAAAAGAAATTTATGTGAATAGTGCAAGACAACTTAAGAGATTAAGACCTGCACCACAAGGTAGAGGTTACAGAATTAGAAAAAGATCTAATCACGTAACATTAGTATTAGGTAACAAACAAGATAATCAATAATCAAAGGTATGGGACAGAAGACAAATCCAATTGGTAATAGATTAGGAATCATCAGAGGATGGGATTCTAACTGGTTTGGTGGAAACGATTATGGAGACAGAATCGCAGAAGACTACAAAATCAGAAGATACCTTGAAGCTAGATTATCTAAAGGTGGTATCTCTAGAATCTACATCGAGAGAACCCTAAAATTAGTAACAGTAACAATCACTACTGCAAGACCAGGTCTTATCATCGGTAAAGGTGGTCAAGAAGTTGATAAATTAAAAGAAGAATTGAAAAAGATTACTGATAAAGACATCCAAATCAATATCTTCGAAATCAAAAGACCAGAACTAGACGCAATTCTAGTTGCAGAAAGTATTGCAAAACAGATTGAAAACAGAATCTCTTACAGAAGAGCTGTTAAAATGGCTATGACCAGCACTATGAGAATGGGTGCAGAAGGTATCAAAGTTCAAATCTCTGGTAGATTAAACGGAGCTGAAATGGCAAGAAGCGAGTCTTTCAAAGAAGGAAGAATCCCATTGTCTACTTTCAGAGCAGATATCGATTATCACATTGCTGAAGCACTTACTCAGTACGGTAAGCTAGGAGTGAAAGTTTGGATCATGAAAGGTGAAGTGTACGGCAAGAGAGAATTATCTCCACTTGTAGGACAACAGAAAAAAGCACCAGCTGGTAAAAAAAGAGGCAGAAAATAATTAAAATTTTAGATTGAAATTTTGTTTTTTAAATTACCGTTACTTTTTTAAAATCTAAAATCTAAAATCTGAAATCTAAAATCTAAATTAGAAAACATGTTACAACCAAAAAGAACGAAATTCCGTCGTGTTCATAAAATGAAAATGAAGGGAAATGCGCAAAGAGGATCTCAATTAGCGTATGGAACTTTCGGAATTAAAGCTATAGACGGTGCTTGGATCACTGCAAGACAAATTGAAGCTGCGCGTATCGCTGCTACAAGATATATGAAAAGAGAAGGTCAACTATGGATTAAAATATTCCCAGATAAGCCTATTACTAAAAAACCAGCCGAAGTAAGGATGGGTAAAGGTAAAGGTGCTGTAGAATATTGGGTAGCTGTAGTAAAACCAGGTAAAATTATGTTTGAAGTAGGTGGAGTTCCTTATGAAGTTGCAAAAGAAGCATTAAGACTTGCAGCTCAGAAACTTCCAGTAGTGACGAAGTTCGTAGTAGCAAATGATTTTGTTCAACCACAATAAATCTCAAAATTATGAAACAAGCTGAAATTAAGAACTTAAGCAAAGAGGATATCAAAGCTAAATTAGTAGAAGTAAGAGCTACTTATAACAAAACTAAATTAGCTCACAGAATTAGCCCGATTGAAAATCCTATTCAAATCAGAGATTTAAGAAGAACAATCGCAAGACTTGAAACAGAGTTAACTAACAAACAATAATTTTCATTTTAAGCATGGAAAGAAATTTAAGAAAAGAAAGAATTGGAATCGTTTCTAGCAATAAAATGGAAAAAACCATTGTTGTTAGTGAAACTATGAGAATGAAACACCCATTGTATGGTAAATTCGTATTAAAAACGAAAAAATATACTGCTCACGATGAGAACAATGAGTGCAACGAAGGTGATACAGTTTTAATTCAAGAAACTAGACCTTTGAGTAAGAATAAGAGATGGAGATTAGTAAGAATAATAGAAAGAGCTAAGTAATGTTACAAACCGAATCAAGATTAAAAGTTGCTGATAATACTGGTGCTAAAGAAGTATTGGTAATCAGAGTTCTAGGTGGAACTAGAAGAAGATATGCTTCTGTTGGTGATAAAATCGTAGTTACTATCAAAGATGCTACTCCATCAGGAAATGCAAAGAAAGGACAAGTATCAAAAGCTGTAGTTGTAAGAACTAAAAAAGCTGTTCGCAGAAAAGATGGTTCATACATCAAATTTGATGACAACGCTTGCGTTCTTCTAAACGCTGCTGGAGAAATGAGAGGAACTCGTGTTTTCGGACCAGTTGCTCGTGAATTGAGAGACAAAGAATATATGAAAATCATTTCATTAGCTCCTGAAGTATTATAATTTTAAAAATTTTAGAAAAAATGCCAAAAGTTAAAATAAAAAGAGGAGATAACGTAATCGTTACTACTGGTAAATACAAAGGTAGTAAAGGTGAAGTTCTAGAAGTGATTAAGAAAGAAAACGCTGATCCTAGAGTTATCGTAGCAGGTGTAAACGTTGTTAAAAAACACTTAAAACCATCTGCATCTAATCCTCAAGGTGGAATCGTAGAAAAAGAAGCATCTATCAATATTTCTAACGTATCTCTAGTAGATGAAAACGGAAAAGCTACAAAAGTAGCTTATAAAGTAGAAGGTGATAGAAAAGTAAGAATAGCTAAAACAACAGGTAAAGAAATCTAATTATGGAATACGTAGCAAGACCCAAAAAATTATATACAGAAAAAATTGTTCCAGCAATGATGGAAGAATTTGGGTACAAATCTATCATGCAAGTACCTAAATTAGAAAAAATTGTTGTGTCTCAAGGTTTAGGTGCTGCAACTGCAGACAAAAAAATCGTAGACTATGCAGTAGAAGAACTTACAGCTATCACTGGTCAAAAAGCAGTAGGAACTTTATCTAAAAAAGACGAGGCAGCTTTCAAATTAAGAAAAGGTATGCCAATAGGTGCAAGAGTAACGCTTAGAGCAGAAAAAATGTACGAATTTTTAGATAGACTTATTTCATCAGCTTTACCAAGAATTAGAGATTTTAACGGTATCAAAGCCGATGGTTTCGATGGTAGAGGTAATTACAACTTAGGGATTACTGAGCAAATTATCTTCCCAGAAATCGTGATCGACAAAGTGAAAAAAATCCAAGGGATGGACATCACTTTCGTTACTACTGCTAAAACTGACAAAGAAGCAAAAGCATTATTAACTCATTTCGGTTTACCGTTTAAAAAGAACTAAGAAATGGCAAAAGAATCAATGAAAGCGCGTGAGCGCAAAAGAGAAGCACTAGTTGCTAAATATGCTGCTAAAAGAGCTGCCCTAAAAGAAGCAGGTGATTATGAAGCACTTCAGAAATTACCTAAAAACGCTTCTCCTGTAAGATTACACAACAGATGTAAATTAACAGGAAGACCAAGAGGTTACATGAGAACTTTCGGTATTTCGAGAGTTACTTTCAGAGAAATGGCTAACAATGGTCTTATCCCGGGAGTTAAAAAAGCAAGTTGGTAACAATTAGTTTCTAATCAAGATATTTAAGTTGCTTATGGCTTTTAGCCTCAAAATTAAAAGCCATCTGCAATACTGAATATCATTCACCAATAATAATTTAAAATAAAAAAATGGTAACAGATCCAATTTCAGATTTCCTAACTAGAGTAAGGAACGCACAAAGCGCAGGCCACAAAGTGGTGGAAATTCCTGCATCAAAAATCAAAAAGGAGATTACGAAAATCTTATTTGATCAAGGTTACATCTTAAACTACAAGTTTGAAGATAACACTGTTCAAGGGACTATCAAAATCGCTTTGAAATATGATAAGCAAACTAACAAACCGGCTATTAAGTCTATCCAAAGAGCTTCTAGACCAGGTTTGAGAAAATACGCTGGTAGTGAAGAATTACCAAGAGTATTAAACGGTTTAGGTGTAGCTATCATCTCTACTTCTAAGGGAGTAATGACTGATAAGAAAGCCAGAGAAGAAAAAGTAGGTGGCGAAGTAATCTGCTATGTTTATTAATTGTAAAAATTAGGAAGAAATGTCAAGAATTGGTAAATCAATTATAGAAATTCCTGCAGGTGTTACAGTTACTGTAAACGATAATGTAGTAA
Organism: Cloacibacterium sp.; assembly: GCA_046296655.1. GTDB lineage: Bacteria > Bacteroidota > Bacteroidia > Flavobacteriales > Weeksellaceae > Cloacibacterium. The sequence continues at coordinate 219,496 of JBKBLE010000001.1, read as the reverse complement.
CTGTGAAAGGTCCTAAAGGCGAACTTTCTCAAGAAATTACAGGCGGAATTACTCTTGAGCAAGAAGATGGTAAAATCACTGTAAACAGACCATCTGAAGCTAAAAATCATAAAGCATTACACGGTCTTTATAGAGCGTTAATCAATAATATGGTGGTAGGAACCTCTGAAGGTTTCACAAAAAAATTAGAATTAGTAGGGGTAGGTTATAGAGCATCTCACTCTGGTCAAAAACTAGAATTAGCTCTAGGTTTCTCTCACGGTATCGTACTAGATCTTCCAAAAGAAATCACAGTAGATACTTTAACAGAAAAAGGTAAAAACCCAATCATCACTTTGTCTTCTTATGACAAACAATTATTGGGAATGGTGGCTGCTAAAATTCGCTCATTCAGGAAACCAGAACCATACAAAGGTAAAGGTGTGAAATTCGTTGGTGAAATAATTAGACGTAAAGCTGGTAAATCTGCTTAAAAATTAAGACAATGGCATTAACAAAAGTACAAAAAAGAGATAGAATTAAAAGAAGAGTAAGAGGCAAAATCTCTGGAACTTCTTCAGCGCCAAGACTTTCTGTTTACAAGAGTAACAAAGAAATCTACGCTCAATTAATTGACGATAAAGAAGGTAAAACTTTAGTAGCTGCTTCTTCTAGAGAGAAAGGAGTAGATGCTAATGGAACTAAAACTGAAGTTGCAACTGCAGTAGGTAAGAAAATTGCTGAAAAAGCTTTAGCTGCTGGATTTGAAAAAGTAGTTTTTGATAGAAACGGTTTCGTATATCACGGTAGAATAAAAGCTCTTGCAGACGGTGCTAGAGAAGGTGGTTTGAAATTTTAAAAATTAAAAAATTATGTTAGGATTAGATAATATAGAAAGAGTAAAACCAGGTGGTCTAGAACTTAAAGATCGTCTAGTTGCCGTAAACAGAGTAACTAAAGTAACCAAAGGAGGTAGAGCTTTCGGATTTTCTGCAATCGTAGTAGTAGGTAATGAAGACGGAGTAATCGGTTTCGGTTTAGGTAAATCTAAAGAAGTTGCTTCTGCTATTGCAAAAGCAGTAGAAGATGCTAAGAAAAATTTAGTGAAAGTTCCTGTAATGAATCATACAATCCCTCACCAAACTTCTGCTAGATACGGTGGTGCTGATATCTTCTTAAGACCAGCTTCTCACGGTACAGGATTAATCGCAGGAGGTGCGGTAAGAGCGGTACTAGAATCTGCAGGAGTACATGATGTACTTTCAAAATCTAAAGGTTCTTCTAACCCCCACAATGTGGTAAAGGCAACTTTCAAAGCATTGTTAGATATCAGAAGACCAGAAGAAATTGCAAGAATGAGAGGAATTTCTTTAACTAAAGTGTTTAACGGTTAATTTTTTATATCATGGCAACAATTAAAATCAAACAAGTAAGAAGTGCTATCAAAAGACCTAAAGTACAAAAAGATACTTTAGTAGCTCTTGGTCTTAAAAAATTAAACCAAGTTGTAGAACACGAAGCTACTCCATCTATCTTAGGTATGGTAGCAGCAGTGAGACATTTAGTAGAAGTACAGGAAAACTAATTAAATTTTAACAAAATGAATTTAAATAATATTCAACCAGCATCTGGAGCTACTCATAATTCAAAAAGAGTAGGTAGAGGACAAGGTAGTGGCAAAGGTGGTACATCTACAAAAGGTCACAAAGGTCAAAAATCAAGAGCTGGTTACTCACAGAAAATAGGTTTTGAAGGTGGTCAGATGCCTTTACAAAGAAGATTACCAAAATTCGGATTTAATAACATTAACAGAAAAGAATACAGAGCTATTAATCTTGATACTATTCAAGCATTAGTAGACGCTAAAAATCTTTCTGAAGTTACTAAAGAAGTATTGGTAGAAAATGGTTTATCTTCTAAAAATGAATTAGTGAAAATTATGGGTAGAGGAGAACTTAAAGCTTCTGTTTCTATTTCTGCTAACAAATTCACTAAATCTGCTGAAGAGGCAATCTCTAAAGCAGGAGGTAAAGCGATCACTCTTTAATAAAAACAAATGAAAGGTTTTATTCAAACACTTAAAAACATCTGGAGTTTACAAGAATTGAGGGACAAGATTATTGTCACTCTTTCTTTGATTCTAGTATATAGATTTGCTTCTTATATTTCTCTACCCGCTATTAACATGGCAGAAGTAGGAAATTTATTAGATCATTTTCAGAAACAAGGTGGCGGTAAACAAGCTGCAGGTCTATTAGGTCTATTATCATCATTTACTGGAGGAGCTTTCAGTCATGCTTCAATCATGGCTCTAGGAATCATGCCGTACATTTCTGCATCTATTATTGTGCAGCTTATGGGAATGGCAATTCCTTATTTACAGAAACTTCAGAAAGATGGTGAAAGTGGTAGAAAAACCTTAAATCAAATTACAAGATGGTTAACAATAGGTGTTTGTCTCGTACAAGCACCATTTTACCTAGGTACTATTACACAGGTTTTTTTACCTTACGAACAGTTTAGATCTGCGTATTATATTGATCCGCAATCTATTGCATTTTATGTTCCAAGTGTAGTGATATTAGTTGCAGGTTCTATTTTTGCAATGTGGTTAGGAGAAAAAATTACAGATAAAGGCATTGGTAACGGGATTTCTATCTTAATCATGGTAGGGATTCTAGCTGGTTTACCAACTGCATTTTTACAAGAATTTACTACTCAAACAGGAAACGGAGGTTTAGGAAGCATCATGATCCTCATCGAAGTTTTATTCTGGTTGGTAGTAATCTTATTAGCAATTGTACTTTCAGTTGCGGTAAGAAAAATTCCTATTCAGTATGTAAGTAGAGTTCACGCAACAGGTGGCGCAAACAGAAATTTATTACAAGGAGCAAGACAATGGATTCCTCTAAAAGTAAATGCATCTGGAGTAATGCCACTAATTTTCGCGCAAGCATTAATGTTTGTTCCTGGTTTGTTAACTAAATTCGATGATACCAATACTTTCTTAGCAGGATTCAAAAATCCATTCAGCTGGCAGTATAATGTATTATTAGTAATTTTAATTATTATCTTCTCTTATTTCTACACAGCCATCACTATTCCAGTGAATCAAATGGCAGATGACTTAAAGAGAAATGGAGGTTTAATACCGAAAGTAAGACCAGGACAAGAGACTGCAAATTACTTAGATGATATTTTATCTAAAATAACCTTGCCGGGTGCGTTTTTTTTATCTATCTTTGCAATCCTTCCAGCTTTAGTGCATGGAGTCTTTGTTCAGACTGAAGGATTCTCTCATTTTTTCGGAGGAACTTCTTTATTGATCATGGTAGGAGTAATTTTAGATACAGTTCAGCAAATCAATACGTATTTGTTGAACCATCACTATGATGGATTGATGCAATCTAAATTATCTAGAACATCAAACTTATAAAAAACATCTATGGCAAAACAAAAACATATAGAACAAGATGGCGTTATAGTGGAAGCACTATCTAACGCCATGTTCCGTGTGGAACTGGAAAATGGGCATGTTCTCATCGCTCATATTTCAGGGAAAATGAGAATGCATTACATAAAACTTTTACCAGGAGACAAGGTAAAATTAGAACTCTCTCCTTATGATTTATCAAAAGGAAGAATAACATTTAGATATTAAATTAATTACTAATGAAAGTTAGAGCATCAATTAAAAAAAGAAGTGCAGATTGCAAAATCGTAAGAAGAAAAGGCAGATTGTACATTATTAACAAGAAGAACCCAAAATTTAAACAAAGACAAGGCTAAAATTAAATTATGGCGAGAATTGCAGGTATTGATTTACCAAAAAACAAAAGAGGCGTTATCGGTTTAACTTACATTTACGGAATTGGTAGAAGCACAGCTTCTGAAATCCTTAAAAATGCCGGTATCAGCGAAGACAAGAAAGTCAACGAATGGAATGACGATGAATTGGCTGCAATCAGAAATTACATCACTGAAAACATCAAAGTAGAAGGTGAATTACGTTCTGAAGTGCAATTGAACATCAAGAGATTGATGGACATAGGTTGCCAACGAGGAATACGTCACAGACTGGGATTACCTTTAAGAGGCCAAAGAACGAAAAACAATTCTAGAACCCGTAAAGGAAAGAGAAAAACAGTTGCTAACAAGAAAAAAGCAAGTAAATAATCTTTAGATTAGAATTATGGCAAAACAAACTAAAGTAGTTAAAAAAAGAAAAGTAAAAGTAGAAGCTATTGGTGAAGCACATATCCAAGCTTCTTTCAATAATATTATTATTTCTTTGACAAACAAAAACGGAGAAGTAATTTCTTGGTCTTCCGCCGGTAAAATGGGATTCAGAGGTTCTAAAAAGAATACTCCATTCGCAGCTCAAATGGCTGCAGAAAATTGCTCTTCAGTAGCTTACGAAGCTGGTTTAAGAAGAGTAAAGGTGTTTGTGAAAGGTCCAGGTGCAGGAAGAGAATCTGCTATCAGATCTATTCACAATTCAGGAATTGAAGTTTCAGAAATCATTGACGTGACTCCTATGCCACACAATGGATGTAGACCACCTAAAAGAAGAAGAGTTTAATTTTTAGAAATTTAACCTATGGCAAGATATATTGGACCAAAAACTAAAATTGCACGTAAATTTGGTGCTGCAATTTACGGAGACGATAAAAGTTTCGAAAAAAGAAAAAATCAACCACCAGGACAACACGGACCTAACAAAAGAAGAGGTGCTAAAAAATCTGAATATGCTGTACAGTTAGCTGAAAAACAAAAAGCTAAATATACTTACGGTATCTTAGAAAGACAATTTGCAAACCTTTTCGATAAAGCGCACAGAAGCAAAGGCGTTACAGGTGAGGTTCTTTTACAATTATGTGAATCTAGATTAGATAACGTAGTATACAGATTAGGTTTTTCTAAAACCAGAGCTGGTGCTAGACAGTTAGTTTCTCACAGACACGTAACAGTAAATGGAGAAATTGTAAACATCCCTTCATATTTATTAAAAGCAGGTGACGTAGTTGCTATTAGAGAAAAATCTAAGTCTCTAGAAGTAATTGCTGATTCATTAGCTTCTAAATCATCTTATGAATGGTTACAATTTAACGACGAAAAGAAAGAAGGTACTTTTATCTCAGCTCCTGAAAGAATTCAGATCCCTGAAGATATCAAAGAACAGCTAATCGTCGAATTATACTCTAAATAATTTTAATCAAATTTTTGCTCAACCCAATATTATGGCAATTTTACAATTCATAAAACCCGACAAAGTAATTCTACTTAATTCTACGGATTTCAAAGGTCAATTCGAATTTAGACCATTAGAGCCAGGATTCGGACTTACTATCGGTAATGCTTTGAGAAGAGTTTTACTTTCTTCTCTAGAAGGATATGCTATCACATCTATCAAAATAGAAGGAGTAGAGCACGAATTTTCAACAATTCCAGGTGTAATAGAAGATGTTACGGAAATCATCCTTAACCTTAAGCAATTAAGACTTAAAGCAAAAGTAGAAAACGCATCAGCAGAACAAGTAAGTGTGAAAATTTCTGGTAAAGAAGTAATCACTGCAGGTGATTTTGCTAGCTCGATGAATAACTTCGAGGTACTTAATCCAGACTTACTAATCTGCAACTTGACAAAAGAGGTGTCTTTCGAAATGAATTTCAACATCGACAAAGGAAGAGGTTATGTTCCTTCAGAACAAAACAAATCTAACAATGCACCTATAGGAACGATTGCAATTGACTCTATCTTTACTCCTATTAAGAAAGTTCAATATAGCATTGAAAACTATCGTGTAGAGCAAAAAACAGACTACGAAAAACTAGTATTAGACATTGAGACGGATGGTTCTATCACCCCTCAAAATGCTTTAACTGAAGCTTCTAAGATATTAATTTATCATTTCATGTTATTCTCTGATGAGAGAATTACTCTAGAAACTGAAGCTGTAAAAGCATCAATCCAGTACGATGAAGAAACCCTTCATACAAGACAACTACTTAAGACAAAATTAGCAGATATGGATCTTTCTGTAAGAGCTCTTAACTGTCTAAAAGCAGCTGAAGTAGAAACTCTAGGTGAATTAGTTTCTTATAGTAAGTCTGATTTGATGAAATTCAGAAATTTCGGTAAGAAATCATTGACAGAACTTGAAGAACTTGTTCATTCAAAAGGACTAAACTTCGGGTTTGATGTTGCAAAATATAAGTTAGACGCTGATAAATAATCCTTAACAATGAGACACGGAAAAAAATTCAATCACTTAGGTAGAACAGCCTCTCACAGAAGCGCTTTGCTTTCTAACATGGCATGCTCACTAATTGAACATAAAAGAATAAATACTACTGTTGCTAAAGCTAAAGCTTTAAGAGTATATGTAGAACCTATCTTAACTAAAGCTAAAGAAGATACTACGCACAACAGAAGAATTGCTTTCTCTTACTTACAAAGTAAAGAAGCAGTTGCAGAACTTTTCAGAACTGTAGCTCCTAAAATCGCTACCAGAAATGGTGGTTATACTAGAATCATCAAGACTGGTTTCAGACCTGGTGATGCTGCAGATACTGCATTAATCGAGCTTGTAGATTTCAATGAACTTTACAATCCTAATGCTGAAGAGAAAAAAGCAACTAGAAGAAGCAGAAGATCTACTAAGAAAGAAGCTGCTGTAGTAGCTGCTCCAGTTGTAGAAGAAGCTGCTGTAGTAGAAGAGCCAAAAGCTGAAGCTACTGAAGAAAAAACTGAAGAATAATTCTCAGAATTTCTATAAATAAAAAACCATTCAGACTTCTGAATGGTTTTTTTATGCTTATTTTTTACGATTTAACTCGAAAATTTGTCCGTTTTGGGTAATAGTAATTAAATCTCCTTTAGATATTGCCTTTATACCATCTTTTTCATAAATATCACTTCCTATCTGCGGCAATTCTATCTTGAGTTTATTTCTTTCAATAAGGATGAAGTTACCTCCCTTAGTTCCCGTAGTAAAAGTTACCTTGGCTTCTGTATCATCAAAAGCACGATAAACGTACTCCTTTTTTTCAATTTTATTTTCGGTTTTGGTCATCTTGCCCTCTAAATTGTTTTTTTCTGAAATTACAGAATCTGTTTTGCTTACTCCATTAGCATCTATTGTTTTGACTACTTTTACTTCCTTTTCTATGGTGGTTTTGTTTTCCTTATCACAGCTGATAACGCAGATGAAGCCTAATATTAAGATATAGTTAAATGAATTTTTCATTGCAATTTTTTAAAAATTAATAAGTATCTTTAAATAAAATTTGAAGGATTTTATGTTTTAAAAATACAAAAAATACCCTACAAAAATCATAAACTTACATTGCTAAATTATGCGTAAATTTGCAATGCAAAAAATAAGAAAAGAGCTAGTCTTCATTTTTTTGAAAGATTAGCCCTACAATAGAAACTTTAAAATAGAATTATATGAGTTACATTTCATTTATTGAAGCAAGACAAATTTTGGATTCTAGAGGAAATCCAACTGTAGAAGTTGATGTATTTACCGAAAGCGGTGCAATGGGACGTGCAGCTGTTCCTTCTGGTGCTTCTACCGGAGAACACGAAGCAGTAGAATTGCGCGATGGCGGTTCAGAATATATGGGGAAAGGCGTATTGAAGGCCGTAGAAAATGTAAAAGAAGTAATCGCTCCAGAATTAGTAGGACTTCCAGTTTTTGACCAAAATCTTATCGATCAAATTATGATTGACTTAGATGGCACAAAAAACAAAGGAAACTTAGGTGCTAATGCTATTTTAGGAGTTTCTTTAGCTGCTGCTAAAGCTGCTGCTGCTGAATTAAGACAACCTCTTTACAAATATATTGGTGGTGTAAATGCTAATACACTTCCTGTTCCTATGATGAATGTAATTAATGGTGGTTCTCACTCAGATGCGCCAATTGCATTCCAAGAATTTATGATTATGCCAGTAAAAGCAGATTCTTTCTCTCACGCTTTGAGAAAAGGAACTGAAATTTTCCATAATCTTAAATCTATTCTTCATGACAGAGGTTTATCTACTGCTGTAGGTGACGAAGGTGGTTTTGCGCCAACTTTCAAAGGAACTGAAGACGCTTTAGATACTTTACTTAAAGCAATCGATAAAGCAGGTTACAAACCAGGTGATGATGTAATGATTGCATTAGACTGTGCTTCTTCAGAATTCTACAAAGATGGAATCTACGATTATAGAAAATTCCAAACTCCAGATTCTGCACAATTTACAAGCAGCGAACAAGTTTCTTACTTAGCAGAATTGGTAAACAAATATCCAATTATCTCTATTGAAGATGGTATGCAAGAAAATGACTGGGAAGGTTGGAAAATGTTAACTGATAAAATCGGTGATAGAGTACAATTAGTAGGAGACGATTTATTTGTAACAAACGTAGAAAGACTTTCTAGAGGTGTTAAAGAAAATATCGCTAATTCTATCTTGGTTAAAGTAAACCAAATAGGTTCATTATCTGAAACTTTAGCAGCGGTACAAATGGCTCAGCATAATAAGTATACATCTGTAATGTCTCACAGATCTGGTGAAACTGAAGATGCTACAATTGCAGATTTAGCAGTAGCTTGCAACTGTGGTCAGATTAAAACAGGTTCTGCTTCTCGTTCTGATAGAATGGCGAAGTATAACCAATTATTAAGAATCGAAGAAGCTCTAGGCGAAAATGCAATTTTCCCAGGATTAGATGCATTTAAAATTAAAAGATAATTTATTTACATAAATCTGAAAAACCTCCTACTTTAGGAGGTTTTTTGTGGATTCTTCATAGTAATTTTATTTTTAGAAACAGCAACTATATCAATTTAGCAAGTTTATTACAGATATAGTAAAAATAAATAGGTTTGCATAATAGAAAGTTTTCGCTAAAATTCTTTTTTTTGTATTTTTACTGAAAATATATTCTAAAACATGTCAGATAATAAAGTTATACTCAATTACGACGGAAATTCTTATGAATATCCTATCGTAGAAAGCACAATTGGTGATAGAGGTATTGATATTTCTAAATTGAGAGATCAAACCGGACTTATTACTTTAGACCTAGGCTATAAAAATACGGGAGCCACTTTAAGTAATATTACTTACTTAGATGGTGATTTGGGAGAACTTTTCTACAGAGGTTATCCTATTGAGCAAATCGCCGAAAAATCCAACTTTACAGAAGTGATGTACCTGTTGCTTCATGGTGAGCTTCCTACACAGGAGCAGTTTGCTAAATTTGACGAGGGAATTAAAAAATACAACTACGTAGCCGAAGAAATGAAAAAAATTCTTGATGCTTTCCCACGTTCTGCGCATCCAATGGGGGTTCTTTCTACGCTTACATCTGCGCTTACAGCATTTAACCCAAAAGCTGTAGACGTAAAATCTAAAGAAGATTTAGACCATGCTGCAGAATTATTATTGGCTAAATTCGCTCATCTTTGTGCTTGGACTTACAGAAAAACCAATGGTTTACCGCTTAACCACGGAGATAACAGTCTAAATTATGTAGAGAATTTCTACAAAATGACTTTCAGAAAACCATACGAAGAGTTCGAAATTGATCCAGTAGTGGTAGCTGCGCTAGACAAATTATTAATTCTACACGCAGACCACGAACAAAACTGTTCTACTTCTACAGTAAGAATGGTAGGTTCTGCTCACACTGGTTTATTTGCATCTATTTCTGCGGGAGTTTCTGCATTATGGGGACCACTTCACGGTGGTGCAAACCAAGCAGTAATCGAAATGCTAGAAATGATTGAAAAAGACGGTGGAGATGTTGCTAAATATGTACAAAAAGCAAAAGATAAAGAAGACAGCTTCAGATTAATGGGATTCGGGCATAGAGTTTATAAAAACTTTGACCCAAGAGCTAAAATCATCAAAAAAGCTGCAGACGATATCTTAAACAAACTAGGAGTTCACGACAAAGCTCTAGACATTGCAATGCAATTAGAAAGAGTAGCGCTAGAAGATGATTACTTCGTAGAAAGAAAACTATATCCAAACGTAGATTTCTATTCTGGTATTATCTACAGAGCGTTAGGAATTCCTACAGAAATGTTTACAGTAATGTTCGCATTAGGACGTTTACCAGGATGGATTTCTCAATGGAAAGAAATGCGTCTTCACGGTGACCCAATTGGTAGACCAAGACAAGTGTATCAAGGTGCTCCAAAACGTGACTATGTTCCTATGGAAAACAGATAATTTTAACAAATTTATAAAAAGGAAACCTCTCAAATTTTGAGAGGTTTTTTGTTTTTTTTGAGAAGAAAGATGATTGAATTAAGCTACAAAAAATCCGCTTTGCGGATAAATTAAAAAAAAATAGCGGAGCGGATTTTGCCACAACGGTTTGGGTATTGCCGAAGGCGGGGATTTTTAGCACTAAACTTCATTAGCCACTCCTTAAAATAACATCAACAGACTGACAATCAGTAAATTAATTGTAATTTTTCTTGTTTTTCTTTGCAGGATTTCGTATCTTAGAGTTTTAAAACCTTGCAAATATGTTGGGGAAAAATCCAAAAAAGCAGCCAGAATTATTCCGCCCGATGTTGGTGGATTTTATTGACCACGAGCATGAACTTGTGCTACTTTCAGAAAAAATAGATTGGAATTATTTTGAGAAAGAATTTTCGCCCTTGTATTCCAAAGTAGGCAATCCGAGCCATCCGATTCGTTTTATGGTGGGGTGTTTACTTTTGAAACATCTTTATAATTTGGGCGATGAAACACTAGCCTCAGCTTGGATAATGAATCCTTACATGCAGTATTTTTGTGGCAGGGTTTTCTTTGAACACAAGTTTCCGTGTGATCCGAGTAATTTTGTACATTTCAGAAAAAGAATTGGCGAAAAAGGGATCGAAAAAATCTTTGCATACAGCGTAAAAATGCACGATGCAAAGGTTAATACCTCCAATTTTGTTTTGTCCGACACGACCGTACAGGAGAATAACACCACTTTTCCCACCGATGCAAAATTGTGCAAAAAAGTAATTGATTATTGTAACAAAATAGCCGAAAACGAAGGCATAAAGCAAAGACAACGCTACACCAAAGTTAGCAAACAAATGCTTCGCCGCACTTACAACGGCAAACATCCTAAGCGAGCAAAAATAGCAAAAAAGTCTCAAAGACAACTAAAAACCATAGCCATGAGACTGATTCGTGAATTGCAACGCAATTTTAATGCAGAACAGCAAGAATTTTATAAAGATTTACTAACACTTTACACAAAAGCGGTCACTCAAAAAAGAAATGACAGCGATAAAATTTACAGCATTCACAAGCCTTTTACCCGATGTATTGCCAAAGGAAAAGCGCATAAACAATACGAATTTGGGAATAAGGTAGGTTTGATAACCACCGCCAATAAAGGCAAGAAAATCATTCTTGGGATTAAGGCATTTTTACAGACACCTTACGATGGACATACCATTGAACCACTTTTAGAACAAATGGAAAACAATGGTCAGAAGCTCCCAAAAGAACTCGTTTACGATCGTGGCGGAAAAGGGAAATCGGAAATAAAAGGGGTGAAAATCTCCATTCCAAGCACTCCAAGAAAAAAAGACACTGCTTATCAAAAGCAGACAAAGCGCAAAAAATTTAGAACCAGAGCGGCAATAGAACCTATCATCGGACATTTAAAAACCGATTTTAGGCTGGCAAAAAATTACTTCATGGGAGAAACGGGACCACAAATCAATGCATTATTATCAGCAACCGCTTGGAATATGAAGAAAATGATGGAGATTCTCAAAGAGAAAATCTTTTTCTATTTTTTAAACCTTATCCGCCTGCTCTTTAATCGGAATATTCTTAATGAAAAACTGAAAATGGCGGCTTGTTAAGGAGTGACTCTTTAATCTTACCGCCGGTATTCAATAAAAAACCTTGGTTACAGCTCATCAAATCTCCTCATGCCAATGATTATACCGAGGCTGAAATCAACCATGAGATTCAACCGTTCTTACCAGAAATTCTGAAACAACAAAACATTAAAAGGCAATATCTAGAACACGCTCCATAGTCATTTGCTATTTCAATGTTAAGCATTTAAAGCATTTCATGCAGCATCAGAAGAAAATTTATATTAAGATTTAAAATATCTTTTTAATAGATAGAAAGAAGCTTTTTAGGCTTTTTTTGAAAGCATTTTAAGTTTTACTACCTTTGTGGCATGAATCAAGACACTATTTGTGCACTCGCAACTGCCAATGGAATTGGAGCGATAGGAATTATTAGAGTTTCTGGAGAACAAGCCATAGAAATCTGTGAAAAATGCTTTGACGGAAAAGCACTTACCCAACAGAAATCTCATACGGTACATTATGGTTTCATCAAAGATGGAGATGAAGTCATCGATGAAGTAATGGTTTCTATCTTTCTGGCTCCCAAATCTTTCACCACCGAAAATTCTGTGGAAATTTCTTTCCATGGTTCTCCACATATTGGCAAAAGAATTTTAGAAGTCTTGATTAAAAATGGTGCAAGAATGGCAAAAGCAGGGGAGTTTACCATGCGTGCTTTTATGAACGGCAGAATAGACCTCAGTCAAGCCGAATCTATTGCCGACCTAATTGCTTCGGAAAATGAAGCTTCCAGAAAAGTAGCCCTTCAACAACTGAAAGGTGGCATTTCTCAGGAGATTTCTGTGTTGAGAAATGACTTGCTTAATTTTGTTTCCTTGATTGAATTAGAATTAGATTTTGCGGAAGAAGATGTGGAATTTGCCGACAGAACTGCATTGGTACAACTGCTCCAAAAAATAGAAAGCAAACTGAAATCTTTGATTGACAGTTTCCAATACGGAAATGCCATTAAAAGTGGAGTAGCAGTAGCCATCATCGGAAAACCCAATGCTGGAAAATCTACTTTACTGAATGCCCTTTTAAAAGAAGAAAGAGCCATCGTTTCGGATATTGCAGGAACTACGCGTGATACGATAGAAGAGGTTTTGCACATCAAAGGAAATGCTTTTCGACTCATTGATACCGCAGGTTTGCGTGAAACGGAAGATGCCATAGAAGCAATAGGCGTGGTAAAAGCCAAAGAAAAAGTGGCTCAAGCTGATGTTTTGGTGTATTTGATTGATGTTGCGACTACCGATTTACAAGACGACCTTGCGATGCTTCATGAATTGGCAAGAGAAGATTTGAAAATCATTATTTGTCTTACCAAAATTGATGAAGTAGAACAAGCTGAAGAAAAAGCGCAAAACATTGCCAAAACCCTTCAATCTGAAATTCCTGCGCATGAGTTGTTGAAAATTTCGGCTAAGGAAAATATCCATCTTCAGGATTTAAAAGATGAACTTTCTACTTATGTAGAACATCTAAAATCTGAAAGTAACGTGGTAATTACCAACCAAAGACACTACGAATCTCTTCAAAAATCTATTGACGCGGTTTATAAAGTAAAAGAAGCCATTACTCATCAAATTTCTACTGAATTGTTGGCTTACGAACTTAGAAATGCTCTGGAACATCTGGGCGAAATCTCTGGGGAATTTACCAATGATGAAGTGTTGGGGAATATTTTCAGTAAGTTTTGTATCGGAAAGTAGGTGATGATGTGAAAATTTGCGTGCTTTTGATAAATTGAACTATATTGTCACGGAGCTATTGCACCATTATTAGTACTATAAAAATTAATGAAAAAAAAACAATAGAAGTTTATAGAAGGGATAAAAAAAATTCTAAAAAAAACATGCAACATAGAGTTTGTTGCTGAATATAATGTTTCAGAAATAAGTATATGTGAATTAAAGAATATTATCAACCCAAATAAAGATGATGAAAACGTGTTTTTAACATATACGTTAGATATTCCTCAAATAATTGAAATTCAGAATAAATCAAATGTCTTTTTTGAAATAGATAATGAAAAATTTATTTATATGTTTAGTCAATACTCTTCGTAAACATAGAATGCTCCGCGACATCTTAGTTATGGTAAGATTGATTTTCTCTTGTAAAGAAAGATTGTGCCGTAAAATAATCTAATTTGAAATAAAATTAATCATAACTAAAAAAATAAATCTAGATTTTTCTTACCTTTAAAAGAAAAAATGAAAGCCTTTTTATCTTTTGTAATCCTCCTTTCATTTTTGGTTTCTTGCAAAAATAAATCCTCTGAAAAAGCATCAGAAAGCATTAAAACAGATACTATTCTCCAGAAAAATGGTCAGGTTTTGAGTTATACCATTTTTGATAAACAACTCTTTAAAATGAAGCGAGACCGCAGTGTATATAGTGATGCTTACCAAAAAAGAATTGCTAAACTCGTAGAATATTATCTGGATAAAAATAACCAAACTGGTGTACAATTTCAACTTAAAAATCCTGAAGCGAAGCTGGGCTATTCTGTAGAAGAAACCGATTGGGAAGGCGTAGTTTATACCCAAATTGGACTTTTTACGATGGGCAAATCCAATATGAAAACTTTTCAATGGTTATTTTACAATGCAAAAACCCAAGAACTCTATGAGTTTGACGTTCCAAAAAATACACCTATCTTATTTCATTATCAATAAATTATGAAAATCAAACAACTACAAAGCATTTTAGACCAGCAACCTTCTGTTTCTGGAAACACTTATATTATCTTCATTGTTTGGGGAATATCTTGGCTGTTTGCACTTGTTTTTTTACTCTTGGGAATTGGACTTTTGCTCGAAAGTTTGCTTCATTATAAAATATTTTTAGATACAGTAGCCCAAAAATTACATCTTGTGCTTAATGAAGAACAGCGCTGGAACATTTCTACGAGTCTGGGATGGCTATCCATAATTCTCGCATTGGTTTTTGGAGCGATGATTTATATCTGCAAAATGGTTTTGGTGAGAAATCATTTCATTATTTTATTAGAAGAATGGCTTATTTCTGAAATAAAAGAAGTAAAAATAAATCGCAAAATTTCAAAAAAATAACTAAATTTACATTTATAAATACCAAATTATGAACACTATTATTAAACTTATCATTACCGCAGTTGTGGCTTATTTATTGTCCAATGTTCTCAGTGGAGTACACGTTACTACTTTCTCTGCAGCGATTATTTTTGCTATTGTATTAGGTCTTTTGAATTTATTTGTAAAACCTATTTTGCATTTATTTTCTTTTCCGATTACGCTTTTAACTTTAGGATTATTTGCGTTGGTCATTAATGCCATCATAATACTATTGGCAGACTATTTTACAGACGGCATTCAGATAGATGGATTCTGGTGGGCACTTATTTTTAGTGTGGCATTATCCATTATCACTTCTATTTTAGAAAGCATTTTCATTAGCAAAGAATAATTCATTTCATTTTAAATATGATGCAAACCTCAAGAAATTGAGTTTTTTTTTGTCTAAAAATTTTGAAAATTCTCTTCAAAATTCTGTAAATATTTTTAACCTTGACTTTTACATCTTTACAAAAAATTAAAAACAACCTATTAACCCTTTTAAAATGTAAAGCCATGAACAAAATATTTTTTATTTTATTATTTCTTATTTTCGGAAAATTGAGTGCTACCAATCCTGATGATCTTTTGGGAACTTGGATGAGCACTGATAATAGTGTAAAAGTAGAAGTCTATAAAGTCAATAATCAATTTAAAGCCAAAGTTCTTTGGTTTAATCATCTTTTGAGCGAAAGCAAAACGCCTATGCATCTATCTTTAGATACGAATAATCCCAATCCTGCATTGAGAAATAGAAAAATTCTAGGCATGGAAATTTTAGATGGATTGCGCTATGATGCTCAGAAAAAAGAATGGGTTAATGGAAAAATTTATGATGCTTCTAGCGGTAGATATTGGAGTTCTTGTGCCAAGTTGCTTCAAAATGGAATCTTAAAAGTTCGCGGTTTCTGGAAGGTAGAATGGATAGGAAAATCTATATCTTTTAGAAAAGTATCTTAAAAAAAAGACCTCCTAAAATGGGAGGTCTATTTTGATTTATGCTCTGTCGTATAATTTTTCGTAAAGATTGAAGAATTTTTCTTTTATTGCTTTACGTTTTAGTTTCATCGTTGGAGTAAGCAATCCATCTTCAATCGTCCAGATCGTAGGAGTAAGCTCTATTTTCTTGATTTGCTCCCATTTTCCTAAAGTAGCATTCAGCAAATTAATATCTTTCATGATTCTTGCTTTCAGTTCAGGAGAATTCGCCATTTCTTCTGGAGTTTCGCCTATTTTAAGATGTTTTCTCTCTGCCCAAAGTTTTGCAAATGCATAGTCGGGTTGTACTAAAGCACACGGCATTTTTTCGCCGTCACCTACTACCATAATTTGTTCGATAAATTTAGAACCTTTCGCTAAATTTTCTATAACCTGAGGCGCAACATATTTACCACCAGAAGTTTTGAACATTTCTTTTTTACGGTCTGTAATATGTAAGAAACCTTCTTCGTCTATATGACCGATGTCTCCCGTCATGAAGTAACCATCTTCTGTAAATGCTTCTTTGGTTTTTTCCTCGTCTTTATAATATCCTTGGAAAACAGAAGGTCCTTTTACGGTGATTTCTCCATCTGCTTGGATTTTTACATCTAAATTATCTAAAACATGACCTACAGTTCCTATTTTCAGTCTTTCGAAAGAGTTTACCGCAATTACTGGTGAAGTTTCTGTAAGCCCGTAACCTTCTAAAATAGGAATTCCAGCACCGTGGAAACTTCTGTTCAGTTTGGTAGATAGAGCAGCAGAACCACTTACTAAAGTAATTATATTGCCTCCTAAACCTTCTCTCCATTTAGAGAATACCAATTTATCTGCAATTCTGTGTTTTAGAGATTTAGGCTTCTTCATGTCATAATTTTCAAGCAATGACAATGCCCAATAGAAAATTTTGGTTTTTAAACCACCAGCTGCAGCTCCTTTGTCTACAATTTTATCATATACTTTTTCTACCAATCTTGGTACTACCGTCATGTAATGAGGTTTCACTTCTTTTACGTTATCCCCAATTTTATCAATACTTTCTGCAAAGTGAATCGAAAAACCGTTGTACATAAATAGATAAGAAATCATTCTCTCAAAAATATGACAGATAGGTAAAAAGCTTAATACTTTAGTATCTGTGTATTCTAATTTCCAATTTCTAGGAATTCTATGGTCTGAAACCAACACATTTGCTACAATGTTTCTGTGTGTAAGCATTACACCTTTTGGTCTACCTGTAGTTCCAGAAGTGTAAATTAAAGTTGCTAAATCATCTGGTTGAATCGTTTTAGCAATGTCTTCTACTTCTTGTTGATTGTCATCATTTTCTCCCAAATCAAGCACTTCCTTCCAGTTTGCAGCCCCAGGAATTTCGTCAAAAGTAAAAATTCCTTTCAAACTTTCTACTTGAGGTTTTACTTGAAGTAATTTTTCGTACAAATCTTTATCTGAAACAAAAACGTATTTTATTTCCGCATTATTAAAGATGTAAATATAATCTTCAATAGAAATAGTAGGATACACAGGAACGTCTATTGCACCAATTTGCAAAATTCCCAAATCCATAATGTGCCATTCTGTGCGGTTATTCGTAGAAATTAAACCGATTTTATCTCCCGGTTTAATCCCTAATTTTAACAGTCCTCTGGAAATTTTATTTCCTTGATTCACATATTCTTTTGTAGAAGTTTTTGTCCAAACTCCATTATATTTGGTCACCAAAGCATCCTCTTTCGGGAATTTGTATAGCGCATGATGAGCAAAGTCAAACAATCTTGTAACTGACATATTTTACGTTTTTTGATTTTTGTAAAAATAATACTTTTTCTTAATTCACAAATAGTTAATATCAATTTTCGTTAAAATCTCTAAAAAATGTATATTTACGCCAATTAATTTTAATACAAAAAATGGATTTTAATTTAACAGAAGAACAACTGATGATTCAGCAAGCAGCGAGAGATTTCGCGCATACTGAACTTTTGCCTGGCGTAATAGAAAGAGACGAACACCAGAAATTTCCTTATGAACAAGTAAAGAAAATGGGAGAATTAGGATTCTTAGGAATGATGGTAGACCCAAAATACGGTGGAGCAGGAATGGACAGCATTTCTTACGTTTTAGCTATTGAAGAAATTGCAAAGGTAGACGCTTCTGCAGCTGTAGTGATGTCAGTAAACAATTCTTTGGTTTGTGCAGGTCTAGAAAAATTCGCTTCTGAAGAACAAAAACAAAAGTATTTAGTTCCTTTAGCAAAAGGTGAAGTCATCGGTGCATTTGCACTTTCTGAACCAGAAGCTGGTTCGGATGCTACTTCTCAAAAAACAACTGCAATAGATATGGGAGACCACTATCTATTAAACGGTACTAAAAACTGGATTACCAATGGTGGAAATGCTCAATATTACATTGTGATTGCACAAACTGATGTGGAGAAAAAACACAAAGGAATCAATGCTTTCATCGTAGAAAAAGGTTGGGAAGGTTTTGTAATTGGTAAAAAAGAAGAAAAATTAGGAATCAGAGGTTCTGATACGCATTCATTAATGTTTACCGACGTAAAAGTTCCTAAGGAAAACAGAATTGGTGAAGATGGATTCGGTTTCAATTTCGCTATGGCGGTTCTAAATGGTGGTAGAATTGGTATCGCTTCTCAAGCTTTAGGCATTGCTTCTGGAGCTTATGAATTGGCTCTAAAATATGCTAAAGAAAGAAAAGCTTTCGGTACAGAAATCATCAATCACCAAGCAATTGCTTTCAAATTAGCAGATATGCACGTGAATATTATGGCGGCAAGAATGCTTTGTTATAAAGCTGCTGCTGAAAAAGATGCAGGTCTAGATATTTCAGAATCTGGAGCAATGGCAAAACTATACGCTTCTCAAGTTGCGATGGACACTACCGTTGAAGCTGTTCAAATTCACGGTGGTTACGGTTATGTAAAAGAATATCACGTAGAAAGAATGATGCGTGATGCTAAAATCACTCAGATTTACGAAGGAACTTCAGAAATCCAGAAAATTGTAATTTCTAGAAGTATTGCTAAGAAATAATTGGCAAATTCTTTTCAAAATATGAAAGTCGGATAAGCAATTGTTCGACTTTTTGTTTTTTTATTTATCAAATTTTTATACATTTATTCAATGAAAAAATTAAGCCTTTTTGTCGTTTTGTTTTCTTTAAGTTTTTCAGCGCAAGTTCCTACGCTTACTGATGAAATTGCGTTTCAATTATCAGAAAAACCAGTACATTGCATCAATCAAGAATACCCCAATAAAACTGCACATGTTATCAATAATGACATTGATGTAAAACTGACTCCCAAAGAATTGCATCCTAGCTTTTATGGCTGTTTTGATTGGCATTCATCGGTTCATGGACATTGGATGCTCGTAAAATTGCTCAAAGACAAACCTTTTCTCAAAAATAAAGAAGAGATTATTAAAATTTTGGATGGTTCTTTTCAAGCGGAAAAAATAAAGACAGAAGCAGAATATTTCAATAAATATCAAGTGGCAAAAGGTTTTGAAAGAACTTATGGTTGGGCTTGGTTGCTTCAATTAGATGCAGAATTGGCGAGTTGGGAAAATCCACAAGCGAAAACTTGGCATCAAAATCTAAAACCACTCACTGATGAAATCGTAAAATTGTGGAAAGAATATTTACCGAAACAAACGTATCCCAATAGAACAGGAGTTCATCCCAACACAGCATTTGCGCTAAGTTTTGCCATAGATTGGGCAAGAACAGTTGGCGAAAAAGATTTTGAAAACCAACTTATCGAAAAAGCAAAATATTTTTATCTAAAAGACGAAAAAACGCCTGCTTATTTAGAACCAGACGGAAGTGATTTCTTCTCGCCAAGCTTAGAAATTGCAGATTTGATGACCAGAATTCTTCCGCAAGATGAATATGTAAAATGGTTTAATAAATTCTACGAAAAAAGAAGTATTGAGAATATTTCACAGATTCCTGTAATTTCGGATATCAATGATTATCAAACCGTTCACTTGGTTGGTTTAAGTTTTACTAGAAGTTGGTGCATGAAAAATATTGCTCAAGTTTTACCTAAAAATCACCGATACAAAAAACATTTCGAGGAAACTTCTGCCAAATTTTTAGAAAATGCTTTACCTTTGGTTTTTAAAGGAAATTATGGTGGCGACCATTGGTTAGCAAGTTTTGCGGTGTATGCTTTGAGTAAGTAATTTAATTTTAAAATAATGAATAAATCTATTTTTAATAATGAATATTTTTATAAAGGAATTTTATTAATTCCGATTTTTATTTATTTTATTCTGAGAAAACATCTCACAATAGAAATAATATTTCCATTATTTATTATTTCTTCCGTTATCAGTTCTATTTTTGCTTATAAAAAAAGCAAAGGTGAGTTTTATCTCTCTTTATTTCCTCTAGCCGTAATTATTGTGGTTTATATTATGATACTTATTAAATAAAAAATCCTCCGGAATATTCTGAAGGATTTTGTTATAAATTATTAGAGGGTATAAGATAAATTCATGTAAAATTTAAAATTTAAATCTGCTAATCAAAAAATTAAAAAAATACACACATAGTTTGTTATGCTGGAAGCATCTCAACAAAGAAAATTTAGATTCCTTCGGAATGACAAACTTTATGTTTAATTGGGATTACATAAATGTGAAAATATGTAAATAAATTGTGAACTCAATAAATTTTACTCTTTCGGCATGTATTTAGAAATATCGTCATCGTTTTTATTTTCTTCAGCATTGGTTGGTTCTGTATTTTGAGGCGTTTCTGCTGATGGTTTTAATGCTTCCGCTGCTTTTATTTTTTCTCTTTCTAAAGCCAATTGTCTTTGGAATTCTTCTTCGCGTTTTTTCTTATTTCTTTTTGCCACGAAATACCAAACAATTCCGCCGATTAAAAATATTGGCCAAAACGGAATAAGCGCTAAAAATAATCCACCCAAAACCGCAAATCCTTTCATAAATGCATTAGAAGATTTATCCCCGAAAGTTTCGTCTTTTTGTTCGTCATTCAGGATGTTTAAATCCTCAGTGTTATTGGTTTCTGGAGTATTGTCTACCAAAGTGAGTTCCACATCGCACATTTGGCTTCCTACATAATCATTTCCTTCTACTTCTGTATTTTTAGATTCTACATTTCCCAGACTGCTCATTTTATTCACCAATTCATTAAAATTACTCAAAGGTACTTTTACGGTCAAATATTGTTTGGCAATTCCTTCGTTTTCGGTATAATTTTCTGTGATAATATCTGCATTGTAAGTGCTCAATTCTTGATTTAACAGGGCTTTTGCGGCAGCCAAATCTTCTACCGAAACTTGCAATCTCGTGGTTTTCGCAATAGGGTATAGTTCACGCTGAGGAACAGGTTGACTCTGAACTTGATTTTGATTTTGAACCTCTGGTTCTGGTTGGTTTTGTGTATTATTTTTAGAAGTTTGCTTCAAGATTTTATTGGCCGTTTCAGCAATGACTAAAGCAGCGTTTTCACCGCTTTTTATGACATTTTTAGCTGAATCAATCGCTTTTCTAATGTCTTGTGCTTGTTGGCTTTTGTTATCTAATTTTTTAAATTCCTTGTTGAGGGAATCTAAGTTTACATTTCCTTTTTTAATGGCATCTTCTATGATTTCTTTATGCTTATTAATTTCTGGAAGGATTACTTTTCCTACGGTACTGTTAGAATCATTGACGATTTTAGAAATAGAATCGAGGGTTTGATAACTTTCTTTTGCTTGGTTAAAAAGGCTATCTGCTTTTTTAAAGGAATCAGCTGTTTGTTGAATATCGGTTTTATTACAAGCCACCAATAATAGAGTTGCGGTAAAAAGGCAAAAAATTGTTTTCTTCATTTTAATAGTTTTGTTGATGCCAAACTTAATACAAAAAATGTTCCCTAAAAATAGGCAAAAAATCGTATTTACATTAAAATTTTGAAAATCAATGAATTGTAAAATAATTTTCAAAATTTTTACAAAAAAAATCTCCAAGTTTCCTTGAAGATTCATTTATAATTTAAAATCTATAATTTAAAATTATTTTGCGTGATTCCATTCACTGATGAAGTGTAATTTTACATTCGGGAATTTTTCTTGAGTCATGTGAATCGTGAAAGCAGAATCTGCTAAAAACACCAACTGACCATGTTTATCTCTTGCCATAAAACGCTGTTTTAATCTTGCAAATTCTTTGAATTCTTCAGATTTTTCGTCGGCTTCTATCCAACACGCTTTATGAATTCCAATCGGTTCATACGTACATTTTGCGCCATATTCATGCTCCAATCTGTATTGAATTACTTCGTACTGAAGCGCGCCCACTGTTCCAATAATTTTTCTACCGTTCATTTCTAGCGTAAATAATTGCGCCACACCTTCATCCATTAATTGGTCAATACCTTTCGCCAATTGTTTAGCTTTTAAAGGATCATCATTATTGATATATCGGAAATGTTCTGGTGAAAAACTCGGAATTCCTTTGAACTGTAATTTTTCACCAGCAGTTAAAGTATCACCAATTCTGAAATTTCCTGTATCGTGTAAACCTACAATATCTCCAGGGAAACTTTCGTCTACCACTTCTTTTTTGTCTGCAAAGAAAGCATTCGGCGAGGAAAACTTCATTTTTTTACCTTCTCTTACTAGAAGATAGTTTTCATTTCTCTTAAAAGTTCCAGAAACAATTTTCACAAAAGCCAATCTATCACGGTGTTTTGGATCCATATTGGCGTGAATTTTAAAGACAAATCCTGTAAAATTCTTCTCCTCTGGTTTTACCAATCTAAGGTCAGATTCTTTGGGTTGAGGCATTGGTGCAATTTCTACAAACGCATCTAGCAATTCTCTTACCCCAAAATTATTCAAAGCTGAACCAAAAAACACCGGTTGCTGTTCACCAGTAAGATATTGTTCTCTGTCAAATTCTGGATAAACTGATTCTATAAGTTCTAGTTCGTCTCTTAAAGTAGCAGCAGCTTTTTCACCGATGATTTCATCTACCGAACTGTCATTGATATCATTGATAACGATGCTTTCGCCTACTTTTTGTTTCTTTTCTTCGAGAAACAACTGAATGTTTTTCTCCCAAATATTATAAATTCCTTGGAAATCACTTCCCATACCAATCGGAAGTGAAAGCGGAACTACTTTTAAGCCTAATTTTTGTTCAACTTCATCCAGCAAATCAAATGCATCTTTTCCTTCACGGTCTAATTTATTGATGAAAACCAACATCGGGATTTTACGCATTCTACAAACTTCTACGAGTTTTTCAGTTTGCTCTTCCACACCTTTTGCTACGTCTATTACTACAATTACAGAATCTACCGCAGTAAGCGTTCTGTAAGTGTCTTCCGCAAAATCTTTGTGACCGGGTGTATCGAGAATGTTGATTTTCTTTCCTTTGTATTCAAATGATAAAACCGAAGTCGCCACCGAAATCCCTCTTTGTCTTTCGATTTCCATAAAATCGGAAGTTGCTCCTTTCTTAATTTTATTCGATTTTACAGCACCTGCTTCCTGAATTGCTCCCCCGAAAAGAAGTAACTTCTCCGTCAAAGTAGTTTTTCCAGCATCTGGGTGAGAGATAATCCCGAAAGTTTTACGTTTTGATATTTCTTGTAATAAACTCATTTCTAAATTTTGAAGTTGCAAAAATCGTGATTTTTATTGAGATTTGAAAATGATAGATGTATTTCCACGTAAAGGCGCAAAAAACTTTCAGCTTCCTACTTGTAGCTTCCCTCATTTTTCTATCTTTGAACAAAATAAGTTTTTAGAAATTTTTCTTTAGATTTTTTTTGAACACCCATCAACTTATCACCATTTATGAGTATAGACAATACAAAATACAGGAATTATATTTTTGATTTCAAAGCGGCGGCAGCATTATTTGCTGGACTATTTATTGGAATCATGGTCTTAGGTTTGTATACGCTTTTTGCTTATTTTATTCTAAAGCAAGACTATTCAGAAATACAGAGCAGCATGGTATTTTTTATTGTCAGTTATCTCTGCACAGTGCTTTTTCCGATTATAGGTTTTGATGTTTTTGTGATGAAAAGTCAAGGAAAAAAACTCAATTTTAACATGCAAACCAGACCTTTACATGTTTATCTTATGATTTTTCCCATGATGCTGGGAATGATGTTGGTTTCTGAATTTTTAGTTTCAAAAATTCCTATTGAAGGAGAGTTTTTTGGTCCTTTGTACGATCAAATGTCTGATGCTTTTAGCACTATCGCAACAGATACTGCGGGAATTTATCTTCTTACGGTGCTTTTTGCGCCCTTTTTAGAAGAAATTCTCTTTAGAGGAATCATACAAAAAGGATTGATTAATAAAGGTGTAAAACCAGCAAAAGCGATTATTTTTTCAGCTTTAGCCTTTGGAATTTTTCATCTTAATCCTTGGCAAACAGTCAATGCATTTTTATTAGGATTGGTTTTAGGCGTAGTGTATTACAAGACTAAATCCTTATTAATGCCCATTTTATTACATGCTTTTAATAATTTTATTTCTGCCTATTTATTACTGAATGGAAATTCAGAAAGCGTGACTAAAAACTTACATCTTCCTGAATATTACGGTCTTATAGTAGGAATTGTACTTTTATCTGTTTCTTATTATTTATTTATGTACCGAAATAGAATTTATTACAGAGAATAAGCGCTAAAAATTTAAAAATTATAAATCTTATATTTAATATTACATTATGGAAATCCTCGTTGCCACGCACAACTTACACAAGAAAGAAGAAATTCAACAGATTTTAGGCGAAAAATACCACATTACTTCACTTACTGATTATCATATTCACGACGAAATAATAGAAGACGGAAATTCTTTCCACGAAAACGCTTTGATTAAAGCTAAATTCTGCTTCGAAAAGACTGGAAAACCCAGTTTAGGAGATGATTCTGGATTGGTAGTTCCAGCACTTGATGGAAGACCGGGAATCTATTCTGCACGTTATGCAGGGAATCATGATTTTGATAAAAATATTGCCAAAGTTCTTGAAGAAATGCAAGACAAAAATGATAGAGAAGCTTATTTCATCACCGTTTTATGCTTGTACAATGAACATGGAGCAGAATACTTTGAAGGTAGAGTTTATGGAGATTTAAGCACCGAAAGAAGTGGAAACAAAGGTTTCGGTTATGACCCGATTTTCATTCCCAAAAATCATGAAATTTCTTTTGCAGATATGCCAGCTGAACAAAAAAATGCCATGAGTCACCGCAAAAATGCTTTAGATAAATTTCTTGCATTTTTAGAAAAATAGTTTTTATAAAAAAAACTTCCACAGATTCCACAGATTTCAGAGATTAATAAATAGTTTTCTACTTTTGATATTAGAATAATTTTCACGAAATTTGCAAACTTTAAACCTCTAAAAATCATCATTTAAGCATTTTGAGCACCTATTTAACAATTCTCGGCTATAACTCAGCAATTCCTACCGTGAAATCTGCACCTACTGCGCAATTTCTAGAAATGGAAGAGCGTTGTTTCCTCATCGATTGTGGTGAAGGAACACAAGTTCAATTGAGAAAAGCTAAAGCCAAATTTTCTAAAATTAATCATATCTTCATCTCGCATCTTCATGGTGACCATGTTTTTGGTTTGCCAGGATTGATTTCTAGTTTTAGACTTTTGGGCAGAGAAACTCCACTTCATGTGTACGGTCCGAAAGGCATTAAAGAAATGATGGAAACTATTTTTAGAATTACCGAAACACACCAAGGTTTTGAAGTGATTTTCCATGAACTTTCTTCTAAAAAATCAGAAAAAGTTTTCGAGGACAATCGAGTAGAGGTTTTCACGATTCCATTAGACCATAGAATTTACTGTAACGGATATCTTTTTAAGGAAAAACCAAAAGAAAGACACCTCAATATGCAGGAAATTTCTAAATATCCAGAAATTGAAATCTGTGATTATCACAATTTAAAACGTGGCAAAGATATTCAGTTGAGCGATGGTTATATTCTCAAAAATGAAAATTTAACGAAACCTGCAGAACCTTCTGTTTCTTATGCTTTTTGCAGTGATACTCGATATTTAGAGAGCATCATTCCTATCATTAAAAATGTAGATGTCTTGTATCACGAAGCTACTTTTTTACATGATTTAAAGAAAATGGCAGATTACACCGGTCATACTACCGCTCTGGAAGCTGCAAAAATTGCCAGAAAAGCTAATGTTAAAAAATTGATTTTAGGTCATTTTTCTAATCGCTACCATGATTTATCGGTTTTTCTCAATGAAGCCTGTGAAATTTTCCCTGAAACTTATCTTCCGAAGCTATTGGAAGCCGTTAAAATTTAAGATTTACGATTTTTGATTTATCATTTTTATCTCGCAGTTAAAGTTTAACTATAATCAGTCTGCAAAATTTGAAACATCAAACATCCATCATCCCACAAATTATGATGAACGAGCAAGAAATCTTTCAATTTCTCAATCAAAAAGCAGAACAATACAATCACACAGATTTTATTGAATTAGACCCTATTTCTATTCCGCATCAGTTTTCTTTGAAACAAGATATAGAAATTTCAGGATTTTTCGCGGCTACAATCGCTTGGGGAAATAGAAAATCCATCATTACATCTGCTCAAAAAATCATCGATTTTATGGGAAATTCTCCGTATGATTTTGTAATGAATGCGAACCAAAAAGATTTCAAAAAATTAGAAAATAAAGCCGTTCACAGAACTTTTTCGGCAGAAGATTTCGAGCAGTTTATATTGAATTTGAAAAGCGTTTACACTGAATTTGAAAGTTTAGAAAACTTATTTCTTTTAAAAGAACACGAAGAAAATTATTATCACGCTATCGAAAGATTTAGAACTCGTTTTTTAGGAGAAATTCCGCACAGAAGTCATAAACATGTGAGTTCGCCTTATAAAAATTCGGCTTCAAAAAGATTGGTCATGTTTCTGCGATGGATGGTTCGCCAAGATAAAAAAGGCGTAGATTTTGGTATTTGGAAAAACCTTTCTCCTCAATATTTATCCATTCCATTAGATGTTCACACTGCGAATATTTCCAGAAAATTAGGAATTCTTACCAGAACTCAAAACGATTGGAAAGCCGTAGAAGAACTCGACCAAATCATCAGAAAATACAATCCTGTAGATCCTGCGATTTATGATTATGCGCTTTTTGGGATTGGTGTTTCTAAAGAACTTTTGTAAAATTTAATAATTAAACCACAAAAGCAATAAAAGATTTATTTTATTTTTTAAGTTGTTCAAAAGTAAAAAAATAAAACTTTTGCTTTTTTTACTTTTGAAATACTTGTTTTCAAGAATTTCTTTTGTTGCTTTTGCGGTTAAAAATTGATTAAAAAAGATAGTTTTGAATATAGATTAAATCCATTTTTTCTTTAAGAACAACCAAACTCCCAAAACTGATAGAATTATAGAACCGAAAAGTATCAAATAAATTCCGTTCGGATTGTCTTCTAAATGATTGGTGACATTCATTCCGTAAATACTGGCAATCAAAGTAGGAATCATCAAAATGATAGAAATAGAAGTAAGACGCTTCATAATAACGTTCAGATTATTAGAAATAACAGACGCATAAGCATCCATCATTCCACTTAAAATGTTGCTGAAAATGTGAGAAGTATCAATCGCTTGTTTTAGCTCAATTTCTACATCTTCCAAAAGTTCTTCTTCTAAAATGTTTTTAATTTTTCTTTGACTTTTAAATCTATAAAGCAAAATTTCGTTGCTTCTAAGAGAAGTGTTGAAGTAAACCAAAGATTTTTCGATGTTAAAAAGCGTTTGTAAATCTTCGTTTTTGATGGAACGTTCCAAATCGTTTTCAGCGTTTTTGATTTGAATATTGATTTGCTTTAAATATTTTAAAAACCAAACACTTGCACTTAAATGAAACCTCAAAATAAGATTCAGATTGTCCGTTTCTTCGATGGTTTTTCTGGTAGAATAATAATTAACGAAATCTAGCAACAAATCTGCTTTGTAAAAAGTAATGGTAACAAAATAATTTTTGTTGTAAACAATACCAAGAGGAACGGTAATAAAAGGAGATTTTTCGTTGGTGGTTTTGTGCGGAATTCTGAGTAAAACAAACGTCCAATCGTCTTCTACTTCAATTCTCGGGCGTTCATCAATATCTTCGATATCGTTATAAAAAGCAGCAGGAATTTTAAGATCTTCAAGAAGAAATTTTTTGTCTTCGGCAGTTGGTTCTTCTATACTAATCCAATTTCTATCTGTAATTTCGTCATTTTTAGTGATTTTTTTGTCGATATGATAAATGTTTTTCATTTCTAGATTTTTTGAAATTAAAGATTAAACTTAGCTAGAACTACACTTTTTGGTTACCCAAATTACTTACACTGAAATTGAAAAGAGAAAATTCAGATGTTTTCTCTGTTTCAAAATCATTGCAAATTTAGTAAAATAAGTGCTGAAAATCTATTGTGAATTTTTATTAATGCAATTTTAAAGAAATTTTAATTGTAAATTTGCAAAAAATTAGGAAGATGAAATCAAAAGAACCAAAAGAATCAAGAATTCAGAAAATTCCTACTGCTATTGACAAATTTTCTGATAAAGCCATCGCTTGGATTGGCTCAATTCAATCTTTAATAGCACACACTATATTTTTTGTAGTTTCATTCGGACTGTCGATTTTTGATTTGGTGGGATTTGATAAAATGTTGCTGGTTTTAACTACCGTGGTTTCTTTAGAAGCTATTTATTTGGCTATTTTTATTCAAATGTCAGTAAATAAAAGTCACGAGCATATCGAAGATTTGAAAGAAGATGTAACTGAAATTCAGGAAGATATCGAATACATTCAAGAAGATATCGAAGAAATTAGCGAAGACATTGATGAGATTCAAGAAGATATTGATGAAATTGCTGATGATGAAGACGAAGATGAACACAAAGAAAAAGCTCAAAAAGTAATTCTCAAGAGCAATGTTTCTAATAACAAGCAAGAAATCAAGGAATTAAAAGCGAAAATTCACGATTTACAAGCAAAACTTGAAGAATTAATTCAGAAAGATTTTAATTAATTTTTTGCAGCTTTCCATTCTTGCGTGAAGTTGATAAAATCTTCTACACTCAGTTCTTCTGCACGTTTATCCATAAAAGCATGAGATTTTAACACTTCTGGAATATCTAGAGATTTCAGTGCATTACTCAGTTTTTTTCTTCTTTGGCCAAAACCAGTTTTTACAATTTGTTTGAAAAGAATCTCATTGCCTTCCAAACCTTCTTTTCTGTTTCTGGTGAGTTTAATGACTCCAGATTTTACTTTTGGAGGCGGATTGAATACGTTTTCGTGAACGGTAAACAGATATTTTACATCATAGTAGGCTTGAACCAAAACCGACAAAATGCCATAATCTTTGGTTCTAGGAATCGCAGCGGTACGTTCTGCCACTTCCTTTTGGAACATTCCCACCATTTCTGGAATCTGCTGATAATTTTCTATAATCTTAAAAAGAATCTGAGACGAAATATTATACGGAAAATTGCCAATTATCGCTACTTCTCCAGAGAAAATATCATTTAAATTAATTTTGAGAAAATCACCTGTAAAATGTTTATTTTCAAGTTTTTGATAATGTAATTTCAGATATTCTATAGATTCTGTGTCTATTTCTGCAACGTAAGTTTCGGTAGGTTTTTCGAGGAGATATTTGGTTAAAACACCAGTTCCAGGACCTACTTCTAATACATATTGATATGGTTGAAAGTCAAGACCTTCTACGATTTTTTTGGCAATATTTTCATCAGTTAAAAAATGCTGACCAAGATGTTTTTTTGCTTTTACGTTCAAAATTTTTAAGATTTTTTAACACAGTTTTGTGTTTGTTCAGGGGCAAATTTCGGAGTTTTTTTTCTATTTTAGCAGAAAATTTTTTATTGATGGCAAAATTAGCAGAAGATTTAAACAAGAAAAGGCTCCGTTCTAGCAACATTACCGTATCGATTAGTATTGCATTGGTATTATTTTTAGTAGGACTTTTTGGGTTGATATTGATAAATGCTCAAAAATATTCGGATTATATCAAAGAGCAATTGGTGGTAGAAGCTTATTTTGATGACTATATAGACCCTAGAGATTCTGCCAAAGCAGAACAGTTGCAAAAGGTAACTTACGAAAGAATAAAATTACAGCCTTTTGTGAAAAAAGCTAAATTTATTTCTAAGCAAGAAGCTACAGAAATTGCCAAAAAACAATTGGGTATAGAAACAGATGCTCTTTTTGAAGAAGATATCTTCCCTCCATCTGTAGAAGTTACTTTGAAACCAGAATACGTAGATCCTGCAAAAATAAATGATGTTGTAAAAAAACTACATGAAGTAGAAGGCGTAAAAGAAGTGAAAAACGACAGTAAATTGACAATTGAAGTTTACAATAACCTCAATAGAATTTTGACTTGGATTTTGGCATTTTCTATCTTATTTTTAATTGTAGCAATGGTGTTGATTAACAACTCTATCCGTTTAAAAATATTCTCTAAACGTTTCATTATCAAGACTATGCAATTGGTAGGTGCAAAACGCAGATTCATCTTAAAACCATTTATAAAAGAAGCGGTGATTTTAGGAATTATTGGTGCTATCATTGGTTTAACAGCCTTATTTACTGTTTGGTATTTCTTTACCAGCGAAATCGGAACTCCATTTGTACAAGACATCAATCAATACATTTGGTTAGTCGCAATTGTTTTTGGAGTGGGAATTCTTATTACCGTAATCAGTACTGTTTTTGCAACTTGGAGATACTTAGCATCTAGTGTAGATGATTTATATTACTCATAGAAAATTTTAAAAATGTCTAAAAAACAAACTATAGAAAAGTCTGAATCCCAGCACAATCCTTTTTATTTTGGCAAAAAAAACTATCAACTCATGTTGGTTGGTTTGGCTTTAATCTTAGCGGGATTTCTTTTAATGCTCGGTCCAGATGCCAATACTGTTAACGGAAAACTAGATCCTAATGCATGGAATGAAGACATTTTTTCCATCAGAAGAATCAGAATAGCGCCGTTATTGGTAATTGCGGGATTTGTAGTTCAGGTTTTCGCAATTCTTAAAAGAAACAAATAAAAACATTAAAAAAAACTAAAGAATTAAAAGATTTGAATTTTTATTTGAATCTTTTAATTTTTTATCACAATACAGTTTATGGATTTAATCAGAGCAATTATTATTGCAATCGTAGAAGGACTTACCGAATATTTACCCGTTTCTTCTACTGCACACATGATTTTCACGAGTTCATTTTTTGGAATTCAAGAAGATGAATTTGTTAAAATGTTTCAAGTTTCTATTCAATTTGGAGCTATTTTAGCGGTAGTCTTTTTGTATTGGAAGAAATTTTTTGATTTTAAAAACATCAAATTCTATTTGAAATTGGCAGTTGCCGTTTTACCCGCTTTGGTTCTAGGAAAATTATTTGATGATAAAATAGAAACGGTATTAGAAAAACCAATTCCCATCGCAGTTGTTTTGATTGTAGGTGGTGTCATTTTACTATTTATCGACCAAATTTTCACAAAACATACGATAGATGACGAGAAAGATATTACTTTCAAAAAAGCATTAACGATTGGTTTTTGGCAATGTCTAGCGATGATGCCAGGAACGAGTAGAAGTGCGGCTTCTATTATTGGTGGAATGCAACAAAACCTTACCAGAAAGGCTGCTGCGGAATTTTCATTCTTTTTGGCAGTTCCTACCATGTTAGCGGTTACCGTTTATTCGATTTTTGTAAAAGATTGGAATCATAATGGAGTTGAGCAAAAAGGGTATGAAATGATTTTTGCGACTCCAGAAAACACGATGAGTTTTTTCGTAGGGAATTTGGTAGCATTTGTAGTTGCGGTTATTGCGATTAAATTTTTCATTGGTGTTTTAACCAAATACGGCTTCAAACCTTGGGGTTGGTACAGGATTATCGCAGGGATTTTATTGTTGATTTGTTTTGGTTGGGTAAAATAATTTCATTTATACTTTTTACTTTGAACGCAGAAGATTTTTTAAACGGACAAGTACTTTTGGTGGACAAGCCTTTGGATTGGACCAGTTTTCAGGCTGTTAATAAATTGAAGTACAAACTCAAAAGAGAGTTCCATCTTCCTAAAAAATTTAAAATAGGTCATGCTGGAACTCTTGATCCTAGAGCAACAGGCTTATTGATAGTCTGCACAGGAAAATTCACCAAGAAAATTCCAGAAATTCAAGATGCGCCAAAAGAATACATCGCCGAAATTAAAATTGGCGTACAAACAGAATCTTACGACACCGAAAAACAAGAAATCCTTCACACCGATTATTCACACATTACAGAAGATTTCATCAAAGAAACTTTGTCAACATTTGTAGGAGAAATTGAGCAAAAACCGCCTGTTTTTTCAGCTATAAAAATTGATGGAAACCGCGCTTATGATTTAGCAAGAGCTGGTCAAGAAGTAGAAATGAAATCTAGAAAAACGACCATTCATTATCTCAATAACATCGAAATTCATCTTCCTTTTGTCACTTTTACCGTAGGTTGTAGCAAAGGAACGTACATCAGAAGTTTAGCACACGATATTGGTCAAAGTTTAGGAGTTGGCGCTTATCTTACTCAACTCAGAAGAACCAAAATAGGAGAGTACCATGTAGAAAATGCCCATGCAGAAATTTTGGAAAATGAGTTTAGATTTGAAAATTTCTAACCATGAAAAACTATTACTTTTTATTCATTTTTATTAGTTTTTTAGGATATTCTCAGCAAAAAGGAAATCTTAATCAAGGAATTTATTGGAGTACAGATGGGCAAGTTGCCTATGGATTGGCAAAAGCAGTTGCAGATATCGTGAATGAAGATAACAATGTAGATTTTAATGCCAATGCAGGAATCACTTCTGTTATTGGTTTTCAACCGATTCATAAAATAGGTTTAGGCGCTGGTTTTCGATACAATTACATTTATGACAATATCCATAATTTGTACTTTTTGGTTCAGCCAAAAATTTATTTAGACAATACATCAGATTCTGGATATATCTATCTCAATGCAGGATTTGCCCTTACTAAAAGTGATGTAAGAAAAGCCAGAGTATATACTTTAGGCATTGGTGACCAAAACCCCATCAATGTGAGAATGAATTATTATTATTCCTTTTTTCTGGAAAATCACAGCATGAATTTCGGAGATGGACTGAAAAGTAACTTTTATATTGGGTTAAATCTTGGAATTACTTTTCACTCCAATAAGGTGAGAGAAGAATAAAAAAAAATAAAATTTGTGGAAACGCGTATCAATAAATATTTATCAGAAGTAGGTTTTTGTTCGAGAAGAGAAGCTGATAAGCTTTTAGAACAAGGCAGAATTACCATTAATGGCAAAAAGCCATAATTAGGAACTAAAGTTTCTGATGCTGATGAAATTTTGCGTAGATGGCAAAAACATCAAAAAAACAGAAGAAAAACACGTTTATATCGCCTTTAACAAACCCATCGGAATTGTATGTAATACAGATACCAAACGTGAGAAAAATAATATTGTAGATTACATCAATCACCCGAAAAGAATTTTCCCCATCGGTAGACTTGATAAACCTAGTGAAGGTCTTATTTTATTGACGTCTGACGGTGATATTGTGAATAAAATTTTACGCGCCAGAAACAACCACGAAAAAGAATATATTGTACGTGTAGACAAACCGATTACCCCAAAATTTCTAGAAAAAATGCGCAATGGTGTTCCGATTTTAGACACCATAACCAAAAAATGCGAAGTAGAACAAATAGATACTTTGCAATTTAGAATTGTACTTACTCAAGGTTTAAACCGCCAAATCAGAAGAATGTGCGAATACCTAGGTTATGAAATAAAAAACTGAAGCGCATTAGAATTATGAACATCAAACTGGATTTACCCATAGGAAAATGGAGAGATTTAACCGATGCTGAAATGACTCAACTGGCTCAACTTCTCCAAGATTATTGTAAGACTTTTGATTAAAATTACTCCATTCTTTTTACAGGCTCTAGATCTTTTAATTCTTCTTCAGTAAAAAGTCTGTAAATAATTTTAAAAGTTTTTCCTAATGGTGTTTCCAGAGAAAAACCGCCTGGTCCGAAACCGTCTGTAACATCTAGCGTGAAATGTGAAAATTTCCAGTATTCAAATAAATCTCTATCAATCCAAAATTCAAAACCATCTACCAAACCAATCATAGCATCATTGGTTCTTACGTAGAAACCTCCTTTTTCAAAACATTGAGGTTGGGTTCCTTCGTAGCAACCCCCAGCTTGGTAAAACATTAAATCACAGTGTTTTTCTTTTAGCGTTTTAATGACTTCCAACGCTTTTTCTGTTACGTCTAACCTTTTTACCATTTCTAAAAATTTTTAAAAAAATTAAAAAAAGGAATGCTGATGAACAACATTCCTTAAAGTTTAAATCACAAGTGATTTAGAAAAATCCTAGTTTATTTTTGTTATAAGAAATCAACATGTTTTTTGATTGTCTGTAATGATCAAGCATCATTTTGTGGTTTTCTCTACCAATACCAGATTGTTTGTAACCACCAAAAGGTGCACCAGCTGGATATGCGTGATATTGGTTTACCCAAACTCTACCTGCTTTTATCGCTCTAGGAACTCTGTATAATTCATGTGCATCTCTAGTCCAAACTCCCGCTCCTAAACCATACATGGTATCGTTTGCAATTTCTATCGCTTCTTCTGTAGATTTAAAAGTAGTTACCGCTAAAACTGGCCCGAAAATCTCTTCTTGGAAGGATATTATGGCAGATTTGGCGCTGAAAGAATTATTGGTAAGACTGATGCAAACTCAAGCAGGAAAACTCATTGAAAACGATTACAAAACACTGAAAACATCAAACAGATTGGCTTTTATCATAGATTATATTAAAAACAATCTGCATCAAAAATTAAGTATTGAACATTTGGCCAAATTGGCTTTCGTAAGTAAATCTAATTTCTTTAAACTCTTTAAATACGAACTTGGAATATCGCCTAATGAATATATTCTTCAACAAAGAATAAAACGTGCCAAAGAATTGCTCAAAGAAAACCAAAGCATCAAAGAAGTAGCTTTTGCCACTGGTTTTTCTGACACCAATCACCTCATCAAAACCTTTAAAACTTTTGAAGGTATTACTCCGAAAAATTATCAACGAAATTTATTTTCAGAATATAAAATCGTTTCTTAAATAAACAAAAACCGCTTCAAAAATTTGAAGCGGTTTTTAAGTATAGTTGAATTAACAAATTTTAGTAAGAATTTTTTTCTACAAAATGCTTAGCAATTTTCTCAGTTAACGCGATTACGTTTGGCTGATTGGTGTATTTTGTAAATCTTCTAAGACCAGAAAGCATCATTCTTTGCTCATCACCTTCAGCGAAAGAAATAATTCCTTCTTTAGCAGCTGCAATTACAGCTTCTACTGCTTTGTAAAGGTTTAATTGAGCCATTGCTGCTTCTATAGAATCTGGACCGAAGTTTTTCTCCGCTCTTAGAATTGCAGATTCTGCCATGTAAATTTGGTTCAAGATTTCTGAAGCATTGATTAACAAGTGTTGTTGCTTTTCAATTTCCATCATGTATTTCTGAAGAGCAGCACCAGAAACCATTAAGAATACTTTCTTAAGATTTGCGATAATTGCTTTTTCTTCTGACATAAATTCTGAATAATCAGGCGTTTCGAAAGAAGGAATGCCCATTAATTCTTTACCAACTGCCATTGCAGGAGACATTAAATCGATTTCGCCTTTGAAAGCTCTCTTCACCAACATTCCTACAGAAAGAAGTCTGTTGATTTCGTTAGTACCTTCATAAATTCTAGAAATTCTAGCATCTCTCCATGCTGCTTCCATTGGTGTATCTTCAGAGAATCCCATACCTCCAAAAATCTGAATTCCTTCATCTGCTGCTTTTTGAGCGATGTCTGAAACATAAACTTTTAGAATAGAACATTCTACTGCAAATTCTTCCACACCTTTTAATTCTGCTTCTTGGTGAGACATTCCACCTGCAACTAAAGCATCAATTTTATCTTGAATATCTTGAGCCGCTCTGTAACAACCCGCTTCTGAAACGAAAATAGCAGTAGCCATTTCCGCTAATTTTTTTCTAATTGCTCCGAAAGTAGAAATAGGAGTATTGAACTGTTTTCTTTCGTTCGCATAGTTTACAGAAAGGTTGAAAATTCTTCTCTGTGCATCTAAACAAGCTGCAGCCAATTTAATTCTACCTACATTTAATGCATTTAAAGCGATTTTGAAACCATTGTTTCTTTCACCCAAAAGACATTCTACAGGAACTTTCATATCATTGAAGAAAACCTGACGAGTAGAAGAAGCTCTAATCCCTAATTTGTGCTCTTCTTCCCCGAAAGTAAGGCTTTCAGGATTTTCTAGTTCGCTTCTGTTTACTACAAAACCAGTGATGTTTTTATCATCATCTATTTTAGCAAAGAATGTAAATGTATCTGCAAAACCTGCGTTAGAAATCCACATTTTTTGTCCGTTAATGATGTAATGTTTACCGTCTTCAGACAATTTAGCTTTTGTTTTTCCAGAGTTTGCATCAGAACCAGCATCAGGTTCAGTAAGACAATACGCTCCGAATTTAGTTCCAGCAGCTAAATCTGGTAAATATTTTTGTTTTTGTTCTTCATTTCCGTACAATAGGATAGGAAGTGTACCGATACCAGTGTGCGCACCATAAGCAGTTGCCAATGAACCAGTTGCGCCAGAAATGTAATCACAAGCAATCATTGTTGAAACGAAACCTAAACCAAGACCTCCGTAATTTTCAGGAACTGCGATTCCTAAGAATCCCATTTCACCGATTTGTTTCATACATTCTTCAGTGAATGCGTAGTCTTTTTTCTCGAAACGCTCTTTGTTAGGAACTACAACTTTGTCAATAAATTCTTTTGCAGAGTCGCGAAGCATTTTTTGTTCCTCAGAAAAATCTTCCATCGTGAAGATATTCTTAGCTTCTATTTCTTTTATTAGGAATTCTCCTCCTTTTAATGTGCTCATATTATTTTTTTTAATTTTAAATTTTAGATTATAAATTTTAAATTTTTTGATTCTCAACTATAAATTTTCAGATGATGTTTTGACGATTTTAGTCAAAATATTGATAATACTTTCAATCTCTTTTAAATATAATTCAACATCTACTTGAACGAGATTAGAAGATTGATATAGCTTTAACCAATATTTTGTTTCTCTTGCTTCTTTATTCGCAATAGAAAGTTTTGAAATAAAATCTTTTTTAGATTGAGCAGCAATTGCTTCTTCTACGTTTGCACCAATTGAAGTACCACAACGAAGAATTTGTTTAGATAATATAAATTCATTTTGAGACTTACAATCTGAGTAAAATTGTATAATTTTTAGGGCAAAATCAAAAGTCTTTTTCTGAATTAAATTATCTTCTTTGAAACTCATTTCATCTAAAATTTATAATTTAAAATCTATAATTTTAAAGAAGTTCAATTACAGAAGCTGCGCCTTGTCCTGTTCCTACACACATAGAAACCATTCCGTATTTCACACCTCTTAATTTCATTTCGTCAAGAAGCTGAACGGTCAATTTAGTTCCTGTACAACCTAGAGGGTGACCAAGAGCGATTGCTCCACCATTTACATTTAAAATTTCTGGATTTAAATCCAATTCTTTTTTAATGGCAACAGATTGAGAAGCAAAGGCTTCGTTCAATTCAATTAAACCAATATCTTGAAGAGAAAGCCCAGCTTGTTTTAAAGCTTTTGGAATGGCGTAAATTGGTCCAACTCCCATAATTCTTGGCTCTAAACCAACAGTTGCATAAGAAACTAATCTTGCAATTGGCTCAAGATTTAATTCTTTTACCATTTCTTCTGACATTACTACTACGAAAGCAGCACCATCAGACATTTGAGAAGAGTTTCCTGCGGTAACAGAACCTCCTGCTGCGAAAACAGGTTTTAATTTTGCCAAACCTTCCAAAGAAGTATCAGCTCTAGGACCTTCGTCTACTGAGAAATCAAATTTTTTGGTTTGAACTCTTTGATTTTCATCTAAGAAATTATATTCTACAGGAATTGGAACGATTTGTTTTGCAAATTTTCCTTCAGCAATAGCTTTCAAAGCTTTTTGATGAGATTCAAAAGCGAATTGATCTTGTTCTTCTCTTGTAATTTTATATTGCTTAGCAACTTCTTCTGCAGTGTAACCCATTCCCCAATAATAATCTGGGTGAGATTTTGCATAATGACTTTCTGGAACTGGTTTGTAACCACCCATTGGAATGAAAGACATACTTTCTGCACCTCCTGCAATAATACAATCTGCCATTCCTGCTTGAATTTTAGCAGAAGCAATAGCAATCGCTTCAGAACCAGATGCACAATATCTGTTTACAGTAACTCCTGGAACTTTATCGGTATTTAATCCCATTAAAGAAATCAAACGAGCAACGTTTAAGCCTTGTTCTGCTTCTGGCATTGCATTTCCTACGATTAAATCGTCGATTCTTTCTTTATCTAACTGTGGCAAATCTGCCATCAATTTCTCTATCACTTTTGCAGCCATTACATCTGGTCTGGTAAATCTTAAACTTCCTTTCGGAGCTTTACCTACCGCTGTTCTGTAACCTGCTACTATATATGCTGTTTTATTTGACATATTTTTTAAATTTTAAATTTTGATTTCGCCACTTCGTGGCTTTTTTATTTATGGCTTTTAATTTCATCAGGCTTTATCCGATGCTATTTTATTTCGCCACTTCGTGGCTCAAAACTTGATTTTTAATATTTTTAGTTTCTTAGCGGTTTACCTTTTTGTAACATATACTGAATTCTCTCTAGTGTTTTTCTTTCGCCACATAATTGTAAGAAAGCTTCTCGTTCAAGATTCAATAAATATTGTTCTGTAACTACAGTTGGTTCAGAAAGATTACCACCAACCATTACATAAGCCAATTTATCTGCTATTTTCTTATCGTGTTCAGAAATGAAATTTCCTGTTACCATTTGGTCTGTTCCTACATAGAACATTCCTAATGCACCTTGACCAAGAACTTTTACTTTTTGAGGAATTGGTTGTGTATAACCTTGTTCAGCCATTAATTTAGCTACTTTCTTCGCTTCAGCAATTTGTCGGTTTTTGTTTACGACAACAATATCTTTGTGATTTTCTAAAATTCCCATATCGAAGGCTTCGTAAGCAGAAGTTGCCACTTTACCCATTGCGATATTCATGAACGCATCACGCATTCTGTTGTTTTTAACGTCATCAGCAGCGAATTTTTTAGTAGTTCTCAAAACGAATTCTTTAGTACCACCACCACCAGGAATTACACCCACTCCAGTTTCTACTAAACCGATGTAAGTTTCTGCAGCAGCAACTACTTTATCAGCGTGCATGGTCATTTCGCAACCACCGCCTAAAGTCATTCCGTGAGGAGCAACTACCACAGGAACAGAAGAATAACGAACTCTCATCATCGATTTTTGGAAGTAAGCAATTGCCATATTCAGATCATCCCAATCTTGTTCGATTGCCATCATCAAAATCATCGCTAAGTTAGCCCCGACAGAGAAATTAGCACCTTGATTTCCAATCACTAAACCATCGTATTCTTTTTCTGCTAAGTCGATCGCTCTGTTTAATCCATCCAGAACTTCACCACCTAGAGAATTCATTTTTGAACGAATCTCGAAGTTGATGATGCCATCTCCTAAATCTTGGATTGCAGAACCAGAATTGCTCCACAAAGTTTTATTTTTTCTGATGTTATCAAGAATAATGAAAGCTTCTTGACCAGGAATATTGTTGTAATTTCCAGAATTTTTGTCGAAGAAAATGCTTTGACCTTCTTCATTTACTTTGTAGAAAGATTCTACTGATTTTACCCATTCTGAAACAGTGAAACCTGCTTCTGTAGCCAATTCAATACCTTTTTGAACACCAACAGCATCCCAAATTTCGAAAGGTCCGTTTTCCCAACCGAAACCAGCTTTCATCGCATCATCTACTTTGTAAAGCTCGTCTGAAATTTCAGGAATTTTGTGAGAAACATAAGCGAAAAGTGCTCCTAAAGATTTTCTGTATAATTCTCCTGCTTTATCTTTTCCACCAATTAAAACTTTGAATCTGTCTATCGGCTTATCGATGTTTTTGGTTAGCTCAAGAGTAGGGAAGCTGGATTTACCCTGAAGTTCATATTCCATCGTGTCTAGATTCAGACCATGGATTTCAGATTTTCCATCAGCATTTTTCACTTTTTTGTAGAAACCTTGTTCCGTTTTAGAACCTAACCATTTGTTTTCCATCATAAAATTGATGTAATCTGGCAATACAAAAGTTCCTTTAAATTGCTCATCTTCCACACCAGAAGCGTGAACTCCGTTTGCTACGTGAACCAAAGTATCTAAACCTACCACGTCTGCAGTTCTGAAAGTCGCAGATTTCGGACGTCCAATAACTGGACCCGTTAATTTATCTACTTCAGTTACATTAAGACCAATAGATTTTACATTGTGAAGTAAATTCATCATAGAGAAAACCCCAATTCTATTGGCAATAAACGCTGGAGTATCTTTTGCTAAAACCGTAGTTTTTCCTAAGAATTTAGCGCCATATTCCATGTAGAATTTCACGATTTCAGCATCGGTATCATTGGTAGGAATAATTTCTAAAAGCGGTAAATATCTTACCGGGTTAAAGAAGTGCGTTCCTGCAAAATATTTTTTGAAATCATCACTTCTTCCTTCTACCAACATATTAATAGGAATACCAGAAGTATTAGAAGATACCAAAGTTCCAGGTTTACGGAATTGTTCGATTTTTTCGTAAACAGACCTTTTAATGTCTAATCTTTCTACTACCACCTCGATAATCCAATCTGTATTTTTGATTTTCTGCAAATCGTCATCAAAATTTCCTACAGAAATTCTTTCTGCAAACTCTTTTTTATAAAGTAGAGCAGGGCTGGCTTTTACTAATTTAGCCAAACTTTCTGTAGCAATTCTGTTTCGTACTGCTTTGTCTTCTTTGGTAAGACCTTTTTTCTGTTCAGCTTCTGTTAATTCAAACGGAACAATATCAAGAAGGAGAACTTCTACGCCAATGTTTGCAAAGTGCGCAGCAATTCCGCTTCCCATAATTCCTGAACCAAGAACTGTAACGTGTTTAATTCGTCTTTTCATTATAAATATAGGTTTATTTTTTATTGTTCATATTATTAGCAATTTTCAAAATGTCTCCCATGACTTCTTTGAAAACAGCGAATTTTTCTGGGTCTATTTTTTCTACCACTTTTTTATTAAATCCTACAACTACCTCTTTTGAAAGGTTTCTAAATTTTAGTCCTTTGTCTGTAAGTTTAATAATTACTTCTCTTTTATCAGAAGTTGTTTTTTCTTTGTAGATATAACCATTATCTTCTAAAAGTTTGATAATTCTAGTCAAAGAAGTGGGTTCAATAGCCATTTTAGGACCAAGATTAGTACTTCTAGTTCCTTCTTTAGGATCGATTTTAAGTAGTGTTAAAGCTTGTACAGC
The DNA here is from genome assembly GCA_046296655.1 of Cloacibacterium sp. Classification (GTDB taxonomy): domain Bacteria; phylum Bacteroidota; class Bacteroidia; order Flavobacteriales; family Weeksellaceae; genus Cloacibacterium. Next base: position 177,955 of record JBKBLE010000001.1, on the reverse strand, counting down.
CGTAGAATTATGCATAGAAGCTTGTTCGGAGTACATTTTACTGACTGCCAACCAAACTGATTTAAGCATTAAGTCTACATTTTCTACTTTCTCTTTAGTCTTAGTTTCCATTTTTAAAAAAATGTTATGCGTGCATAGCAAATATAAAAAAAATACTATGCGTGCATAGTATTTTTTATTACAAACGGATAACTTATTGATTATGTGGTAATTAATTATTATGTAAAGAATAAGATAAAGAATTTAAAAATGAGAAATTTCAAACGAAAAACGCTGATTATAAGCAATTTCTAATTGATAACAGTATTTCGTCAATAGATTGACAAGAAAACCTATTATTTTGGTAAAAAATCTCCCAAAATGCACCCTGAAATTCTATTTTAAAACCAGAAAGGTCTCTTTTAAAGTTTTTTTGCAAAGCAGAGTACAACATTTCTTTTTCTAAAAAAGGAGCTATAATTTCAGGTGAAACAAAGTCTTCATTGATAGTAAAAAGTCGAGGATTAGTCAATAAATTATTCTTCAAAAGAATGTCTTCGGCTAAACCTTCTTGTAATTTCTCGTCATTAATAAACCAAATTTTATCTGCAAATTCTTTAGCCAATCGCCAATCGTGAGAAGAAAAAAGAATGATTTTGTCGTGGTTTTTAGCTAAATCTCGAAGTAATTTTAGAATAATAATTTTATTTTCTTCGTCTAAATGCGTAGTAGGTTCATCTAAAATAATCATCGGAGAATTCTGTGCTAAAGCTCTTCCAATAAATGCCTTTTGAAGATTTCCGTCTGATAATTTTTGAAGCGAAGTAGTTCTATATTCTTCTAATTTGAGTTGAGAAATAATATTGTTTACATCTTCCAAATCTTCTTTTTCGAGTTGATAATAATAAGGAAGATGAATAAACTTACCAAGTGAAATTAAATCTTCGGTGGTGTAATTGGCGGGAATTTGAGATTTTGCAAAAACCACTGCTATTTGTTCGGCAATTTCTTTGTCGGAAAGTTTTTTATTTGATTTTTTGTTAATGAAAATATCTCCTTTTAAAGTTGGAATTTGATTGAGAATAGATTTAATTAAAGTAGTTTTACCAACGCCATTATTACCAATCAACAAACAAACATCACCGAAATCCAATGAAGCATTAACCTCTGAAATTAGTGGTTTTTGGTAACCGATTGTAGTATTTTTTATTTCTAAAAACATATTTGATTCGCCACGAATGCACGAATTATTTTCTTTTCTTTTTATTTTCACAAATTAACGATTATTTTTCATTTATATTAATTAAAAATATTCGTGCATTCGTGGCAATTTATTTTCTTTTCAAAATCATCATCAAAATTACTGGAACTCCAAACAAACTCGTAATGACATTAATTGGGAATTGAGAAATTTCTGAAATAATAGAGAAAAACTCCATAACAAAAACTCCCAAAATCATGTTCAAAATCCATTGTTGCCATAATTTTGCAGGAGAATAAATCATTCTGCTGAAATGCGGAACCACAATTCCAATAAACAAAATAGGCCCTAAAAACGCCGTAACAGAAGCAGAAAGTAGGGAAGAAGCAATGATGACAAAATATTTCAGTTGCTCTAAATTTACCCCTAAACTTTTAGCATATTGATTTCCTAGACTATTCCCGATGAGCGGTTTTATGCTTTTGAAACTTAAAAACAAACCCACTAATACTACAATTAACAGCACCCAAAGTTGATTTCTGGTCACTTGATTATTTGCGCCAAAACTCCATAAAATATAGTTTTTTAAACTTTGGTTTTCTGCATATAACTGCAAAATAGAAACTACTGCTCCAGCTAAAGCAGAAACCAAGAAACCAAAAATAATCAGATATGATTTATCTTGAAATTTTCTAGAAAAAATCAATAAAATACTCATCAGCAAAAGGCTTCCAAGAATTGCAGAAATACTGATGAAACCATTTTGCAAAAACTCTGGTAAGATTAAATCTTGAGAAAAAAAGATATAAAAAGCAACACTTAAACTCGCGACAGAAGTTATCCCAAGAACCGAAGGTCCTGCTAATGGATTTTGAAAATATTCTTGCAAAAGAAATCCAGAAGTAGGAATAGAAACGCCTGCCAGAAACATCGCTAAAACACGATTCATTCTGAGTTCTGCAATTTGTGAGTTCTGAGCATTGCCATCAATAAAATCTGCTAAACCCAGTTTTATAAAGCCTATATTTAAATTGATGAGAATTGTAATCACCACCAATGAAAATAGGAAAATAAGAATGGTTTTGAAGGTTTTATTGTTCACAGATTTTATTTAAAAACTTCACAAATTTAATTTAAAAAATCTATGAAAAAGAAAACTCTCGCTGATTTTGCAAATTTTGCAGATTTTTTGAGTCTATTCATCTGCTTAAGTGCCCAATCTGCGAGAGAAATATTTTATTTAAAAGAATTCAGTTTTGCATCTAAATCTTCTTTGCTCATCATTCCTACTGTTTCTATTTCTTTATCCCCTTTTTTAATCACGGTAAAAGGAATAGAACCACCATCCCAAGTTTTGGTAATCGTAGTAAAATAATCTGGTGCAATCATAGAAGCATCAAAAAGAACTACATTTTTTCTGATATCATATTCATCTGCAAAATCACTTACTGCAGTGTTCCAATCTTCTTTAGCATCTACACTTACAAAAGTAAATTTCACTGGTTGCCCTTTTAGTTCTTCCATTTTTTCTTTGAAATGCGGAATCTCTTTCACACAAGGTCCACACCAAGTTGCAAAGAAATTGGTTACATAAATGGTGTCATTTTTTTGTGGTGCAACCATTGCTTTTAATTGTTCTTGATTTACTTCAGGCAAAGCATTAGCAGGAGTTACAGCAGCGCTGTCTACTGTTTCAGTGGTTGTTTCTTCCGTCAATTGATTTGGAGCTTCGTTCTTTTTACAAGAAAATAGTGTGGTTAAAATAAGTGTGAAAAAGATTAATTTTTTCATAAATATTAATTGTTTATTTTTGTTATAGAATTGATTATTGAGTCGATTTTACAAATATAATAAAATCAAAATGCTTCTTTTGATATATTTGTTACAAACAAATTTAGAATTATTTTATTGAGAATTATTTTAGACATATTTAAAAAAATTTTCTTGATGATAGAACTAGGATTTTTGCTGATGATATTGGCAAACTTCTGGGTATTTTCTCTCACCGAAGGAAGAACGTATACTAAAATTTCTAAAATTCCGCCAAGAGAAGTAGCACTGGTTCTGGGAACTTCTCCAAAAACGATGGCAGGAAATGCCAATCCTTATTTTATTTCTAGAATGGATGCTACTGCATTGCTTTATCATCATGGAAAAATCAAAAAAATCATTGTAAGTGGCGAAAAAAGTAAAGGCTATAACGAACCAAAAGCCATGAAAAATTTCTTGATTTATCAAGGAGGAGTTCCCGAAAACATTATTCTAGAAGACCCAAAAGGTTTTAATACCCGCGAAAGCATTCTAAGATGCAAAAATGAATACCAACAAAAAAACGTAATCATTGTTTCACAAGGATTTCATAACCTTAGAGCTTTATTTTTTGCAAGAAATATTGGTATGAACGCATTAGGATTTGATGCCCAAGATGTTACTAAATATCAGAGTTATTACAGAAATCACTTTAGAGAATTTCTCGCAAGAGTACAAGCGGTAGTCTATTATATTTTCGGGATTTCAAATGAAGAAGAACATCTGAAAAAATAGGGTTTCTGACCAAAAAAGAACGCATCAATCAACCAATTATTTAGGAATTTAGCTAAATTTGTAAAAAATATATTTTTAATGTTAGTAATAGGTATTGCAGGTGGAACTGGTTCTGGTAAAACCACCGTAGTGAATAATATTTTGCAACAATTGAATGCAGAAGGTGTAAATGTACTTTCTCAAGACAATTATTACCATGATAATCACCATTTATCGCTCTCAGAAAGGGAAGCGCTGAATTATGACCACCCAAAATCGATAGATTTTGAATTATTGGTAAAACATGTAAAAGCACTTAAAAGAGGAGAAAAAATAGAACAGCCTTTGTATTCTTTCGTGACGCATTCTAGAACTGGAGATCACGTAACTGTAGAACCTAAAAACGTTTTAATTGTAGAAGGAATTTTGGTTTTGACCAATCAGGAACTTTTAAAGGAATTCGATCTTAAAGTATTTGTACACGCAGATTCAGACGAAAGATTAATCAGAAGAATTAGACGTGATACACAAGAACGCGGTAGAGATTTACACGAAGTTCTTCACCGTTATCAAACTACGCTGAAACCGATGCACCAAGAGTTTATAGAACCTTCTAAAAACGAAGCAGACCTTATTGTTCCTAACATGAGAAAAAATTCTGTAGCTATTGATTTTCTTTCTACAGTCATTAACAATTCTCTTAAAAAAGCCTATTAATGAAGGAACTGATTAAAGATATTCAGAAAAAATCTCCGAGTTGGCGTTTCGTGCAGAAATACCTTCTCAATAAATATTTTATTACCATTTTTCTTTTTTTGGTATGGATGATTTTTTTTGATTCCACATCTTGGTTAGTCATCAAAGACTTAAACAAAGAAATAGACAAATACGAAGAGCAACTCTCATATTACAAGTCAGAATATCATAAAAATGATGCTTTCTACAAAAAGCTCATGAATAACAAAGCAGAAAAAGAAAAGTTTGCGCGAGAAAATTATTTCATGAAAAAGAAAAATGAAGAAATTTTTATTCTCGTGGTAGACAGTTCTGCCATCAAGAAAAAAGAAGAAGAATAAACAAATTATCTTGAATTTCGAATGTTGAAAAACATTTGAATATAAAATAAAAAACCATACATTATGTTTGCTCAAGTTACCTTTCAGGATTGGGAAAATCTGGTAAAAAAACAATTGAAGACAGAAGATATTTATGCCGTTCTTACCAAAGAAAACTTGGAAGGCATTTCTGTAAAACCTTATTATGCCGACACTGATTTTGTCTTAAAAAATCTGCCAAAAGTAGAAGAATCTACACATTTGGTTGCTAAATATCAAGATAATTTAGAAGAACATGCTTATGCATTTTTACTAGAACATAATGTAGAACATTTGACCGAAAAAACGCTTTTCGTGGCCAATAAAGATTTGGCAGGACACATTTCTCTTACAGATGATAATCAATATATTTCTTTGATAGATGTTTTTGAAAATCAAGAAATTAACTCGCAATTAGCGGAGGAATTATTGTCTAAAAATTTCAAAAGAAATATTGCCGTAGATACCACTTTGTATCAAAATGCTGGAGCTTCTATCACACAACAATTGGCTTTAGCATTAGCAAAAGCAAAAGACTTAGCAGAAGTTTTTGGGGCTGAAATTTTAGAAAAATTGGTTTTCAAATTTGCAGTAGGCGGGAATTATTTCTTTGAAATTGCAAAAATCAGAGCATTTAAAATCCTTTTCAATCAACTTTCTAAAGAATTCGGACTAGACAGTATTCCTTACATTTTCACAGAAACTTCTCTAAGAAATAAAGCTAAAAACGACGAAGAAAATAACCTTATTCGTTCTACGCTAGAACTTTCCGCGGCCATGATTGCTGGTTCTGATGCGGTTTATAGCAATGATTTTAAAGTGCAAAATTCCAATTCACTTTCAGAGGAGATTTCGTTTAAACAACAAATTGTTTTGGCATACGAAAGTATTATTAATGTATTTGACGATGCTGCCAACGGAAGTTATTATATTGAAGAAATTACCCATCAATTCGCAGAAAACGCATGGAAATTATTCTTGGAACTTGAAAATTCTGGTGGTTTTGTAGAAAATCTAAAATCTGGAAAAATTGCTGAAATGATCTATCAACAGGCAATTGCAGAACAAAATTGGGTAGAAGAAGGTAAAATAAAACTCATTGGTGTAAATCTTTATCCAAAACTAGAAAAAACTAAATCTGTAGAACAACTCTACAATGCTAAAGAAATAAAAGCAGTAAGATGGGCAGAAATGTTTGAGTAAAATTTCCCACAGATTTCACAGAATTATGAACGAAAATGAAATTAGTTTTTATATAAGAAAATCTATTTTTGAAATTTACAATAAACTTGGACCAGGTTTATTGGAAAAAGTTTATGAAAAAACTTTAGCATATGATTTAAAAAGTAAAGGTTTAGAAGTAAAAACACAAGTTCCAATTCCTATAAAATTTAAAGAATTAACTCTAGATTCAAGTTTTATTGCTGACATAATTGTTGAAGATAAGGTAATTATTGAAATAAAATCTATTGAAGAAATTTCAAATGTTCATCATAAACAACTCTTAACTTATCTAAAACTAACAAATTTAAAATTAGGAATTCTAGTCAATTTTAATACAGATTATATTGATAAGAATATTTACAGAAAAATAAACGGATATATTAAATAAAATCTGTGAAATCTGTGGGAAATAAAATAAAATACTTTATTAATGCAAATCTACACGCGGATTTGCATTCTTTGTTACTGAAAAAATCTCCATTTCCAGAGGTTTCTATGCAAGAATTGGTTCAGCAGATTAAAGGTAGAAAAGTAGCCGAAAAAAAGTTCCCTTTTTTGAATCAAGAAAACATTATTTTTCCGCCCAATCTTAATCTAGAACAGGCTTCATCACAAGATACCGCAGATTTTAAAAAACAGTTTTTTAATGGTAAAAAATTCGTGGATTTAACTTGTGGTTTTGGAATTGACGCTTATTTTCTTTCTCAAAATTTTGAAGAAATTACTTTAATAGAGCAGAATACAGAGCTTTTGGATATTGTAAAACACAATTGGGAAGTTCTCGGAAGAAAAGCGAATTTCATCAACCAAAAATTAGAAGATTTTCTCACAAACAATAAAGAAAAATTCGATTTAATTTATCTAGATCCTGCAAGAAGAGATAATCATAACAGAAAAGTATTTCTTTTGGAGGATTTGTCGCCTAATATTATTGAAATTCAAGAGCAATTAAGTGACATTTCACCTGAAATTTTAATAAAACTATCACCGCTGATTGATATTCAGCATTTGGTTTCTTCGCTCAAAAATATTTGTAAAATCTGGATTATTGCGGTCAAAAATGAAGTAAAAGAAGTTTTAGTTTATCTCAAGAAAACAGAAAATAGACCAGAAATTTCTTGCATCAATTTACAATCTACAGAACCTGAATTTCACTTTAACTTAGACGATGAAAAACATTGTAAATCAGAATTTTCAATTCCAAAAAAATACATTTACATTCCAAATAATTCTGTATTAAAAACTGGAGCTTTTAATTTAGTTTCAGAGAAATTTGGTTTGAGAAAATTACATCAAAATACACACATTTATACTTCCGAAGAAAAAATAGAACATTTCCCAGGAAGAATTTTTGAGACAGAAGAAATCAATTCAAAAGCGATTAAAAAGGGTGAACAATTTAATATCATCACCAAAAATTTTCCTTTAAAACCTGAAGAAATCAAGAAAAAATACAAAATAAAAGACGGCGGAAACCAATATCTTATCGCGGTAAAATCTCTTTCTGGAAATCATTTCCTAGTAGGAAAACTTCTTGATTAAGAAAATTTTAAGTTTTTTTTGTGGTAAACTCAATATTTCTTACTTTTGGAAAAATTTATAAACGTAATAATTTAGATATGAAAAAATTGGTATTTGCTGTGGCTACAGCGTCTTTTTTAGTTTCTTGTGGTTTACCTGAAGGAGGAAACAAGGGAGTTTTGAAAAAAACTGAAGATGTAGTAAGATATGACGATGAAAATGCTGAAGCGCCTACTTATAAAGAAAAAACGGACTCTGCAACTGTAGAACAAACAGCTGGTGCAGAAGTTAAGGTAGATAGCACTGCAAAAAAATAAGATATTTTCTCATACAAAATAGATGTCTTGCGATTGCGAGACATTTTTTATATTTACTAAAATTTTAAAACAATGTCGGACACACAAAGTTATATCCAACAAAACAAGCAACGTTTTCTAGACGAATTGATAGAATTATTGAAGATTGCTTCTATTTCTGCAGACCCAGCTTACAATCAAGATGTGCTCAATTGTGCTGATGCTGTGGCAAAACACCTTGCCAATGCAGGAGCAGATCAAGTAGAAATCTGCGAAACCAAAGGTTATCCTGTAGTTTATGGTGAAAAAATCATCAATCCAGAATTACCAACTGTTTTGGTTTATGGTCACTATGATGTTCAACCTGCAGATCCACTAGAATTGTGGGAAAGCGGACCATTTGAACCTGTGGTTAAAAAGACAGAACTTCATCCAGAAGGTGCTATTTTCGCAAGAGGAAGCGCAGATGATAAAGGCCAATTCTTCATGCACATAAAAGCTTTTGAAGCGATGATGAAAACCAATTCTTTACCTTGTAATATTAAATTCATTATTGAAGGAGAAGAAGAAGTAGGTTCTGTAAGTTTAGCTGGATTTTTAGAAGAAAATAAAGAAAAACTTTCTTGTGATGTGATTCTAATTTCAGACACGCATATTTATTCTAACGAACAACCAACGGTAACTACTGGTCTTAGAGGTTTAAGTTATTTGGAAGTAGAAGTAGAAGGTCCGAACAGAGATTTACACTCAGGATTATATGGTGGTGCTGTTCCTAACCCAATTAATGTTTTAGCAAAAATGATTGCTAAACTTCATGATGAAGAAGGAAGAATTACCATCGATGGTTTTTATGATAATGTAGAAATCGTTTCTGCGGAAGACAGAACAGAAATGAATAAATTAAAAGACAACCCAGAAGAATTCAAAAAATCAATTGGTTTAAGCGAAGTAGAAGGTGAAACAGGCTATACTACCTTAGAAAGAACTTCTATCAGACCAACTCTTGATGTAAATGGAATTTGGGGAGGTTACACAGGTGAAGGTGCTAAAACCGTGATTCCTAGCAAAGCATTTGCAAAAATTTCTATGAGATTGGTTCCTTATCAAACTGACGAAGAAATTACTGAAAAGTTCACGAAATATTTTGAAAAAATAGCTCCAGCTTCTGTTAAGGTAAAAGTTACGCCTCATCACGGTGGAATGCCTTACGTTTTACAAAGCAATACCAAAGAATTCCAAGCGGCTAAAAAAGCTATGGAAAAAGCCTTTGGTAAAGAAGTTTTACCATATAGAAGTGGCGGAAGTATTCCTATTACTTCTCTTTTTGAGAAAATTTTGGGAGCTAAATCAGTTTTAATGGGCTTCGGTTTAGATTCTGATGCGATTCACTCGCCAAACGAACACTACGGATTATATAATTTCTACAAAGGAATAGAAAGTATTCCATATTTCTTTGAATTTTATACTCAACAATAAATTTTAAGTTAATCCTCAGTCTATAAGATTGAGGATTTTTTATTTCTGCTTAAAAATTGAGAATTAACTCCACATTTTTGGGAAAGAAAAATCCATTAATTTGTGGTGATTTTTAATGATTTCAAAAATTATTCCCGAAATAAAATCTCAAAATTCCCTTTATTTCAGGCATTTATCGTATATTTATGCAATGAATATAAATAATTTTAGAGTATTATGCATGCATAATATTTTTTTATTTAAATTAGCAAACATTCAAATAAGAAAAATTGAACCTTATGAAATCGCCGTGATTATCAAAACTAATTATAATGACGAATGAGCGATTGCATATGACCTTTAAAAAAACAATAAAAATCTACATATGAAAATATTAGTTTGTATTAGTAGTGTTCCAGATACTACTTCTAAAATTAACTTTACTGCAGATAAATCTGCTTTTGACAAAAACGGAATTCAGTGGGTAATTAATCCTTACGACGAATTTGCTCTTACAAAAGCTGTAAAATTACAAGAATCTCAAGGCGCTACAGTGACCATCGCTACTGTAGGTGACGCAGCTACTGAAGCTGTAATGAGAAAAGCTCTTGCTATTGGTGCAAATGACGCAATAAGAGTAAACACTGAACCAAAAGACAGTATTACCGTAGCTAAAGAATTGGCTAAAATTGCAGAAGAAGGTGGCTATGACTTGGTACTTTGCGGTAAAGAATCTATTGATTATAATGGTGCTGCAGTTCCAGCAATGATTGCTCAATTACTTAATAGACCTTTCGTAAACGCTTGCGTAGGTTTAGAAGTAAACGGTGCAGAAGCTACTGCAGTGAGAGAAATTGAAGGAGGAAAAGAAACTTTATCTGTAAAACTTCCTGCTGTAATCGCTGGTCAAAAAGGTATGGTAGAAGAAAAAGACCTTATCATTCCTAACATGAGAGGAATTATGTCTGCTAGAACTAAACCTTTAACCGTAAAAGAACCAACTGAAACAGATGTGAAAGTAAGTGCAGTATCTTTTGATGCTGTTCCAGCTAGAGCTCAAGTAAAACTAGTTTCTGCGGATAATCTAGATGAATTGGTAAGATTACTTCACGAAGAAGCAAAAGTTATTTAACAAATTATTAATCCATTTGAAATTTGAAATTTGAAATTCAAACAATCTCAAATCTTTTTAAATTATGTCAATTTTTGTATATACCGAAAATATTTCAGGAGCATATAAAAAAGCGGCTCTAGAAGCTGTTTCTTACGCAAAAACAGTTGCAGATATGTCTGGAACTGATGTAGTAGCGGTAAGCATTAATCCTACAGATCCTGCAGATGTTCTTTACAAATACGGAGCTTCAAAAGTGGTTACTCTAAAAAGTGACGCGCTTAAAAGTTTCAACCCAAAAGCTTATGCAGAAGCTCTTGCTACTGTAGTAGATGGAGTAGTAGTTTTCCCGCATTCTACAGATGCGAGTTCTGTAGCTCCTATGCTTGCTGTGATTAAAAACGCTTCATTATTAACCAATGTAGTTTCTGCTCCAGTTGCCATTTCTCCATTCGAAGCGAAGAGAAAATCTTTCTCTGGAAAAGCTTTTATGGATGCTAAAGCTCATTGCGAAAATGTAGTGGTTACTGTTTCTCAAAATTCTTTTGGAGTAAAAGAAAATCCAGTTGCAGGTTCTGAAGAAGTAAAAGAAGTTTCTGTTTCTGCAGAAGGTCTTACTGTAGTGAACCAAGAAAAATCTTCAGGAAAATTAGACCTTAAAGAAGCAGAAATAGTAGTTTCTGCAGGTAGAGGAATGAAAGGCCCTGAAAACTGGGGAATGATCGAAGAATTAGCAAATGTTTTAGGTGCAGCTACTGCTTGTTCTAAACCAGTTTCTGATATCGGTTGGAGATCTCACTCAGAACACGTAGGACAAACCGGTAAAACCATCGCTCCTAATTTATACATAGCAGTAGGTATTTCTGGTGCTATTCAGCATTTGGCTGGTGTAAACTCTTCTAAAACCATCGTAGTGATTAATAATGATGCAGAAGCACCATTCTTTAAATCTGCTGATTATGGAGTAGTAGGAGATGCTTTCCAAATTATTCCTGTGCTTACAGAAAAAATTAAAGCATTAAAAGGACACTAAAATATCATCCTTTTTAAAAATATCAATCCGAGATTTTTATCTCGGATTTTTTTGTCGTTGCAGAAACCAAAATTTTTTATTTCTTTTGAAGAGTAATTGAATTTCTCATTAATTAAAAAGCAAAACCAATTTTATCATCAAAACTTGTAAAATAAATCATCTGAAGGCAGTGATAAAATTTTAAATATCAAATGTTAAATTTTAAAAATTAAAGTATATTTGTATTCATGGATTATAAACAACTAATCGTACGCGGAATATCTTATAGCCAAACTCAATCTGGAGCTTATGCACTGCTTCTGGAGCATGAAGAAACTGGCGTAAAACTACCTGTAGTAATTGGTAATTTTGAGGCTCAATCTATTTCTTTAGGTTTAGAAAAAGACTTGAGACCACCTCGTCCACTCACGCATGATTTATTTACCAAATTTGTAAATTCTACGCACTACACGCTAGAATCGGTAATTATTTATCAAATTATTGACGGTGTTTTCTTTTCTAATCTCAATTTTAAAAATACAGAAAACGGAGAAGAACTTATTTTAGATGCCAGAACTTCTGATGCTGTAGCAATGGCAGTACGTTTTGATGCCCCAATCTATACTACAGAACAAGTATTGAACGAAGCTGGAATTCTTCTAGAAATTGACAAAAACAATGAATTGCCAGAACCTGAAGAGGCTTCAGAAAGCGAAACTTCTGACCTCAAAAAACTGAGTACAGAAGAATTACAAATTTTATTAGACGATGCAGTGAGAGAAGAAGATTATGATACCGCTATGGAAATCCAAGAAGAACTCAAAAGACGAAATAAAAAAATTGACTAGCGCTAAAAATTAAATAATAAACTCTGAAAACACTCAACGGTCTAAAATACCGTAAAAGAAAAAATTACTACTTATGAATATTAAATTTAGATTGACACTGCTCAGTTTTCTACAATTTTTTGTTTGGGGAGCTTGGCTTACTACAATTGCTACTTATTGTTTAAGTACAAAGGGATGGACCTTCCCTCAGTTTGGTGCAATTTTCTCAACTCTAGGAATAGCATCGATTATAACTCCACCAATTGTAGGAATCTTAGTAGACAAATATATAAATTCAGAAAAATTGTATGGTATTCTTCATATCCTTTATGGAATCATGATGTTTTTTGTACCAGGAATTAATGATCCAGAACAGTTATATTGGATTATTTTAATCGCAATGTTCTTTTACATGCCTACTATTTCACTATCTTATTCTCTAATTTATAGAGTTTTATCTGACAATAATTCTGATGTAGTAACTAATTTTCCTAAAATTAGAGTATGGGGAACTGTTGGTTTTATCATTGCAATGTGGATTACTAATTTTACAAATTTTGATTATACTCAGTCTGACATATTGTCTTTCAACTTTATAAAGCTAGCTACACCTACACCTCTCCAATTCTATATCGCATCTGCCGGAGCAATTATTTTAGGTTTATATGCCTTCACATTGCCTAGTTGTCCTCCAGAAAATAACAAAAAAGATGCAAACGGAATTCTAGAAAAACTAGGATTAAATGCTTTTGTTTTGTTTAAAAACCCAAAAATGGCAAGTTTTTTTATTTTTTCTATGTTCTTAGGAGCTGCTTTGCAATTAACTAACATGTACGCAGATGTTTTTATTGACAGCTTCAAAAATATAGCCGCATATAAAGATAGTTTTGCAGTAAAATACAGTACCGTAATTGTATCTATCAGCCAAATTTCTGAAACATTATTTATACTTGCTATTCCATTTTTCCTAAAAAAATATGGTATTAAAAAAGTAATGTTAATGAGTATGCTCGCTTGGGTTCTAAGATTTGGACTATTTTCAGTAGGTTACCCAACTGGTTTCGGACTTTTTGCGTTAATTTTATCTATGATTGTTTATGGAATGGCATTTGATTTCTTTAATATTTCTGGTTCTCTTTTCGTAGAAACTTCTACTGACTCTAAGCTTAGAGGTTCTGCACAAGGTTTATTCATGATGATGACAAACGGAATTGGAGCGATTATAGGAAGCAAAGCAAGTGGATTTATCATTGAAAAATACTTTATAAATACTGATGGAAGCACAAATTGGAGTGGAGCTTGGCTCACATTCTCTATTTATGCTCTTGTTATTGCAATACTATTTGGTATTTTCTTTAAACACAAGCACAATCCAGAAGCAATAGGAAACGTATCTCATTAATATAAATCATTGATTATAAACATAAAACACACTTTTTAAAAAGTGTGTTTTTTTTTGTACTTTGGCGAAAAGAATTTTAAAATTTAAATCTCTATTAAATATCATGAAAGAAGTATTTATCGTTTCAGCAGCAAGAACACCTATGGGAAGTTTTCTAGGAAGTTTATCTAGCATTCCTGCCCCTAAATTAGGTGCTATTGCCATTAAAGGAGCGTTAGACAAAATTAATCTTGACGCAAAACACGTTCAAGAAGTTTATATGGGTAATGTTTTACAAGCTGGAGAAGGACAAGCTCCTGCTCGTCAAGCTGCATTAGGTGCTGGTTTATCAAACGAAACACCTTCTACCACTATCAATAAAGTATGTGCTTCTGGGATGAAAGCCGTAATGATGGCTTCTCAGTCTATTAAATCTGGTGACCAAGACGTAATCGTAGCGGGTGGGATGGAAAACATGAGCCAAGTTCCTCATTATTATAGCGCCAGAAATGCTGTAAAATTGGGAGATGTTAAAATGCAAGACGGTATGTTAGTTGACGGTTTAATAGATGTTTACAACAAAATCCACATGGGAGTTTGTGCAGAAAAATGTGCTGCAAAATATGAATTCTCAAGAGAAGACCAAGACAACTTTGCGATTCAGTCTTATAAAAGAAGTGCAGAAGCTTGGGCTTCTGGTAAATTTAAAGAGGAAATCGTTCCTGTAGAAATTCCACAGAAAAAAGGAGAACCTATTATTTTCGCAGAAGACGAAGAATATAAAAATGTAAATTTTGACAGAATTGGAACTTTGCCTACTGTTTTCCAAAAAGAAAATGGAACAGTAACTGCTGCTAATGCTTCTCCATTAAATGACGGTGCTTCTGCATTGGTTTTAATGTCAAAAGAAAAAATGGAAGAATTGGGCTTAAAACCTTTGGCTAAAATCGTTTCTTATGCAGATGCTGCACACGAACCAGAATGGTTTACCACCGCTCCTGCAAAAGCATTACCAATTGCTCTTAAAAAAGCTGGTTTAGAAATTTCTGACATTGATTTCTTCGAGTTTAATGAAGCTTTTTCAGTAGTTGGTTTAGCCAACAATAAAATTTTAGGCTTAGACGAATCTAAGGTAAATGTAAATGGTGGTGCTGTTTCATTAGGACATCCACTAGGTAGTTCTGGTGCTAGAATTATCGTTACACTCATTAATGTTTTAAAACAAAACAATGGTAAATATGGCGCTGCTGCAATCTGTAATGGAGGTGGTGGTGCTTCTGCAATTGTGATTGAGAATTTATAATTTTCTCATTTTACAAATAATTAACCATTAAGATTTATTGATTTTTTAGTCAATTTCTTAATGGTTTTTTTATTTTTGTGTAATAATTCCCTTTTACGGAGAAAAACTATGAAACAAAATATTAAAAACAACCCTAAAATTATGAAAGCTTGGGCTTTCTACGATTGGGCGAATTCTGTTTATTCACTGGTAATTACCTCTACCATTTTTCCTATTTACTATTCTATTATTACTACTGCTTACGAAAAAAGCGAGTACGTAACCGAAACAGGAAAATGGATAAAAGTTCCAGTGAGAAATATGATTAATATTTTCGGAAAAGATTATCAACCAGATGCAATTTATGGCTATTCGCTTACCATTTCGTTTTTGATTGTGGTTATTCTTTCGCCGATTTTATCATCTTTAGCAGATACCATTGGAAATAAAAAGTCTTTCTTGCAATTTTTCGCTTATTTAGGAGCAACTTCTTGTATGGGATTGGCGATGTTTACCAATATGAATAACGTCTTCTTAGGATTACTTTTCAGTATTACTGCGAGTGTAGGTTTCTGGGGAAGTTTGGTTTTCTACAATTCCTTTTTGCCAGATATTGCTACGCCAGATAAACAAGATGCACTTTCTGCAAAAGGTTACGTTTATGGTTACATTGGTTCTGTAATTTTAGTGGTGATTTGTTTGGCATTGATAATGTTTTTTGCGGATACTCCAAAAGAAGCACTTTTATACACTAGAATTTCTTTCTTATTCACGGGAGCTTGGTGGTTTGGATTCTCTCAATACACCTTCAAACATTTACCACAATTTGGTGAAGTGAAAGACCAATTACCAAAAGATTTAGTTTTGCTGAATCTAAAAAATATTTTCAAAAGTCATAAATCAAACGGTGGCTTTGTAGAAGTTCTGAAAGATAATATCATCTTCTACATTGAAATCGTAAAAGAAAGTTTTAGAGAATTGTATAGAGTTGGTTCACAATTATTTAGAACCGCTAATCTTAAGTATTTTTTAGCAAGTTTCTTCTTTTACAGTGTTGGAATGCAGACCATTTTCTTGATGGCAACACTTTTTGGAAAGAGCGAAATCAACCTTGAACAAGGAAAACTGATTATGACCTTGTTAATCATTCAAATTGAAGCAATCATTGGTGCTATTTTCTTCTCGAGATTATCAAAAAGAATAGGCAATAAAAATGTGATTAGCATTACCATTATTTTATGGATTTTTGCTTGTCTTTCTGCTTATTTCCTCAAAAAAGAAAATCCAAATGTAGAATATCAATTTTACGGAATTGCAGCCATCATCGGTTTGGTAATGGGCGGAATTCAATCAATGTCTCGTTCTACCTACAGTAGACTTTTACCGAAAGATTCTATGGATAATACTACGTATTTCAGCTTTTATGATGTATTAGAAAAGATAGCAATTATCCTAGGAACATTTATTTTTGCTTTATTAATTGACAATTATGATGCGATTAGGTTGTTCTTCTTACAAGAATGTTCATTCCAACTGCCTACTACTTCAGGAATGAGATTTGCAGCACTTTCTATGACGGTTTTCTTTGCATTAGGATTGTTCTTCATTAGATTTTTGAAATTCAACAAATTATCAGACAAAGAAACTTTGTAAATCTTTAGATAATATATTCACAAGAACCTCAAATTTGAGGTTCTTTTTTTATGTGGAAATCTTACGATTGATAAACTTTTTCAGAGAATAATTCCGTATTTTTGTAAGTCTTGATTTTTTTTGACGAGAATGACATTATGAGTACAGAAAAAGAATACATCGAAATATACGGAGCTAGAGAACACAATCTGAAAAACATCAATGTTAAAATCCCTAGAAATGAATTGGTTACCATTACGGGACTTTCTGGTTCTGGGAAATCTTCTTTGGCTTTTGACACCATTTTTGCAGAAGGACAAAGACGTTACATCGAAACATTTTCTGCTTATGCTCGTCAGTTTTTGGGCGGTTTAGAGCGTCCAGATGTTGATAAAATCGAAGGACTTTCTCCTGTAATTGCCATCGAACAAAAGACTACCAATAAAAACCCACGTTCTACAGTGGGTACCGTTACAGAATTGTATGATTTTCTCCGTTTGCTTTTCGCCAGAGTTTCAGATGCATATTCTTTGGAAACTGGTCAAAAAATGGTGAGCTACACAGAAGAACAAATTCTAGAAACCATCAAAGAAAATTATAAAGGCGAAAAAGTTCTACTTTTAGCACCTGTCATTCGTTCTAGAAAAGGACATTATCACGAACTTTTTGTGCAATTGGCTAAAAAAGGGTATTCACAAGCCAGAATTGATGGAGAATTACAAGATATAGAATACGATTTAAAACTAGACCGTTATAAAACCCACGATATAGAAGTGGTAATAGACCGATGGATTATCGGCGAAAATGCTACTGAAACCAGAATGGCAAAATCTCTGAAAACCGCTTTGCAAATGGGAGATGGAGTAGTGATGGTACAAAAATTTGGCTCGAATGATTTTCAATATTTTTCTAAAAATTTAATGGATGCCGAAACTGGAAACGCATTACCAATTCCAGAACCGAATACTTTTTCTTTCAATTCTCCGAAGGGAAGTTGCCCAACTTGTAAAGGTCTCGGAACCATCAAAAAAATCAATGAAGAATTTTTGGTAGAAAACCCTAATTTTTCTATCAATCAAGGCGCTTTATTACCGCTAGAAGTTTTGAAAGGAAACAAATGGCTTCTCACTCAAATTAAAAATATTTTAGAAATTTTCGGGTTAGGCTTAAATACTTCTTTCAATGAAATTCCTCGTGAAGCGGTAGATTATATTTACTACGGTTGCCAAAAAGAATTTACTGCTGATTTGAAATACGCGGGAATTTCTAAGAAAATAAAAATCAATTTTGAAGGGTTAATTCCTTATTTAAGTCAAGTGATTGAAGATAAAGAAAACTACGATGCAGTAGTACTTGAAAGACAATTTACCACCGAAGAAACTTGTCCAGAATGCAACGGAGCAAGACTTCAAAAAAGCAGTTTGGCCTTTAAAATCGATGGAAAAAATATTGCGGAAATCAATGCTTTGAGTTTGTTGGATTTGAAAGATTGGATTCAAGAAGTTAAAGAAAAATTCAGCGAAAAAAATAAAATCATTGCCAATGAAATTCTGAAAGAAATAGAAACAAGATTGCAGTTTTTATTAGACGTCGGTTTAGATTATTTAAGCTTGAGTAGAAGTTCTAAAACGCTTTCTGGTGGCGAATCTCAGAGAATTAGATTGGCTACACAAATTGGTTCTCAATTGGTAAATGTATTGTATATTTTAGATGAACCAAGCATTGGCTTGCATCAAAGAGACAACGAAAGACTCATCAATTCATTGAAAAATCTTCGTGATATTGGCAATTCTGTTCTCGTAGTAGAACATGATAAAGACATGATTCTAGAAGCTGATTACGTTCTCGATATCGGTCCTAGAGCTGGAAAACACGGCGGCGAAATTCTTTGGCAAGGAAAACCTAAAGATCTAATCAAAGCCAATACAATTACGGCAGATTATCTCACGGGTAAAAGAAGCATAGAAATCCCTAAAGAAAGAAGAAAAGGAAACGGAAAATTTCTAAAACTAAAAGGTGCAACAGGAAATAACCTGAAAAACGTAAACCTCGAAATTCCTTTAGGAAAATTGGTGGTGGTAACGGGAATTTCAGGAAGTGGAAAATCTTCTTTGATTAACGGAACGCTTTATCCAATTCTCAACAAACATTTTTACAGAGCAGTTCAAGAGCCTTTACCTTACAAAAAATTTGAAGGCATCGAAAATATCGACAAAATTGTAGATGTAGATCAAACGCCAATTGGTAGGACACCGCGCTCTAATCCAGCAACTTACACAGGAATGTTCACCGATATTAGAAACCTTTTTGCAGAATTGCCAGAATCTAAAATCCGAGGTTACAAAGCGGGGAGATTTTCTTTTAATGTAAAAGGTGGAAGATGCGAAACGTGTCAAGGTGGCGGTTTAAAAGTCATTGAAATGAACTTTTTGCCCGATGTTTACGTGCATTGCGAAACCTGTAACGGAAAACGTTTTAACAGAGAAACTTTGGAAGTTCGCTACAAAGGAAAATCGATTTCTGATGTTTTGGAAATGACCATTGATGAAGCGGCAGATTTCTTCCAACCGATTCCTAAAATTTATGCAAAAGTGAAGACTTTGCAAGACGTTGGTTTGGGTTACATTACACTTGGCCAACAATCTACCACATTAAGTGGAGGAGAAGCGCAACGTATAAAACTAGCAACAGAACTTGCCAAAAAACAAACAGGAAACACGCTTTATATTCTAGATGAACCTACAACAGGTTTGCATTTTGAAGATGTAAAAATCTTGATGGAAGCCATCAATCAGTTGGTAGAATTGGGCAATTCTTTTATTATTATCGAACATAATTTAGATGTCATAAAATTGGCAGACCACATTATAGACATCGGTCCAGAAGGTGGAAAACACGGTGGCGAAATCATCGCAACGGGAACTCCTGAAGAAATTATAAAAAGCAAAAAATCTTTGACTGCTAGATTTTTGAAGAAGGAGATGGAATAAAATTTCATTTTCAACATTATCACACAATTTATCTTAGATAAAAATGAACTACCAAATCCGTGAAATGCTTCCAGAAGATGGAAAGAGAGTTTTAGAAATTTTAAAACAAGGAATCGAAGGCGGCAATGCTACTTTTGACAAAGAAGTTCCAAGTTGGGAAACTTGGGACAATAAATATTTCAAAGTTTGTAGATTGGTTTTGGTAAACGAAAATGGAGTAGTACAAGGTTGGGCTGCTATCCAACCTATTTCTGCAAGAGCATGCTTCAAAGGTGTTGCCGAAGTCAGCATTTATCTCGATAATTCAGTTCATGGAAAAGGATTTGGCGAAATGTTGCTCCATAAATTAATAGAAGAAACCGAAGAACATCATTTTTGGACATTACAATCTGGGATTTTTCCAGAAAATGTAGCGAGCATTAAAATTCACGAAAAATTAGGCTTCAGAATCATTGGAAGAAGAGAAAAAATCGCTGAAATGAACGGTGTTTGGCGAGATGTAATTCTTTTAGAAAGAAGAAGTAAAAGCATATAATTTTTATAAAAAATCGGTTAAAGTAAATATTCGTATTTTTGCAAAAAATTTAGACTATGCCTTTAAAAGCCGTACTATTTGATATGGATGGAGTAATTGTAGATACGGAACCACTTCACCGAAAAGCATATTTCCAAACTTTCAAAGATTTAAACATCAAAGTTTCAGAAGAATTTTATACTTCTCTTACAGGAACATCTACCAAAAAATCTACTCAGATGATTAAAGATGAGTTTAATTTAGATGTTTTGCCAGAAGAAATAGCTGCTTCTAAAAGAAAATATTTTAAACATTATTTTGATACAGACCCTGATTTTGATTTACTTCCTGGAGTGAGAGAATTGATTATCAATTACTACGAAAATAATATTAAGTTAGTTTTGGCTTCATCTGCAAGTATGAATACCATTAATTGGGTTTTTGATAAATTTGATATCGGCAAATACTTTATGGGAAAAATTAGTGGAGCAGATCTAGAAGAATCTAAACCTAATCCCGAAATTTTTATAAAAGCCGCAGAAATTGCAGTTGAACCTAAGGAAAATTGTATGGTAATAGAAGATTCTACCAACGGAATTATTGCTGCACACCGTGCAGGAATTTTCTGCGCTGCCTATAAAAGTGAACATTCTAAAATGCAGAAATATGATTTAGCAAAAATAACCATCACAGAATTTTCTGAATTAGAACCTCAAAAAATAGAGAATTATTTTAACTAAAAGCCAATATTTTAGACCGCCTCAAAAAGTTGGCTTTTATGTTATATTTTTTTTACCACATTTCTATTGAGGTAGCTCGTATAATCAGGTACTTCTGCTACATATTCTGAATGCATAAACGGAGAAGAAAGAATAAAATCTGCGGTAGCAGCATCACAAGCCATAGGAATATTCCATACTACACATAATCTTAGAAGTGCCTTTACATCACTATCATGCGGTTGAGCTTCCATAGGATCCCAAAAGAAAATTACAATATCTATTTCGCCTTCTGCTATCATAGAACCTAATTGTTGATCACCACCAAGTGGACCGCTCATTACTCTTTTTACATTGACTCCAAGAAAATCAGAAATTAATTTCCCTGTTGTTCCTGTTGCTATTAATTGATGCTGAGAGAGTATTTCTCTATGCTTTTTTACCCATTCAAGTAATTCATCTTTTTTATGGTCATGAGCAATAAGCGCTATTGTTTTTTGAGGAGAAAGCAACCTTACATTTTTAGTCATTTCATACATTTTTGAACAAGTAAATTTACAAAAAAAGCAGAACAAAATGTTCTGCTTTGGTATTAATTGTATTTTAATATTTTAGTTTTGGCTAAGATATTCTGCAGTTGCAGTTCTAGTAGCATTCATTGCTGCTTTACCTTCTTGCCAGTTTGCAGGACAAACTTCTCCGTATTTTTGAACGTGAGTGTAAGCATCAATTAATCTTAAATATTCAGCTACGTTTCTTCCAAGAGGCATATCATTTACACTTTCGTGGAAAACTTTTCCTTCTTCATCAATTAAATAAGTCGCTCTGTACGTTACGTTAGACCCAGAAAAAGTTTCGTTTCCTTCTTCATCATATTCGAAATCTTGGTCTACAATTCCTAAAATATTAGCCAATTGTCTGTGTGTATCAGCTAAAAGTGGATAAGTCACTCCTTCGATTCCTCCCATATTTTTTGGAGTAGATAACCATGCGAAGTGTACCTCATTTGTGTCACAAGAAGCACCAATAACCATAGTGTTTCTGTTTTTAAATTCTTCTAAAGCAGCTTGAAAAGCGTGTAATTCTGTCGGACAAACAAAAGTAAAGTCTTTTGGATACCAAAATAATAAAACTTTTGATTGATTTTTTACTGCTTCTTCTAAAACGTTAATTCTTAAATTTTCTCCTGATTTAGAGATTGCGTCTACCGTTACATTTGGAAATTTTCTTCCTACTAATGCCTTTTTCTTGTTGTTTTTTTTACTATTATACTTTCAGTTTGCAGAATTAATCAATTTTAAAATTTTTAATATGAGAAACCGATAATTTTTTTCTATGACTCCTAAAAAGCAAAAAAATCTTCAGCTTTTGACTGAAGATTTTAAGGATGTTTTTAAAAAATTTGTTAATGAATTTCTGCTTCTGTCAAAGCTTTTTTAATTCTACTCATCGCTTCTTTTAATTCTTCTTCAGAAGCGGCATAAGAGAATCTGATACAATTGGCATCACCAAAACTTACGCCTCCTACACAAGCTACATGTGCTTTTTCTAATAAAAACATCGCAAAATCATCAGAATTATTGATGAGAACACCGTCTATGGTTTTCCCGATGTAATAAGAAATATCTGGGAAGAAATAAAATGCAGCTTTTGGTAAATTTACTTTGAAACCAGGCATTTCTTTTAACAATTCATATACTAGATTTCTACGTTTTTCAAAACTTTCTACCATATAGTAGTAATCTTTTGGGTCGGTTTCTAATCCTACAATAGAAGCTCTTTGCGCTACCGTATTTGCACCACTGGTAACCTGACCTTGCAACTTATCACATGCGTCTGCTAACCATTCTGGACAAGCGCTATAACCAATTCTCCAACCAGTCATTGCAAAAGCTTTAGACATTCCGTTGATTACTGCAGTTTGTTCATAAACTTGTGGGAATTCTGCAATAGAAGTGTGTTTTCCATCGTAATTGATGTATTCGTAGATTTCATCAGAAATAATCGTTACATAAGGATATTTAGCCACTACATTGGCTATTTTTTCTAATTCTTCTCTGGTATAATAACTGCCTGATGGATTACATGGTGAACTATACAATACCGCTTTCGTTTTTGGAGTGATGGCAGCTTCTAATTGCTCTGCTGTCATCTTAAATTCAGTATCAATATTGGTTTCGATAAAAACAGAAACACCACCATTAATTTTTACCATTTCATCATAAGAAACCCAATACGGAGCGGGCAAAATTACTTCGTCTCCTTCATTTACCAAAGCTGCTAAAACATTGAAAATATTTTGTTTGGCACCGTTTGCTACACAGATTTGCGTCGGTTTATATTCTAAATTGTTATCACGTTTAAGTTTATTTACAATTGCTTTTCTTAGCTCTAAAAAACCTGGAACAGGCGAATAATGGCTATAATTTTCATTAATTGCATCAAACGCTGCCTTCTTTATATTATCTGGCACATCAAAATCTGGTTCACCAAGAGTTAACGAAATCACATCTATTCCGGCAGCTTTCATTTCACGGGCTTTATTGCTCATTACGAAAGTTTGAGAATAACTTAATCTGTTTAATCTATCTGACAGTTTATTCATTTTTACGATTTTTAGCAAAGATAAATTTTAAAGTATAAATTCCGAAAGATTTCCACGATAAATTCTTTATTTTTGTTGAAATATTAGAACGCATATGTCTTCAGAAATTATTTTAAAATATTTCCCAAATTTAACAGACCAACAAAAATCTCAGTTCCAACAACTTGAAACACTTTATAAAGACTGGAACGAAAAAATTAACGTGATTTCGAGAAAAGATATTGATGAATTATACGAAAGACACGTTCTCCATTCATTGGGAATTGCAAAAATTATGGAATTTGCAGATGGAACCAAAGTTCTAGACATAGGAACTGGTGGTGGTTTCCCGGGAATTCCTTTGGCGATTTTGTTTCCGAATGTAGAATTTACTTTGGTAGATTCTATTGGCAAAAAAATTACGGTAGTGAATGCAGTTGCTGAAAGTCTTGGATTAAAAAATGTAAAAGCCTATCACGAAAGAGCCGAAAAAATAAAAGACAAATTCCATTTTGTAGTGAGCAGAGCAGTTACACAAATGCCTGTTTTCTTGCGTTGGTTAAAGGGAAAATTCGAAAAAGAACAATTTAACCCAAAACACAATGGCGTTTTATACCTAAAAGGTGGTGATTTAGGAGAAGAACTCGCTGGAATAAAATGTGAAATTTACAATCTGAAAGACCACTTCGAAGAAGAGTTTTTTGACACTAAAAAAGTAGTATATTTATCCAAAGGAAATTTTAATTCATAAAAACTAAAATCAATGAAGAAAATTATTAACCTCAGTGTAATCGCTTTATTAGCTGGATTTGTCGCTGTTTCATGTGATAGAAATGACGAAGATGAAATTCAAAATGTTGAAGCCATCAAAATAGACAGTGTGAAAATTGCCCAAGACACCATGGATGTTTTCACCATTCAAACCATCAAAACGTATTCTACTTATCCAAGTGCTTGTGATGATTTTTTTGGATATGATTACATCAGAAACGGTTTAGAAAGAAATGTGGTGGCCTATTCTTACACCATTAATGGAACTTGTACTCAAGCAACAAGAGTTGGAGTGAATGGTTTCAATTTTAGACCAGAAGAAAAAGGAGTTTACACTTTCAAATTTTGGAACGGAAAAGACAGCAGCAATCAAAACATTTGGATTGAGAAAACAATTGTAGTAGAGTAGTATGAAGAAAACCTTCAGCCTTATTTTATTGTTTTGTTTTTTAACTGTTTTTTCTCAAAAATTAGTCTGGAAAGAAGGAACAAAACTTAATTGGAGCCTTTTTAAATCATCTGAAAACAAAATGAAAAGTGACAGCACCATTGTCAGTTATTCTTCTTGTGGACTAAGTTACACCGCTTTTAAAGACAAAGCCAATAATAAAATGAAGGTGAGAATAGATGCTACTTTTGACCCAAGCAAATCTTGGAAACATCCTATTAAAACCAAAAATCTTAATATCAATCATGAACAAGGTCATTTTGATATTGCCGAAATTTACGCTAGAAAACTGAGAAAAGAATTTCTAGAAAATGTAAAAACGGAGAAAGATTACCAACTGAAATTTAAGTTGATTTATCAGGTAATGTATGGTGAATTTCTCGATTATCAAAACTATTATGATAACATTACCAAACGAGGAACCAATGCCGAAAATCAAAATGAGCTAGATGCAGAAATTAAAACTCAACTCAAAAAACTAGAACGCTATAAAAACTAATGCTACACCAAAAATTTTTACAAAAAGTCATCTCAGAAATACTCGAAAAATCTTCGGATTTATCGGGTTTTTCATTTATAATTCCAGGAAAAAGACCCGTAGTTTTCATTAAAGAAATTTTAAAAGAAAAAAACTATAACGGGATTCTTCCAGAGTTTTTTACGATTGATGAATTAGTTCACAAAATCAGTCAAAAACAAGAAATCAAAGGCATTGCACTTTGGCTTTTTGCCTATCAAGCCTATACTCAACTTTATCAAGATGAAGATTTGGCGAGTTTCCTGAAATGGTTCCCTACATTGCAAAAAGATTGGGATGATATGCTGAAATTCCATGGAAATGACAAAGAAATTCTGGAATGGATGCTTGCTGAAGAACGCATCAAAAACTGGGGCGAAAATCTGGGCGATGAAGAAGGTGCCAGAAAAAGAAATCTCAATTTTTGGAGAAAAATGAATGTTTTTCTTCCTTTTTTAAAAGAAAAATTAGAGGAACAGCAGTTGGCTACTTCGGGAATGATACATCTTTACACCAAAGAAAATTTAGAAAATTATTGTAAAAATTTCAATCATAGAGCTGTTTTTATTGGGTTTAACGCTTTTACTCCTGTTGAAGAAAAATTAGTCAGAACGCTTTTACAATGGGACAAAGCAGATATTTTCTTTCATGCAGATGAATATTATTTCCATGACGAAAGACAAGAAGCAGGAAAGTTTCTTCGCGAATACAAAACTTGGAAAGAATTCAATGATTCTAGAGATTTCAACTGGATTGAAAATGAATTCATTGAACCAAAAAATATAAAAGTTTACGAAGTTTCAGGAAATATTGCTCAAACCAAAGTTTTGCCAGAAATTCTTTCAGAAATACGCACAGAAAATTCTGATTATCAAAACACTGCGGTAGTTTTATTAGATGAAAATTTGCTTCCTGCAACGTTAGATTCTCTTGCATCTGTTGAAAAACTGAACATTACAATGGGCTTTCCGTTGAAAAATTTGGCTTTTTCAAACGCGATGAAAAAACTGTTTCATCTTCATAAACAACTAGAAAAAAACGCTTCTTCGTATTATTACAATGATATTTTGCCGATTTTAGATGAGCTTCCAAAAAATGCAAAAGACGAAAATATCATCAAAAACTTCGTTGCAACCTTAGAAGAAAGAAACATTGTCTACATTTCTAAAAAGCAATTAAGCGAATTATTGAACGGACTTTCTTTCTATAATTTGTTTGAAAAACAAGATGCTGAAACTTTACTCAATACTTTAATTGATTTTTGTAAAGATTTAAAATACAACGAAATAGATAAAGTACAATATGAAAATATTTCTCATTTTGAGAAGAGTTTCATCATCATCAAAAATCAACTTTCTCCATATCAATATCAAGTAAAAATTGAAACATTGGAAGTTTTGATTAATCAGCTTATCAATTCAGAATCAATAGATTTTGTGGGAGAACCTTTAGAAGGTTTACAATTGATGGGACTTTTGGAAACGCGATTGTTGAATTTTGAAAATATCATTCTTCTTTCTGCCAACGAAGGAAAATTACCGCTCGGAAATTCGCAGAATACTTATCTTCCGTTTGATGTAAGAAAGCAGTTTAATCTGCATACTTTCATAGAAAATGATGGAATTTATGCCTATCACTTTTACCGATTTTTACAAAATGCCAAAAATATCTATTTGCTTTACAATGCTCTCGGTTCTGGCGTAAATACAGGCGAAAAAACGAGATTCATTACCCAAATTGAAATGGAATCTCAACATAAAATAGAGCATATCATCATCGAAAATACTTCTGAACCCATTAATCAAGAACCGATTACGATTAAAAAAACACCTTCAGTTCTTGAAAAATTAGAAGAATGGAAACAGAAGGTTTCGCCATCACATTTGGTGACCTATCTTTATAATCCTATTGATTTTTATTTGGATAAAATTCTCAACACCAGAGAAACCACAGAAATTGAAGAAGAGCTTTCTCAACGAAATTATGGAACTTTAGTTCATAATGCTTTAGAATATTTATACGGAAAATTTATTGGTAAAATATTAAAAGTTAATGATTTAGAAAATTTACTTCAACAAGTAGATGAATCAATTGACAAAGCGATTGAAAGACTAAAACATCAACCAGAATTCTACGAAAAAGGAATGAATTTCGTTCACAAACAAATTGCCAAAAGAGTAGTAGAATCTGTTTTGAATTATGATTTAGAGTTGGTTAAAAAAGAGAATGCGCTAGAAATTGTAGCTTTAGAAAGAAAAATTGAAAATATTCCTTTCAAAATTGATGAAAATAATCAAGTGATTTTCTACGGATTTATTGATAGAATTGATATTCTGAATGGAACTTTAAGAATTATAGATTATAAAACAGCAAAGCCTAAAAACCTGAAAATCAAAATAAAAGAAGACAAAATTGAAAATCTTTTCTTTGATGACAAATACAAACAAGCGATGCAATTGTGTATGTATCAATACTGTATTTCACAAATGGATGAGTTTAAAAATCGCGAATTAGAAACGGGGATTTGGAGTTTTGCAGAGGTGAATAACGGTGTACAAAAAGTAGAATTTACCGAAGGCAATTTTGAAGATTCTTTAGTTTCTGTGAAAAATTTAATTCTAGAAATTCTTAATCCAGAAATTCCTTTTATTGAAAAAGTTCACGAAAGTTGGAATTAATCACAAAATATAATCAACAAATAAAAAGGAGCGTTAATAACGCTCCATATTTTTTTTAATCTCTGTTAAGAATTTCGAGGCAAGAGCACCATCTACAATTCTGTGGTCATAACTTAAAGACAAAGTCATCACCGATTGAGGCAATATTTTTTCTTCGCCGTTTTCATCAACAATCCAAGCTCTTCTAAGAATATTTCCCAAAGCGAGAACTGCAACTTGTGGCCGAGAAATAATAGGTGTTCCACTTTCTGAACCGAACATTCCTGTATTAGAAACCGTGAAAGTTGTATCTTGAATGTCATCTGGTTTTAGTTTTCCATTTTTAGCTCTGGTTCCTATTTCAGAAACTTGTTGAGCAATTTCTATAACCGATAAATTCTGTGCATTTTTAATATTCGGAACGATGAGATTACCGTCAGGAAGTGCTGCTGCAAAACCTAAATTGATGTTTTTCTTTTCTAACAATTCTTCATTATTAAACCAAGAATTTAGAGTAGGATAGACCTTAATTGCATCTATCACTGATTTCATAATCAAATGTGTATAAGTGAGTTTTACCGCATTTTCTTGTAGAAATTTCTCTTTATTTTCTTCACGAAAAGCGACTAATTTCGTCACATTTACGTCCATAAAAGTTGTAACGTGTGGAATGCTTCGCCAAGATTTTTCCATATTTTCGGCGATGAGTTTACGCATTTTAGAAAGTGGTTCTAAAGCTTCACCGAGTTCAATTTTGAGTTGAAGTTTTTCTTCAACAAATGGAGTATAAGTCTTTTGTTTTCTTGGTTTTAAGAAATTTTCTACGTCTTGTTTTCTGATTCTACCATTTTCGCCAGTTCCATTGATTTTCTGCAAATCTTCTAAACTCAATCCGTTTTCTGCAGCCATTTTTCTTACCACTGGAGAAAGAAAAGATACGAGCTCCGAGTTCCGATAGCTATCGGAACGAGGTGTGAGTTGAGTTTTGTCATTTTGAGCGGAATGTAATGGAGTCGAAAAATCTTTATTAGACACTTCGACTGCTTCACTACGTTTCGCACTCAGTGTGACAGTTGAAACTTCTATGTTATCATCCACTTCCATGGTACAAATAGGAGTTCCTACAGAAACTTCTTCACCTTCTTTTACAAGAATTTCTTTAAGTGTACCTTCATATTCTGAGAAAATTTCAGAATCTACCTTATCTGTTCCGATTACGGCAAAAAGTTCATCTCGTTTGATAAAATCTCCAGGTTTTTTCAGCCATTCTACAATTTTGGCTTCAGTAGTAGATTCTCCTATTTTAGGTAATGGTATGTTGATGGTTTTCATTGTTTTTCTCTCGCTGATTTTGCTGATTGAGCAGATTTTTTTCTTTCTTTCGCGTGAGCGATTGCAGTGGAAATCCTTTTATTTTATCAGTCTGAGCGGAGTCGAAGACTGGAAAATAAAAGATTGCAACGGAAAGCGCGACTTTTTTGCATGGCAATAGTGTTGGAAAAAAGGCACGCCAAAATCAAAAAAAACTTTGTCAAAGATTTAAAAACTTTGACAAAGTGTAGTTTTTATGAAAATGCGTTGATTCCTGTGATATCAAGACCTGTGATGAGCAAGTGCACGTCTTCTGTTCCTTCATAAGTAATAACAGATTCTAAGTTGGCAGCGTGACGCATCATTGGGAATTCTCCCATAATTCCCATTCCGCCAAGAATTTGACGAGATTCTCTTGCTATGTTAATTGCCATTCTCACATTGTTTCTTTTTGCCATAGAAATTTGAGCAGGAGTAGCTTTATGGTCATTTTTCAAGGTTCCTAATCTCCAGCAAAGCAATTGAGCTTTAGTAATTTCTGTTAAAAACTCGGCTAATTTTTTCTGTTGAAGTTGGAAACTTGCTATTGGTTTTCCGAACTGTGTTCTTTCTTTAGAGTACTGAACAGCAGTGCAATAACAATCAATTGCAGCACCAATTACGCCCCACGAAATTCCGTAACGTGCTGAATTTAAACAAGAAAGGGGACCTTTAAGACCTTCTACGTTTGGTAAAAGATTTTCTTTAGGAACTCTAACGTTATTAAAAACCAATTCACCCGTTTTAGAAGCTCTCAAACTCCATTTATTGATAGTTTCTGGAGTGGTAAAACCTTCGTAACCGCGTTCAACAATCATTCCGCGAACTTTTCCGTCTTCACCTTTTGCCCAAACTACAGCAATATCACAAAGTGGAGCATTGGTAATCCACATTTTAGCACCATTTAACAAATAATGATCGCCCATATCTTTGTAGTGAGTTTCCATTCCTCCTGGATTAGAACCGTGATTAGGCTCTGTTAAACCAAATGCACCGATAAATTCACCAGAAGCTAATTTTGGAAGATATTTGCGTTTTTGTTCTTCTGAACCAAATTCGAAAATAGGAAACATAACCAAAGAACTCTGTACAGAAGCCGCAGAACGAACGGCAGAATCACCACGTTCTAATTCTTGCATAATGAGTCCGTAAGAAATTTGGTCTAAACCAGCACCTCCATATTCTTCTGGAATATAAGGACCGAGAGCACCAATTGCTCCTAATTCTTTCATGAGATTAGGAATATCTTTATGATGTTGAGCTGCATCATCAATTTGAGGCATAATAAATGACTGAACCCAATCTCTTACAGAGTTTCTGATTAATATATGTTCTTCTGTAAGTAAATCATCAATTCCATAATAATCTGGAATGCTATTTAAAGGATAGTATGACATTGCGTTTAAATTTTGCTAAAAATACGAGGATTTCGCATAGTATCAAAATACCCAAAAGAAAAAGTAAACTGCAACTATTTGTAGAGAAAAAATTAAAAAAATCATCTAAAATAGAGTAGAATAGCATGAAAAAATTACTAACATTATTTACAGTTAACAGGCGATAAAACTCTTCCAGATTCAAAATCTACACTTTTATCATTCACAATAATCATAGTGGAATCTTTCTTTTGTTTCAAAGCAGCAATTCCTTCGTAAAGTTTATTGTCTTTGGTCAAAAAGCGAACATCTATTAACGAATGCATTCCCTCAGAAAACATGTCATAAGTTAATTTTAAGGTATCACCAGATTTTATACCATACACTTTGCCAGTAGAACCATCTTTTTCAAAATTATCGTAGCTCATTTTTCCTTTTACAGAATCTGTAGGATAAAGAGTGTAAGATAGGTGCAAAGAATCTTTGCCTACCACAGAAAGATAGCAAAATTGCAAAGTATCTTTTTTCGGCTCAAAAGTTTCTGGATAGTTCTGGTGAATGGTATCTTCAGGAATTATGGTATATGAAGATGTTTCTTTTTTGTTACAAGAAACAAAAGAAATGACTACCAAAAGAACAACTACAATATTTTTCATAATTTTTCTTGTAAAAGTATGGCGATAAACGATTTATAACTTTATAAAATTCTCATCAATGATTATAAACATTCAGTGGATTAAAAGGAATGAAAAGATTAGAAAACTATAATGATATTGAAGTCGTAAAAAATACAATTTAACATAATATAAATTATAGGAATTAATTAGAATATTATGCTTAGACGTTTACAATTGTTCTGAATGTTAAATTAATTCTTGGCTCGGTGATATTAGCATTCGTATAAAGCTTGTGTTTCCAATAGATTTGAGTTTCATCTTTCATGATGAGTAATGAACCATTCTCAAGCATTAGAGAAATTTTTTCTTTGCTAAAATTATGTTTGAAACCAAATTTTCTTTCCGCTCCGAAACTTACAGACGCAATTGCAGAATGATTGAGAATTTCTTTTTCATTATCAGAATGCCAACTCATCGCTTCTGAACCATTGTGATAATAGTTCAATAAACACGCATTAAATTTTTCGCCTGAGATTTGTTCCACCGTAGATTTTATTTCTAAAATAAATTTTGGCCAATTGACATTCGTCGAATTTAAAAATTTCTCAGCGATTTTAGTTTTTCCCGAATATTTATAAGAAATTCCTTCATCTCCTAAAAAAGCAACTTTTCTTTTGGTGATAATTTCTTTTCCAAAAATTTTAACTATATCATGTTGCCAATTGATTTCATTGAGCAATTTAACATAATATATTTCACTTTGTTCTTCTGTAAAGATTTTTCCATAATAATGTACAGTGCCGTCTTTTGGTAAAAGATTATTCATTTGTTAGATGTGAGATTTCAGATGTGAGATTCTAGACTTTTTCTAAAATTACACAATTTTATCAAATTCAAGATTATTTCAAAAATAAAAAGACGCTTTTCAGCGTCTTTTAAAATTTATTTTTTCAAACATTTTTCTAAGAATTGGTCTTGTTCCCAAAGCAAATGTAAAATGTTTTCTTTAGCAACATAACCGTGAGATTCTTTCGGTAAAATCACCATTCTTACAGGTGCTCCCAAGTTTTTCAACGCTTGGAAATAACGCTCTGTTTGCAATGTAAATGTACCAGGATTGTTATCTGCTTCACCATGAACTAAAAGCATTGGTTTTTTCATTTTATTGGCGTTCATAAATGGTGACATTCCGTTGTAGATTTCTGGAGCATCCCAATAATTACGCTGTTCACTTTGGAAGCCAAATGGTGTTAATGTTCTGTTGTAAGCGCCACTTCTGGCAATTCCACACGCAAAATCATTAGAATGCGTCAATAAATTAGCCGTCATAAACGCTCCATAAGAATGGCCACCCACTGCTACTCTATTTCTATCGATATAGCCTAATTGATCGACAGCATCAATTGCTGCTTTTCCATTCGCAACCAATTGCGGAATAAAAGTATCATTCGGTTCTGTAGTTCCTTCCCCAATAATTGGGAAACTTGCATCATCTAAAACCGCATAACCTTTAGTCACCCAATAAATAAACGAACCATAACTTGGGAAAGTAAATTCATTTGGATTGGCAGTGTTTTGTCCAGCAGTTGCTTTATCTTTAAATTCTTCAGGATATGCCCAAACTAAAAGTGGTAATTTTGGTTTCTTTTTGAAATCATAATTTGCTGGTAGATAAAGTGTTCCTTTCAGTTCTACTCCATCATTTCTCTTATATTTGATGACTTCTTTATGAATATTAGAAATACTCGCAAAAGGATTGGCAAACTGAGTTACCGCTTCTGCTTTGTTGTTTTTAATATTTCTCACAAAATAATTAGGATACTGATTTTTAGACTGTTGCGTCACTAAAACCGTTCCTTTATTGGCATCAATAATGTCAATAATATCTTCTTTTACATTTGGTGTTTTAGAAGTGTATAATCTCTTGGTTTGAAAAGTTTTAAAATCAAACTCATCAATAAAAGGAAACTGACCATCCTTGGTAAAACCATCACCAATTAAGTGTGCTTTTCCGTTTTTGATGGAAATTACATATTGTCCGAATTCATTTTTATCGGTTTGGAAATTTCCTGGATCTGCATAAACATCTTGATAATTTCTTTCGGCAATTTCTTTAGATTCTCCTGTTTTTGGATTCAAGAAATACGTTTTTTGTGAACGCGTATCATACCAAGAATCCATTACTACAGCGTTTTCTTCATTCCCGAATTGAATTCCTGCAAATCTTTGTTTGGTTTTCATCAAGGATTTTGGTTCAGCCGAAAAAGGTGCATCCCAAGTAAAAATTTCGTCTCTGAATTCTGCTTTTTTGCTTTGGTCACCACCATCTAAAGCTTCTACAAAGTATAAACTTGCAGGTTTGTCTGCTCTCCAAGCCATATTTCTTTTTCCTGTTCTAACTGATGAAAAACCTTTTGGCATATTTTCATTCAATGGAACATCATTTACGGTTTTTACTAAATTTCCTTGTAAATCAAAAACTTGAGTAGTCATCGGGAATCTAGAAAGCGGAACGATATAAGAAAATGGTTTTTTGATGGTAGAAATCATCACATAATTTCCGTCTGGTGAAAGTTGAATTCCTGCATAAATATCAGCAGATTTGTAAGGAGTTTCTGCTCCATCAAGATTCATTTTTACCAATTCTGCTCTGGTTAAAGTCTCAAAATTGGCTTCATCCATAGGATTTTTCAACAAATCTTGATACGTTCTGTTTTGTGAAACTTTCCCGTCTGCATTAGAAACAATTGGTCCAGTTGGAAGATTTTTCTTTTCATTTAAAAGGGCTGGTCTATTTGCAGGAAGTTTTTTTATGATTAATTCCTGAGAATTTTTCAACCAAACAAACGGAGAACCTAAATTGGCATTAAGATTATCGTTTGAGATTTTTTTTGCTGTTCTGGCTTCTAAATCTAAAATCCAAAGTTCTACTCCTTTTTCTGTAGTATTGGTAAATGCTAGTTTTTTTTCGTCTGGAGACCAAGAAAGATTAGTGATTTTAGGATTTTGAGGCAATCCAATTACTTGTGTTTCTTGTTTTTCGTTGAATTTTCTAACTTTTAAATTATTGATGTACGTAACAGAACTCGAAATATTGGTTACGGGATTCACACGTAAACCTGCCAATTTCATTTCTTCTTGATTAAGGTCGTCTAACGTTTTATAAGTAGGTCTGTAAGAAAAAACCATCCAGTCTTTTTTGCTGTTCATAGAAACAGAAGGTGCTCTTTGGAAATCAGCGAGTTGAAGAATTTCGGCGGAAGGTTTTTGGTAGGTTAAATTTTCTTGCGAAAATCCACAAATGGATAAAGAGATAAATAATACAGAAATTTTGATAGATCTCATATTTTTTCGAATTATAAATTATAAATTTTAGATTCTAAATCTTAATGATTAGCGACTTTATTGAGGGGAAAGTTACAATTTTTCCTGAAATTTCTGAAGATTTCTACATTTGCGCTAACGATGGAAGCGGCATCCTTTTTCTTTAGATTTGGAAAATGCTTTGGAAAGAAAAAGATATAGCGGACAGCGTGTTAAAGCGCCAAAAAACACCCCGTCATTCAGAAAATCTGAATGCCACCCCTCTAAAAGAGGGGAACAAAAAAGACGCTAGAAGCGCCTTTGAATTTATTTTCGATTGATCATTCTGTCGATGGAAATACTTCCGGGACCTGCTACAAATATTAAAATGTAGTGGAATATATAGAGTAATGCCATTTCTTGTTTGGCAAAAGGATCGTTTCTATGAACGATGAAAACAGCTACTAACATCGTGATAATGAGCGGAATAGAAACAAATCTGGTGAAAAGTCCTAAAATTAAGAAAAGTGAACAAAGAACTTCTGCAAGAACTGCTAAAACGAGGGATGTTTTGCTGCCGATTCCGAAGAAATTAATGAAATCATGACTTCCTCCGAGAAGTTGCATGAGTTTCGGAAATCCATGAGTGAGCATTCCTAATCCTACAAAAATTCTAATGGCTAATAACGCCCAATCTAACAAGGTTTTGTTATAACCCGTTGTATTAAGATTCTTCAATTACTCTTTATTTTTAGACTCTCAAAAATAAAAAATAAATTTGAGATGATGTGTCTTTTTATCATAAAAAAAACTCAACCAAAATGATTGAGTTTTTATTTTATCTGTAGCCGAAATTCTTAAGGTCTCTTTCGTTTTTACGCCAGTTTTTTTTGACTTTTACAAAAAGATTAAGGTGGATTTTCTTGTTAAAAAATTTCTCCAAATCTATTCTGGCTTCGGTTCCCACTTTTTTGATGGCTTCACCTTTGTGACCGATGAGAATTCCTTTTTGGGTGTCTCTTTCTACGTAAATAATAGAGTCTATAAAGATAATTCCTTCTTTTTCTTTGAACATTTCTGTTACCACTTCTACAGAATATGGAATTTCTTTATCGTAATTCAACAAGATTTTCTCTCTGATGTTTTCGTTTACGAAGAAACGTTCAGATTTATCTGTGTATTGGTCTTTGTCATAATAAGGTGGATTTTCTGGCAATAAAGCTTTTAATTTCGGCAAAATTAAATCGGTATTCAAACCTTCTAAAGCCGAAATCGGTAAAATTTCTGCTTTTTCAATTTTATTATGCCAATACTCCACTTTTTCGAGCATCGCTTCTTGATTAGAAATGTCTATTTTATTGAGTAAAATAAGGACTGGAACTGGGATTTTGTTCAGTTTATCTACCAAAAATTCATTCGGTTCTTCTTTATCCGTAACATCTACAATGAACAAGAAAACGTCTGCATCTTGTAAAGAATCTTTTACAAAATCCATCATTTTTTCCTGCAATTCGTATTTAGGTTCTAGAACTCCTGGAGTATCAGAAAATACGATTTGTAGGTCTTCTTCATTATAAATTCCGAAAATACGGTGTCTTGTTGTTTGTGGTTTTTGGGTCACAATCGCTAATTTCTCGCCCATCAATTGATTGAGCAAGGTAGATTTTCCTGCGTTTGGTTTCCCGACTATGTTTACAAATCCTGCCTTGTGCATTCGTTTTACTTAAAATTAAAGGATTAAAAGATTTAAAATTTCTTTTTGCAAAGGTAAGGAAAATAGAATTGAGAAATAATTAAAACGAAAAAATTGTCATTCCCGAGGAATTTTTGAAACATTGCGTTCCTACGGAACGCTTTTTTCTGTTATTATTAATTTCTACACACCTATCGTTCCTACGGAACGAGAATTTATTTAAAAATTTCGAAAATTTACAATTTATAAGAATTTAAAATTACTTTCTTACCACAGGTAAAATTTCGGTTACGTTTAATCCGAATCTTTTTTGTTCTTGTTCAGAAAATTTTTGAGAATAGAAATTAATATCTACTGAAAATCCTACAGATTTTAACCTTTCGAAATAATCCATTCCGTACCAACGAACATGATCATATTGCCCGAAGTGTTTTTGGCGTTCTTTTGGGTCTGTTATGGTAAAATCTTCGTAGGTTTTTTCTAAAGAATTTTTCATGGGAACTTGCAGAATTCCCCACCCTCCTTTTTTCATCACTCTGTACAGTTCGCTCATCGCTTTTTTGTCGTCTATAATATGTTCTAGAACGTGATTACAGAAAATGACATCAAAACTTTCATCTTCAAAAGGCAAATCTAGAATGTCTGCTTTTACATCTACAATCGGCGAAAACAAATCTGCAGAAGTGTATTCTAAATTCTTCATTTTCTTGAATTTTCTCAAGAATTCTTGCTCTGGAGCAATGTGAAGCACTTTATAATTTTGAGTAAAAAAATCGGTTTCGTTTTGCAGGTAAAGCCACATTTGACGATGGCGTTCTAAACTCAAAGTTCCGGGAGAAAGTGCATTTTCACGCTGTTTTCCGTAACCATAAGGTAAAAATTTACGGTAGGATTTCCCGTCAATTGGGTCGGTGAATTTATTTCCTTTGAAAAAAAGATAGATTAAAGGGCGAAGAAAAATGCTTAGGTTGATAAGCATAGGTCTTGGAATTTTATTCAGTAAAAATGAGGCGATTTTCTTCATATAATTTCCAATTCAAATTTAAAAAAAAATATCCCTATAAAAGAATAAAATTATTTTCTTAGTTCAACTTTCATTTTTAGAAAATAAAAAAAGCAGACAAAAGTCTGCTTTTATATTGATTATGAATGAAGTATTTCTAAAAATCCATTGTAAATGGTTCTTCTTCATCACTCTTAATTCCTAATGCTTCGTAAATATATTTGAAGGTAGAAAGTAAAACTGGCTTTCCATTAATCACTGCAACATCATGTTCAAAATGTGCAGAAGGTGTCTTGTCTAAAGAAGTCACCGTCCATCCATCTTTGTGGAATTTTACCTGATGTGTTCCCAAATTAACCATAGGTTCTATGGCGACAACTAAGCCGTCTTTTATGACTTTTCCGCTGCCTTTTCTTCCATAATTAGGAACTTGAGGATCTTCGTGCATGGTTCTTCCCAAACCGTGACCTACCAATTCTCTTACCACTCCATAACCATGTTTTTCGCAGTGCGTTTGAATAGCGTTTGAAATGTCTCCTATTCTTTTTCCGCGAACGCATTGTTCTATTCCTTTGTAAAGTGATTCTTTGGTTACTTGAAGTAATTTTTTGGTTTCTGGTGCGACTTCTCCCACTTCGAAAGAATAAGCATGATCGCCATAAAAACCGTTCATGTAAACACCACAATCCACAGAAAGAATGTCTCCTTCTTCTAGCGGAATATCTTTTGGAATCCCGTGAACTACCTCTTCATTGGGAGAAATACACAGGGAATTTGGGAAACCATACATTCCTAAAAACGCAGGTTCGCCACCATGATCTTTAATAAAATCATGAGCTAATTTATCTAAATGTAATGTGGTAACTCCTGGTTTAATTTCTGCTGCAATCATTCCTAAAGTTTTAGAAACGAGCTGAGCACTTTCTCGCATTAATCGGAGTTCGTCGAGTGTTTTTAAAATTATCAAAATATTATAAATTATATTAAATTAAAACGTACAATGTATTAAAACACACTATACTTTTATAGTTTAAACTACCAAAATAAACCTCTTTTCTTTTCTTTTTTCATTTTAGAATAAGCTAAAACCTCGCCTCCTTCTACTCTGAATTCTATTCTTTCGGTGATGATTTTATAGATTTCTCCCCAACCTGGAAAACCGCCTAAGTTTCTATCATCTATAAATAAATCTGCATCTATTTTTCTGGATTGAGTTTCATCATCAAAGATTTCACCTTCGAAACTAGAGTTTACAGCGTAGAATTCTACTCCATTTTTTCTACAAAATTCTACCGCTTCTTCCAAAGACTTGCCATGTCTATAAGTCCAAAGAATTAATCGATATCCTTCGGATTGTAATTTTTTTAGGGTTTCGAAAGCGAAAATTTTTGGTTTTCCAATGGATGGATAAGCATCTTCTACAATGGTTCCATCAAAGTCTATAGCGAGTTTTTTATTACTTAACATTCTATTGATTTAGTTTTTGCAAATATAAGAAATAAAAAAAGGCTAATAAAATAAGCCTTTTAGAAATATTATTTTCTTTTTGTAGAAGTCTGTTTAATTTAAGAGACTAAAACTTCTCCTGTCATAATTTCAGGAATTTCTATGCCCATTACTTTTAAAATAGATGGCGCTACATCTCCTAATTTACCTGGTTTCAGATTCCAAGTTTGGTCTTTATCCATTACAATTAGCGGAACTAAATTAGTAGTGTGTTGCGTGTTAGGACTTCCATCAGGATTAATCATGTAATCAGAATTTCCGTGGTCTGCCAAAATGAAAACAGCATAACCATGTTCATAAGCTGTAGTTGCTACTGCTTCTATACATTTGTCTACCGCTTCACAAGCTTTTACTGCCGCTTCGAAAACACCAGTATGACCTACCATATCTGCATTAGCAAAATTTAAACAAATGAAATCTGCAGATTCTTTTTCTAATTCTGGTAAAATAGTATCTCTGATATCAAAAGCAGACATCTCTGGTTTTAAATCATAGGTTGCAACATCTTTTGGACTCGGACAAAGCAATCTTCTCTCTCCTACAAATTCTTTTTCTCTACCTCCAGAAAAGAAGAACGTAACGTGAGGATATTTCTCTGTTTCAGCAATTCTGATTTGAGTTCTACCTGCTCTTTCTAGAACTTCGCCCATTGTTTCCTGTAAAACTTCTTCATCAAAGATAACTTTTACATTTTGGAAACTTTCGTCATAATTGGTTAAAGTAACATAGTAAAGATTCAATTTTTTCATTCCAAAATCTGGGAAGTCTTGTTGAGAAAGCACTTCTGTAATTTCTCTACCTCTGTCTGTTCTGAAATTGAAACAGAAAACCACATCATTTTCCTCAATTTTAGCAGTAGGAAGATTATTATTTTCTGAAACGATAATTGGTTTTAAAAACTCATCAGTAACTCCTTCTGCATAAGATTTTTCAATCGCTTCTACAGGATTTTTGGTGATTTCTCCTACTCCATTTACCATTGCATCATAAGCTAATTTCACACGCTCCCATCTCTTATCTCTATCCATTGCGAAATACCTTCCTACTACGGTTGCTAATTTCCCTGTAGAGATTTTCATGTGATTTTGTAAATCTTCTATGAAACCTTTTCCAGACATAGGATCACAGTCTCTACCGTCTGTAAATGCGTGTACGTAAACATTTTCTGTCAATCCAAATTCTTGAGCCGCAGTTAATAAACCTTTCAAGTGATTGATATGAGAGTGAACTCCACCATCTGAAACTAAACCGATAAAATGTACTTTTTTATGATTTAATTTAGCATATTCAAAAGCCATTTGAATTCCTGGCTCTAATCCTAGAGTATTTTTTTCTACCGCCATATTCAGTTTTACCAAATTTTGGTAAACTACTCTTCCTGCGCCTAGATTCATGTGTCCTACTTCAGAATTTCCCATTTGTCCAGCTGGTAAACCTACTGCAAGTCCAGAAGCTTCTAGCGTAGTATGTGGAAATTTTG
The DNA here is from genome assembly GCA_046296655.1 of Cloacibacterium sp. Lineage (GTDB taxonomy): Bacteria > Bacteroidota > Bacteroidia > Flavobacteriales > Weeksellaceae > Cloacibacterium. Next base: position 137,889 of record JBKBLE010000001.1, on the reverse strand, counting down.
TATAACAAGAATCTATAAAAGGTGTGTTTGCTTGGTAAATTGCAGACACTTTATTATCCGTTCCTAAACCCCATCCATCAAGAATGGCAAGTATTGCTTTTTTAGCCATTTTAGTATTTTTTTTAATGATGCAAATTTACGAAATTTCTAGGCATAGAATAATTCTTTTTAAAGGCGATATTTATCAGTATTTAAAATATTTTAAAGATTAATTTTTCTGTTGTAAGTTAATTTGTAACTTTACACTCCTTTTTTTTAACAGTAATATGGATTTAAGAGACCAATTAAAAAACCTTTTCCCAGAACACGAGGAGCAAGATTTTGAAATGCCAGAAGAAAAATTTGAGCAGAAGAATCCTCTTATCTGTAAATTCGAGAAAAAAGGAAGAAATGGTAAACCTGTGACTTTAATAGAAGGTTTCGAAGGAACAGAAGAAGAACTGAAACAAATTTCTAAAAAAATAAAAACCACTCTAGGAATTGGTGGCTCAGAGAAAGACGGAATCATCGTGATTCAAGGAGATAATCGTGATAAAATCATGAAAATTCTTCAAGATATGGGCTATAAAACCAAAAGAGTTGGAGGATAAAAAAGCAATCAGCAGTCGGCAATTAGCTTTCTGCAGAAAAAATAATTGTTAAACAATTTGGCTGAATGCAGAGTGCTGAAAGCCGAAAGCAAAAAATAAAATTATGTTGAATAAATTAGCTGCTTCAGAATTGGTTTTAAATCCAGACGGAAGCGTTTATCACCTTAATCTTCAACCAGAAGATATTGCAGAGAAAATTCTATTAGTAGGCGATCCAGACAGAGTGCCAAAAGTTTCTCAATATTTTGATACCATCGAAATTCAAAAAAATAAAAGAGAATTCTACACGCATACTGGAACTTTAAGAGGAGAAAGAATTACGGTAATGTCTACCGGAATCGGTACAGAAAACATCGATATCGTAATGAACGAGCTGGATGCTTTGGTGAATATTGATTTAAAAGAAAAAGAATTCAAATCAGAACATACTGCGCTTCAATTATTCAGACTCGGAACTTGTGGTTCTGTAAATCCTGATGTGGAAGTAGATAACATGCTGGTTTCTCAAAACGTAGTTGGTTTAGATGGATTAATGCATTTTTACCAAGATTATGAGTTCGAAAATGAATTTTCTAGAAATTTCATGGAAAAATTCCCATACGAAAAAATTAAGCCAATGCTTTATTTCTCTGAATGGACAGAATCTCAGTACGATTACTTCAAAGATGCTAAATACGTAGGAAATACTGCTACTTTCCCAGGTTTCTATGCGCCACAAGGAAGACAATTACGTCTTAAAGCTGTAGATGATAAATTTTTAGAAACACTTAATGAATTAGGCGTTACTAATTTCGAAATGGAAACTTCTGCAATTTATGGTTTGTCTAAACTTTTAGGACACAAAGCAGTTACCATTAATAACGTTATTGCGAATAGAAGACGTGGAGAGTTTTCTGCAGACCATCATCAATCAGAAAAAAATATGATTGAATGGGTATTAGAAAGAGTTATTAAATAAGTCAGAAACTTTTTATTCTCAATAAAAACCAGCTAATTTTTAGCTGGTTTTTATTTTTTGAGAAATTTTATTGGGTTTTAATCCAACAGTCTTCTACGTGATCATTCACCATTCCTGTAGCTTGCATATGTGCATAAACTACGGTAGAACCCATAAATTTAAAACCTCGTTTCTTTAAGTCTTTGGCAAGAGCATCAGAAATTTCAGTAGTTGCGGGAACTTCTTTCAAGGTTTTAGGACGATTGATAATCGGTTCATGATTCACAAAACCCCAAATATATTTACTGAAAGAGCCAAATTCCTTTTGAACTTCCATAAATTTTTGAGCATTATTAATCGTGGCGAGAATTTTCAGTCTATTTCTTATAATTCCAGTATTTTGGATGAGTTCTTCTACTTTATCCTCAGAATATTGTGCAATTTTTTGATAATCAAATTGGTCAAAAGCTGCTCTGAAGTTTTCTCTTTTGGCTAAAATGGTGTACCAACTTAAGCCAGCTTGAAAACTCTCTAAAATCAGAAATTCAAAAATTGTTTCATCGTCATAAATAGGTTTTCCCCATTCTTTATCATGATAATTTCGGTATAAATCGTCTTTTTCGCACCATGCACATCTTACTACTTCCATATTATAGATAGTATTGATAATTAATATTTTACGTTAAAAAATTTAATAAAACTTTATCAAATGATTAACAAAATCTTGTGAAAGTATTGAGTAAATTTGTTATGTGAAAATTCACAAAATCTAGGTAAAGATACAACCTTGCTAATAATAGTTATTCATAAAAAATCAAATTTTTGTTGCAAAGAACCTCTGAAAAATTCAGAGGTTCTTTATTTTTTTAACGATATAACAATTCTTCATAATTCTGTAAGAACTGCCGTGTATAATACTTCTACATTTGCTTTACTAACCAATCAAAATATATTATTATGGACACGAACAAACCATTAGACAATGCTTCTGATAGATTAGACGAAGCAAGAGACAGAACAGTAAACTCTGTAGAAAATACAGCAGAAAACATGTCAGAAAGAGCAGAAAATTTTGTAGATGATGTAAAAGATGCTGCAGAAAATGCTTGGGAAAAAACCAAAGATGTTGCCAATGACATTTGGGAGAAAACCAAAGATGTCGCTGAAAACGTTAAGGATAAAACCGAAGACATGATAGATGATGTAAAAGATGAGTACAGAGACAGAACCCATTAATTTTTATTCATCATTTTGATTTAGAATCCCGAATTTTTCGGGATTCTTTTATGCTATAAGTAATATTTTTATAAATTTGCCTAAAATAAATTATTATGTACGGATTACTTAAAGGTAAAAAAGGAATTATTTTCGGCGCACTTAATGAGCAATCTATCGCTTGGAAAGTAGCAGAACGTTGCCACGAAGAAGGTGCAGAATTTATCCTTTCAAACGCTCCTATCGCTATGAGAATGGGCGAAATAAATGCTTTAGCAGAAAAAACAGGTTCTGAAGTTATTGCTGCAGATGCCACTTCTATGGAAGATTTAGGAAAACTTTTTGATGCAGCTATCGCTAAATTTGGTAAAATAGATTTCATCCTTCACTCTATCGGAATGTCTGTAAACGTAAGAAAAGGCAAACATTATACAGATATCAACTATGATTGGTTAGAAAAAGGTTGGGATGTATCTGCCGTTTCTTTCCACAAAGTAATGAAAACCGCTTGGGAAAAAGATTGTATGAATGAGTGGGGTTCTATCTTAGCTCTTACCTACATTGCTGCACAGCGTACTTTCCCAGATTATAATGATATGGCAGACAATAAATCTTACCTAGAATCTATCGCAAGATCTTTCGGTTATTATTGGGGAGAGAAAAAAGTAAGAGTAAACACCATTTCTCAATCTCCTACCGTAACTACAGCAGGTTCTGGTGTAAAAGGTTTTGGCGGATTTATGAGATTTGCAGAAGATATGTCTCCTCTAGGAAACGCTACTGCATTAGATTGTGCTAATTATTGCGTAGCCATGTTCTCAGATCTTACCAGAAAGGTAACCATGCAAAATCTATTTAATGATGGTGGTTTCAGCAACACTGGAGTTTCTCAAAAAGTAGTAGACAAATACAACGGAGAATAAAATTCCTCAATTCCCCTCTTTTAGAGGGGTGGCAAAATTTTTAATTAAAAATTTTGACGGGGTGTACTAAATACAAAATCCATTCAGCGATTTGTTGAATGGATTTTTTTATGGCGCTTTAACACGCTGTCCGCTATATCTTTTTTAAATTTTCTCCAAACTTATTTTCCGAAGCTAAAATTTAAAAAAGGATGCCGCTTCCATCGTTAGCGCAGAATTTCGAATATAATAGAAACTTAGTTTTTCACTTTTACAATAGTCAGAAAATACACAACCACTAAAAGGGTTACAACTCCCGAAAGCACAAAAGTAACTTCAGCACCAAATTGATACCAAATAAAACCAGCAAGAGAGCTGGCCATCATCGTAAAAATACTTTGAAATGAAGAAAAAGTTCCTATGGCTGTTGCCGTATCTTTTTTATCTGAAATATTAGTAATCCAAGCTTTAGAAATTCCTTCTGTTGCAGATGCATAAACACCATACAGAAAAAATAATAGGAAAAATATATAGTAATTTTTATTGAAACTCATTCCAAAATAAACCACTGAAAAGACCAATAATCCAAAAATAAAAATCCTTTTCAAACCTAATTTATCTGCCAAAATACCGATAGGAAAAGCCAACAAAGCATAAATTAAATTATAAAAAATATAGACTATAATGAGCATTTGGTCAGAAACTCCAGACTCTTTCATTTTTAGCAGTAAAAAAACATCAGAACTGTTAAATAATGTAAAAACCAATAAGCCTATAACCAATTTTCTGTATTCATCACTACTTTCCTTCCAATAATTCAAAAAAGAAAAAAAAGGAACGCCTTTCTTTTCATATTTTTCTTCATGTTTTTTCTCTTTCAGAAAATAAGAAGCAATTACTGCTAAAACCCCTGGAATAAAAGCAATAAAGAAAAGTGTTTTGTAATTTTCTGGATAAAAGTAAAGATAAATTAATGCCAGACTAGGTCCTAAAACAGCACCAAATGTATCCATGCTTCTATGAAAGCCAAAGACCTTTGCTTTATTTTCTGAAGTAGCTTCGTCTGATAAAAGCGCATCTCTTGCACCTGTTCTCACCCCTTTCCCTATCCTATCAATCGTTCTGGCAAAAAATATCCAAATCGGGAAAGTAAAAACCGCTATCATCGGTTTAGAAATAGCACTCAGAGCGTACCCTAATTGCACAAAAGGAACTCTCTTGGCTGAAACATCAGATTTTTTACCAAAATATCCTTTACTTAAACCTGCTGTAGCTTCTGCTACACCTTCTAGAATACCAATTAAAACAATCGAAAAACCAATAGATTTTAAATAAATGGGCATAATTGGATACAGCATTTCACTTGCAGTATCAGTCAGTAAACTGATTACCGATAAAATCCAAATACTTCTGGTGATGTATCTCACTTTTTTTCTTTAAAAATAAGTAAATTTTTCTCAAAATTGATTGTAATAAATTTTATTAACTTTGAAAAAATCAATAAATACCAAATGAAAATTTCTAAAATTGTTTTAACTACTGCACTTCTTGCATTTTCTTTTCATCATGCGCAAAACCTTAAGCTCAATCCTACTTCTGCAGAAGAACGCTGGAAAGGCTACGAACAAAGAAAAAAACTAGAAGAAAATTCCATCCTAAAAAATTTAGAATTCAGAAATGTAGGACCTACTACCATGAGTGGTAGAGTTACAGATATAGATGCCAATCCAGAAAATCCTACAGAATTTTACGTGGCTTATGCTTCTGGTGGATTGTGGTACACCAATAATAACGGAACCACTTTCACTCCTATTTTCGATAGAGAAGCCGTAATGACGATTGGTGACATTTACGTAGATTGGAAAACCAAAACCCTATTCATAGGAACTGGCGAAAGCAATTCTTCTCGCTCTTCTTACGCAGGAATGGGCATTTATAAAAGTACAAACCAAGGAAAAACTTGGCAAAACCTAGGCTTAAAAGACACACATCACATTGGCAGAATTGTAGTAAATCCAGAAAATAATAATGAAATTTGGGTTGCAGCAGTTGGTCATTTATATTCACCAAATGCAGAAAGAGGCGTTTTCAAAACCAATGATGGTGGTAAAACTTGGAAAAAAACACTTTCGGCTGACCAAAATTCTGGAGCGATAGATTTAGCCATAAATCCTCAAAACCCAAAAGAAGTTTATGCTACACTTTGGTACAAAGAACGTAAAGCGTGGAAATTTGTAGAAAGTGGCGCTTCATCTGGTATTTTCAAATCAAATGATGGTGGTGAATCTTGGCAAAAAATTTCAACCAAAGATACTGGCTTTCCAGCAGACGAAAACGTAGGAAGAATCGGACTTTCAATTTTCCCAAAAAATCCAAATATTATTTACGCAATTGTTGATAATCAAAAAACAAGACCTGCTTCAACTACAAAAGAAGAAAAAACAGAAAAATCTTTGGACAAATCCAAAATGCAAAAAATTACCAAAGAAGAATTCTTGGCTTTAGATGATAAAACGGTTAATGAATACCTTGATGGAGAACGTTTCCCTGAAAGATACACTTCAGAAAACCTTAAGAAATCACTCAGAGAAAATAAAATCACGGTAAAAGATATTTTCAACTATACGCATAATGGAAATGATGATTTATTCAACATAGAAATTGAAGGTGCTGAAGTTTACCGTTCTGATGATGCCGGAAAATCTTGGAGAAAAACCAACGAAAAAAATCTAGACGGTTTATATTATACTTATGGTTATTATTTCGGGCAAATTTGGGTTTCGCCTACCAATCCAGATAAGATAATTATTGCAGGCGTTCCGATTTTGGTTTCAGAAAATGGCGGAAAATCATTCAAATCCATAGATTCTCCAAATGTTCACGCAGACCACCATTCTATTTGGTTTAACCCGAAAAATGACCATCATTTCATCAATGGAAATGATGGCGGAATCAATATTTCTTACGACAATGGAAATTCTTACATTCATTGCAATTCATTGCCCGTTTCACAGTTTTATTCGGTAGATTATGATTTAGAAAAACCTTACAATGTTTATGGAGGAATGCAAGATAACGGCGTTTGGTTTGGGCCATCAAGCAATAAATTTGACTATAAAAAAGGAAAATTTGATAACGGCGATAATTTCAAATTTCTCCTAGGAGGAGACGGAATGCAAGTTCGTGTAGATTTCAGGGATAATGCTACTATTTATACTGGTTTTCAGTTCGGAAATTATTTTAGAATTAACAGAAAAACCAATGAAAGAAAATATCTAGAAGTTCCTAGAGAAATTGGCGAAAGTCCACTTCGTTTCAATTGGGAAGCACCTTTCCAGATTTCTCGTCACAATCAAGACATCGTTTATTTTGCTTCGCAAAGCGTTTACAGAAGTATGGACAAAGGCGAAACTTGGCAAAAAATTTCTGGAGACTTAACCAGAAATACCAAACAAGAAAATGTGCCTTTTTCTACTCTTTCAACAGTGGAAGAAAGTCCGAAAAAATTCGGATTAATCTATGCAGGAAGTGATGATGGATTGGTAAATGTAACCAAAGACGGTGGAAATTCTTGGCAAAAAATTGGCGATTTCCCAGGATTTTGGGTGTCTATGGTGCAACCTTCTTCTTTCTCAGAATCTAGAGTTTATTTGAGTTTAAATGCTTACAGAGAAGATGATTTCCGTGCATTGCTTTACAGTTCTGATGATTTCGGGAAAACTTGGAAGAAAATTGGCGAAGATTTACCTTCAGAACCTATTAATGTCATCAGAGAAGATCATAACAACGAAAATCTATTGTATGTAGGAACGGACAACGGATTGTACATTTCTCTAGACCGAGGAAAAACGTTTATGTCTGCCAATAATGCTACTCTTCCAAACGTTGCTGTTCATGATTTGAAAGTTCATCACAGAGATAATGAATTGATTGTAGCAACTCACGGAAGAAGTATCTACATTGCCGATGTGAAGAAATTACAAAAATTAACGCCAGAAAATTTAGCTAAAGATTTAATCGTTTTTGATGTTGAAAACATCAACTTTAAAGAAAATTGGGGCAAATCTTACAGTAATTTCACTGAAATTGAAAAGCAAAATTTCCCAATAGAATTTTACACTAAAAATGCAGGAAACGCTGTCCTTAAAATCATCAATGCTCAAAATGAAACCGTAAAAACTATTAATCATCTTGCTGACAAAGGATTTAACACCATCAATTATGATTTAACCATAAATGCCACTGAAAAGTCTAAAAAAGCAGATGATGGCAATGTTTATATCGCTCCTGGAAAATATACGGTAGAAATTTCCATCAATGGAGGTACAGAAAAGAAATCGCTGGAAGTGAAAGAAAGACCTAAATCTAAAAGCAAAAGAGTAACCGAAGTACCGCAAGGAACAATGTCTCCGGGAGAATTTAAAAAATGGAGAAAAGAAGTGGGCTTCAAAAAGCAATTATGATTTTAAAACGCAAAGAATTTAAAAAAAATATCTCTTTTAGTGAGCAAAGCTTATTCCGTAAACGGAATTGATTAAGCGAACGCTTCTAGAGTGAATTTATTCACTTTCTTTGCTTCCTTAAAATCTTTGTAAAGCAATAATAATCTTTGCGTTTAAAAGTTAACACAAAAAAGTCCCGAAATTTTCGGGACTTTTCTATTATTTTACACTTGGAATTACGATGAGACTTTCGTTTCCTGAACTGTTTACCGCTTGTACTGCAAAGAAATAATTATCTTTAGAATATGGAAGTTTTATAGAATTTTCTTTGGTAAAAAATTTCTTTTGCCAAGTAGAAAAATCGGTTTCACGCATAAGAACGTAATAACCTGCAACTTCTCCATTTTTTGGTTTTTCCCAATGAATGGTAGTGAAATTGGTCAATTCTTTTACATCCATTTTTACATTTTCTGGTTTTGAAGGAGATTTTGCCAAATTTGCCAAAACAGAAACATTTACCCCGACATTTTTCTTGAAATATTCAAAATCCATAAATTCTGGTAAATCTCCAAATTGCTTACCATTTTCTTTTCTAATATCTTGATGTTGATGGTCGTAATTTTCATTAAATTCAGTCAATCTTACCGCTGCAAAACCTTGATTTACGAAAGAAGTATGATCGCCACCACGAAGAAATCTGTCATTTCTGTAAATGAGTTTCACTTCCAAATTATCCACATAACGCTCTCCAATTTCCTTAATGTATCTTGCCAATTGTCTGGCTTCTCCATCATTTTCTAAGCCTAAATTTCTAATTCCTTGCGCTTTTTTGTCCAAATCAAATTGCGGTAAACCTTCCGAAAAGACTCTTAACTGATTGGCATTGATTAGATTGGTTTCGCTGGAAAGATTATTCCCAATCATATCATTATTCAACAAAGCTTCTAATTGCCAATTTTCGCTTTTTGCTTTTTCTGCAAGCATTTTGGCACCTAACAAACCTTGTTCTTCGCCAGAAAACGCTACAAAAACTATAGTTGCAGGAAATTTTGATTGGCTCAAAATTCTGGCAGATTCTATTACGGCTCCTACTCCGCTTCCGTCGTCATTTGCTCCAGGTGCGAAATCTTTGGCATTCATCACATCAGAAACTCTGGAATCAAGATGTCCGCCAATCATAAAAATTCTTTTATCATTAGGATCAGTTCCACGCAAAATAGCAATAGCATTTCCTAAATCTGTTGGTTGATTGATTCGTTTTCCATCAGGTTGAATGGTTTGACTTTGTAGAAAAACTTCCATTCTTCCATCAGAGTTTTTAGCATAATTTTTAAATTTAGAAAGCAACCAATTTCTAGCAGCACCAATTCCTTTTTTAGCATCAGTAGTAGAACTCATGGTATGACGAGTACCAAAACTCACCAATTTATTGATGTGAGATTTTAAAGAATCTGCGCTTACTTGAGACACATAATTCGCAATTTCTGTATCTCTGGAAACGGTTTGTTGTGCCGAAAAAACAGCAGGAATTAATAAAACTGAAAGTATAAGTTTTTTCATTATTTAGAGTGGGTTTTATTTATTTTAATTTCAAAATTTCTTGACAAAAACGTTCTACCACTTCGGTTTCTGTAGCCCAAGAAGTAATAATTCTAATGGCAGATTTTTGTGCATCTATTTTCTTCCAAACATAAAAATCAAACTGTTCTGAAAGTTTCTCAATTTGTGAATTTTCTAAAATCGGGAAAATCTGATTGGTGTCTGTTTCCGCCAAAAATTCACAACCTATTTCTTTGAAAGTTTGCTTGATTTTCATGGCTTGTTGATTGGCATGTCTTGCTAAATCCCAATATAAATCGTCTTTCATCAACTCTTGAAACTGAATCCCGAGTAATCTTCCTTTCGCGAGCATTGCGCCTTTTTGCTTAATGTGAAACCCGAATTCTTCTTGCAAACTTTGTCTGTTTATAATGATTGCTTCGCCTAATAAAGCTCCGTTTTTGGTTCCGCCAAGATAAAAAACATCTGTAAACTTCGCTACATCTTCTAGCGTTACATCATTGCTTTCTGCCGTTAAAGCATGCCCTAATCTGGCACCATCCATAAATAAATATAGATTTTTTTCTTTGCAAAAATTTGATAAATCTTCCAGTTCTTTTTTGGTATAAATCGTTCCAATTTCGGTAGAATTAGAAATATAAACCAATTTTTGTTTTAATTGATGAGGAACATTGGTATGAACATCTAACACTTTCTGAATATCTTCTGGTTTCAGTTTTCCATCGGGAGTTTCTACGCCATGAACTTTGTGACCTGTTGCTTCTATCGCACCAGCTTCATTGGTGAAAATATGACCAGTAGTTGCAGAAACCACACTTTCGTGAGGTCTTAGAATTGCTGAAATCACCAATAAATTCGCTTGAGTTCCTCCACTTACAAAATGAACTTTGGAATGAGGTGCATTTGCTTTTTGAAGAATGAGTTTTTCTGCTTCTGCACAATAATCATCTAAACCGTAACCATTTTGCTGAGAAAAATTAGTACGCAATAACGCTTCTAAAATACTGGGATGACAACCTTCTGAATAGTCGTTTTTAAAAGAATATTTCATAGGACTAAATTAAGGAAAAAGTGCAAGATTGTTAATACTTACAATATTAATTTTAAAATTAACATGTTCTTTTGTCTTGAAACAAAAGAACCAAAAATTCAGGACTGGAAACTCGGCTAAAATTTTAAATAATTTTCTAAAATTTCCAAAACTCGTCCCTAGCTTTTTCCTTACTTACTCAAACAGTGGAAATTTCTTTACAAAAATTTTTCAAAATTTTCAAACGCCTCCGTTTCCTAGGTCATAAAAATCGAAAAACTTAATTCAAAAAGTTTAATAAAATACGGAAACTGCGCCCCAGATTGAGCCATTGTTGGAGCTCATCTCAAAAAATATGGAAATTAGGATTGGATTTTGAGATAGCGACTGGCGAAAGCTGGAAAAGGCGCCCAATTTATTGGCTTTTTCTATAAAATTTAGCTATTTTTTCATTATTTTCAATAAAGTGTGTAACCTTTTCGTTATAATGAACGTATAATAAGATATGAGACAGTTAAAAATTACAAAACAGGTTACCAATAGAGAAACCGCTTCCCTTGACAAATATTTGCAAGAAATTGGTAAAGTAGAACTCATCACAGCAGACGAAGAAGTAGAACTCGCTCAAAGAATCCGTAACGGAGATAGAGCTGCTCTAGAAAAGTTGATTAAAGCCAACTTGCGTTTCGTGGTGTCTGTATCAAAACAATATCAAAACCAAGGATTATCTCTTCCTGACCTTATTAATGAAGGAAACCTTGGTCTAATGAAAGCTGCTAAAAGATATGACGAAACCAGAGGTTTCAAATTTATTTCTTATGCAGTTTGGTGGATTAGACAATCTATCTTGCAAGCTCTTGCTGAGCAATCTAGAATTGTAAGATTACCCTTGAACAAAATTGGTTCAATCAATAAAATCAACAAAGCTTACGCACACTTAGAACAAGAAAACGAAAGACCACCTTCACCAGAAGAATTGGCAGAAGTTCTAGACATGAGCGAAGAAGATATTAAAGAATCTATGAAAAACTCTGGTCGTCACTTATCTATGGACGCACCATTAGTAGAAGGAGAAGATTCTAATTTGTATGACGTTTTACGTTCTGGTGAATCTCCAAGTCCAGATAAAGACTTAATGCTAGAATCTCTACAAATAGAGATTGAAAGAGCTTTACAAACGCTTACTCCAAGAGAAGCAGATTTGGTAAGATTATACTTCGGTCTCAACGGAAAACATCCTATGACTCTAGAAGAAATAGGTGAAACTTTCGACTTAACGAGAGAAAGAGTAAGACAGATTAAAGAAAAAGCGATTAAGAGATTGAAACACAACTCTAGAAGCAAAATCTTGAAGACTTACCTTGGTAAATAATTTAGCAAACGGCTTTCAGCTATCTGCAAACAGCAAAAGGATAGCGAAAGCTATCTTTTTTATTTTAAAATATTTTATTAATTAAGCTGAAAGCTAAAAGCTGACAGCAGAAAGCAATTTATAATGAAAACAAAACTTATTGCACCTTCAGTTTTATCTGCAGATTTTGGGAATTTACAGCGAGATATAGAAATGATCAACCGCAGTCAAGCCGATTGGTTTCACGTAGACGTGATGGACGGAAGATTCGTACCGAATATTTCATTTGGTTTCCCAGTCATGAAAGCAATTCAGGAACACGCTAAAAAATTTGTAGATGTGCATCTTATGATTGTAGAGCCTGAAAAATATGTAGAAGAATTCATCAATTACGGCGCAGACTTAGTTTCTGTACATTATGAAGCATGTACCCATCTTCACAGAACTATTAATTTCATTCAAGACAAAGGTGCAAAAGCTGGTGTAGTACTTAATCCTTCTACTCCAGTTTGGGTATTAGAAGATATTATTACCGAAGTAGATTTGGTTTTATTGATGAGCGTAAATCCTGGCTTTGGTGGACAAAAATTTATAGAAAATACCTACAAGAAAATCAGAGAAACCAAAGAATTGATTCTGGAGAATAATTCTACAGCGCTTATTGAAATAGACGGCGGCGTAAATACCGAAAACGCTCCAAAACTCTTCGAAGCAGGTGCAGATGTTTTGGTGGCTGGAAATGCTGTTTTTGCCAGTGAAAATCCAGAAAGAACAATTGAACTGTTAAAAGTTTAATTTAAAAAAAAACTAATCACCATTATCATGAAAAATGAAAAATCTTTTTTTGAAACCATCATTGATACTATTTCTTGGTTGAAAATAGTTGCATCACCAACTATTTTAGGAATTGGAATTGGTTACGCGTGTCAATATTACTTGAACAGTAATTTCCTTTTTGGATTTTTTGTCATTTCAGGAATTTTTTTAGGAATTTATTGGGCCAATAGAGTTTCTAAGAAATATGGAACAATAAATTTTATTTCAAAAGTAGATGCTTCACCAGACATAGATGAATATGTAAAAGATAAAAAATAAAAAGTTCGAGAAAATTCTCGAACTTTTTTTATAAATTTTGGGTAATACTATTTGATTAGAAAATCTCTCTTCCAGAAAAATGGAATTGCGCTTCAATTAGAGCATTTTCATCAGAATCTGAACCATGAACTGCATTTTCACCTACGCTTCTTGCAAACATCTTTCTAATAGTCCCTTCTGCAGCTTCAGCAGGATTGGTAGCACCTATTAGTTTTCTGAAATCTTCTACTGCATTTTCTTTTTCTAAAACCGCAGCTACGATTGGTCCAGAAGACATAAATTCTACTAATTCTCCGTAGAAAGGTCTTTCTGCGTGTACTTCATAGAATTTTTTAGCATCTGCAACTGTAAGTTGAGTTAATTTTAATGCTTTGAATTTAAATCCAGCTTCTGCAATTTTCCCTAAAATTGCTCCAATGTGCCCATCTGCAACTGCATCTGGCTTAATCATTGTAAATGTAATGTTACCTGACATAATTTTTTTTTAAAATATTTTTTGCAAATGTAAGATTTTTTTGTACTTTTGCAAAAGAAACTTATTTCAAAGAGAGCCATTTTCTTTTGGCACGTTATTTGCAATATTAGTAACGATTCTCATGTTTAATTTGAGTTTTCATGGTTATTAGTTTTTACCTCCAAGCAATTGGAGGTTTTTTTATGTAAAAATAAAATGTTAGATTTGAAAAATATTATATCTAACAATATGAATTCCCTTACCGAAGAAAACTATTTAAAAGCCATATTTCATCTATTAGATTCTGAAAATCAGGTTACTGTAAATGAATTAAGCAAATTTTTACAAATCAAAATGCCTTCTGTAAATAGCATGATGAAAAAATTTGCAGATAAAAATTGGGTTATCTATGAGAATTATAAACCAATAAAAGTTACAGAATTGGGAAGAAAAGAAGCGGCTATAGTGGTTAGAAAACACCGATTAACAGAAATGTTTTTGGTTGAAAAAATGGGATTCGGTTGGGAAAATGTACACGAAATTGCAGAACAATTAGAACATGTACACTCTGAAGATTTTTTTGACAAGATGGATGAAATCCTCAATTTTCCAAAAATAGATCCTCATGGTGAACCTATTCCAGACAAAGATGGTGTCATTATCACACAAAATCTTAAAAAACTAAGTGAGTGCAAAGTAAATGATATGGTAATTCTTACTTCTGTGACTATTTCTACAGATGATTTTTTGAATTACCTCAACCAGAGAAATTTAGCTTTAGGTACAGAAATTTTAATTAAAAATATAGAGAAATTTGATGGTTCTATGCAGATAGAGTTTTCAGATAGAACCGAAGTTCTAAGTAAAATGGTTTGCGAGAAACTATTGGTAAAAAAATAAATCCCGAATTTCTTCGGGATTTTGTTTTTATGTATTGAAATATCAATTATTTTCCAGCTTTTAGAGCAGCTTCTACTGCTTTCATTTCTTGGAATTTAGCATCATTATGTGAAGTTTGATATAAACCTTTTAATAAAGATACAATTTCTAGATCTTTAGGGTTAAGAGAATAAATTTTCTCTGCATAAGGAATAGCCTTGCTTAATTTAGCTCTTCTTTCTGCCATTAATTTATTGAATACATCCATTTTCTTAGCTTTTCTAGCTTCATCTATAGCTGCGATTGCTTTATCATCGCCATTTACATAAACATTATAAATCATACCTTGTAAAGCTTCCACATAGTTAGGGTCAATTTCTAAAGATTTTTTGAAATATCCTTCTGCTTCAGCTAATTTACTTGGATCTTTACTTGCTAAAACTCCTAAATTATACCAAGAAACTTTATCGTTAGGATTTTTGGCAACTTGGTCTTTTAAGTTAGCCATGAATTGATCCATTTTACCAGATTTATAATAAACAATACCTTGTTGTTCTGTTAATTTACTACTTTTTGGAAATTTAGCTAATCCTTTATCTATTAATGCTAAAGCTGAGTCATAGTTTTGGTTTTCTATCTCTAAAGCTACAGCCGTTTCATACAATTCTTGTTCTACACTTGGAGTGTTTTCTGTTTTAAAATCAGTATAATCACCAGTTGCACCCATTTTTTTATAAAGCTCAAAAGAGTTTTTATCAAGAGTTTCTATTTGACCAGTTTTTTTATTTTTAGCTTTATATTCCGTTTTTACACCAGTATAACCTTCATTAATTAACTCTTTATAAATCTTAGCAGCTTCTACATTTTTTTGACCTTGAGCATAAGATACGCCTGCATAATATTTATATAGTTTATCTTCACTACCTGCTGCAGCTAATAAATTATTTACTGCTAAGAATTTTTGACCTGCTAGTTCATAGTTTTTTGCGTTATAAGCAGCCATAGCTTCTTCATTAGCTTTAGTCAAAAGTGGATTGATCTTTGCTCCAAGATTTCCTACAAGTGTAGGTGTGTAAGTTTCTTCTTTAAGATTAGCCACTCCAGATGCATCTGCAGCTTGTTTTCCTACATAATACACTTTTTGTTTTTCTGCGTTCTTACCTACATAAATTTTAGATTTTCCAAGTGCAGAGATATTTGCTAATACTTCTGCTCCTTCAGAAATTTTTCCTGAGTTTAAAAGGCCAAGACCTTTAGCATAATAATATTGCTCTAAAACAGATGGTTCTAAAAGGTAAGTTTTTCCACCTAAAATTGCATCTGCAGCATTAATTTGCGCATTTGCAGTAGCTGTATCATTTGCTTCGATTGCTTTGAAAGCAGCTGAAATTTCTTTTTTTTGTCCAAATGAAAAACCAAAGGCAATAACTGCTGCACTTAAAATTATTTTTTTCATAATGTAAAAATTAAATTTTTAAAAAAGGATAAGTTTATGGCTTGTCCTCAATATAATACTATTCTTCTTCGTTCTTATTTAATGTATCTTCTTGAGATTCAAGAGGAGCTTGATTCTGAGTTTCTTGGTCGATATTTTCTACTGTCTCTTCAGTTTCTTCTTCTACTTCTTTGTCCATCATCACTTTAGCAACAGCAGCAATCTCGTCATTATTTTTCAAGTTAATCAATCTTACTCCTTGAGTATTTCTACCCATTACTCTTAGGTCGTCCATTCCCATTCTGATGGCAACTCCAGATTTATTTATAATCATCAAACCATCTTCATCTGTTACTGACTGAATCGCAATAAGATTTCCTGTTTTTTCAGTAATATTAAGCGTGATTACTCCTTTTCCACCTCTATTGGTAATTCTATAATCTTCTACTGCGGTACGTTTACCATATCCTTTCTCCGAAACGACCAAAACAGTTTCATTATGAATATCATTTACCACAATCATGCCAATTACCTCATCTCCATCAGATAAATCTATACCACGCACTCCAATAGAACTTCTACCAACTGCTCTTACTTTTTCTTCTGGGAATCTGATACATTTACCACCTTTAGTCGCAATCATGATTTCAGAAGTTCCAGTAGTTAATTTAGCTTCTAATAATTGGTCATCTTCTCTAATTTCAATAGCATTAATACCATTTACTCTAGGTCTAGAATATTGTTCAAGAGGAGTTTTCTTGATAATTCCATTTTTAGTCACCATTACTACAAACATAGAATTTACATAATCTACATCTTTTAGATCATTGGTTCTAATGTACGCTCTGATTTTATCATCTGGTTCTATGTTAATTAAATTCTGAACCGCTCTTCCTTTCGCTGTTTTAGAACCTTCAGGAATTTCGAAAACTCTTAACCAGTAACATTTTCCTTTTTCGGTAAAGAACATCATGTATTGGTGATTCGTTGCCGAAACAATGTATTCTAAGAAATCTGCATCTCTAGTTGTAGCAGCTTTGTTACCAACCCCACCTCTACTTTGAACTTTATATTCAGAAAGTGGCGTTCTCTTAATGTAACCAGCGTGAGAAATGGTAAGAACTACTTTTTCGTCTGGAATTAAGTCTTCTATAGACATTTCTCCACCTGAGTAATCTATTTCTGTACGTCTTTCGTCACCGTATTTTTCTTTAATTTCTAGCAATTCGTCTTTGATGATTTGGTATCTTCTTGGTTCATTGGTCAAGATATCTTCCAAATCTTTAATTAAAGCCATAATTTCTTCATATTCAGCTCTAATTTTGTCAAGCTCCATTCCTGTTAAACGAGCAAGACGTAAATCTAGAATCGCTTGAGCTTGAATTTCTGAAAGTTCAAATTCTGCAATTAATCCTTCTTTTGCTTCTTGCGGATTTGCAGAATGACGAATAATGGCAATGGCTTTATCAAGGGATTCTTGCGAACCAATTACCTTCATAAAACCTTCTAAAATATGCGCTCTTTCTTTCGCTTTTTTCAGCTCATATTCTGTTCTTCTCACAATCACTTCGTGACGGTGATCTACGAAATGATGAATAATATCTTTAAGATTTAATTGTTCTGGTCTACCATGAACTAAAGCGATATTATTAACAGAGAAAGAAGTTTGTAAAGCAGTATATTTATACAATAAGTTAAGAACAACATTTGGAATCGCGTCATTCTTTAATTCATAAACTACTCTAAGACCGTTTCTGTCAGACTCGTCTCTGATTTCGTAAATTCCAGGAATTTTTTCATCTTTTACCAATTCTGCAGTTCTGGCAATCATTTCTGCTTTATTGACTTGGTAAGGAATTTCGGTAACGATGATGGCATTTCTATTACCTATTTCCTCAAAACTAACTTTAGCACGAAGCACAATTCTTCCTCTTCCTGTATGGAAAGCATCTCTTACCCCTTCATAACCATAAATAATACCACCAGTTGGGAAATCTGGAGCAATAATATGCTTCATCAGTTCATCAATAGTAATTTCTCTATTGTCAATATAGGCACAGATAGCATCTACAGCTTCAGATAAGTTATGTGGCGCCATATTGGTAGCCATACCTACAGCAATCCCAGAAGTACCATTTACCAAAAGATTAGGAATTTTGGTAGGAAGAACTTTTGGCTCAGTTAATGAATCATCAAAGTTATTTTGAAAATCTACCGTTTCTTTATCTAAATCAGAAAGAATTTCGTCTGAAATTTTCTTTAATCTCGCTTCGGTGTAACGCATTGCAGCTGGTGGATCTCCGTCCATAGAACCGAAGTTACCTTGACCATCTACTTGCGGATAACGCAAACTCCATGGTTGCGCCATTCTTACCATCGCTTCATAAACTGAAGAATCTCCATGAGGGTGATATTTACCTAAAACATCCCCTACAATTCTTGCAGATTTTAAATATTTTCTGTTCGAAAAAACGCCCAAACCATACATCCCGTATAAAACTCTTCTGTGAACAGGTTTTAAGCCGTCTCTTACATCTGGTAACGCTCTGGAAACAATTACCGACATTGAGTAATCAATGTAAGAGGATTTCATTTCATCAACGATGTTGATAGGAATTAGTCTTTCTCCTTCTTTATGCATACTTTATTTTTTAATTATTTGAAAATCAGACTTTTGACAAAATAAGCTGATTCCTAAATTTTTCAATTTTAAATAATGCACGAATATACGAAAAAATGCCGAAAAAAATTGACGGAAATTCACAATTTGTTATCCACAAATAAGCTAATATCTATCATTTTTTGAAAACAAAATAAACCGCCGAAACCAAACAGACAAAAGCCGCTAAATGATTCCATTTAAACGATTCATTTTTAAAGAAAAACACTGCAAATACGGTAAAAACAACCAATGCAACTACTTCTTGTATAATTTTCAACTGAAATAATGTAAAAGGACCTCCATTTTCTCTAAAACCAATTCTATTGGCTGGAACTTGAAAGATGTACTCAAACAAGGCAAATCCCCAACTGATGAGAATAACCGACCAAAGCACAGATTTTTTCATCCAACCCCATTCTTGGAATTTGAGATGACCATACCACGCAAACGTCATGAAAATATTAGAAATCAATAAAAGTAGAACGGTAAGAATTCCTTTTGTCATTTTTGAGTATTTTTGCAAAATAATTTCCAAAAATAAGAAAAATGAGCATTTTAAGCATAACATTCCACACCGTAGAAAGCCAATTGCAGACTTGGGAACAGTATTTAGAGAATGAATTGATGAGTTTAATTGAAAACTTTATAGACGTAGAAAAATACATTCTTTCTGAAGTAAATACCGAAATGCTTACCGAAGGCAAGAACACTAATCTCCTTCTCATCTTCGAAAGTGATGAAAAAAGACAAGAATTCACAGAAACGGAACTCTACAACCTTTCTGAAATAATCGCTCGAAAATTCGGGGAAAACGTGATGATTTTCAAAACAGAATTGAAAAAAAAAAATCCAGATTTTAAATAATCTGGATTTTTTAATTTATTATTTGTAATTATTTTTACTAAACAACACTTAAAAAAGCCATCGTATCAATATTATCTGCATAAGTATTTAGACTAGGATTTTGCGCCTCACCGAAGTTTACAGAATTTTCTATTCCCAGTTCTGGTTTTGCTACCACACACTGAATATTTGATTCATTTTCCACGAGAAAAGCATGAACTTCTTCTACACTTTCGTATCTGCTGAAATTAAGCACAGAAAGCGGCGAAAATAGTGCGCTATCTTCTTTGAGCATTACAAAATTATTATCCCAAAAATTCTCTTGATTCAAGAGATAAACTGCTTTGTTATAATCATAGTTGTTAGCATACTTGTGATGATTAATCACGTCTTTAAAACCTAAAAAGTTTTCAAAAAGCCTGCTTAATTCATAATCTTTCGGCATAAGTAGTCTCGTTACATTTCTACAACCCAAGCCAAAATATCTGAAAATATCTTCTGCCAATAATTGCAATTCTTCATCAGTTTCATCTCCTTTAATTACTGCCACAGAAGTTCTGTTTTTTCTGATAATAGACAAAGCATCTTTAAAATAATATTCTAAATATCTCGCTGTATTATTACTTCCTGTAGCAATTACCGCATCATATTCTGTCAATCTTTCTACGATTTGAAACTCTAAATTCCACTCAGAAAATTCACCCCATTTTTTCAAAAAGAAAGGCAAAAGAAGTCTGTCTTTAGAAGAAAGCTTAATCAACGGAATATGATTGCTTAGAATCACACACATCACGTCATGAAAGCCTACCAAAGGAATATTCCCCGCCAAAATCAATCCTACTTTTTTAGACAGTTGAGAAACTTTGTATCCTGAAAGCCAATTTTTTATATTTTCTTCGGTTAAAATATCTGCCCAATTTTTAAAACAAAATCTTATGTTTTCTTGAGTAAACCAAGGGTTTTCTACCTCGCTTCGTCTCATCAATGCAGCTAATTCTTGCTCATCATGAGTATAATCAACTTCTGATTTTTGTAAAAACTGATGAAGATAATGTCCTAATTTACTTAAACCCTGTATTTTGAGATCTTGTTTCATTTTATTTATTTAATCCTATTATTTTTGCACATATTATTAAAAATTACCTCAAAAAAGATAAGTTTTACCATGCAAAACTTTTCCAAATCAACTGAAATTTACTAATTTTGTGCAAATTTAAAAAAAATACCTAGCAATGGCTATTATAATAACAGACGAATGTATTAATTGTGGAGCTTGCGAACCAGAATGCCCTAATAACGCGATTTATGAAGGAGCTGTAGACTGGAAAGCTTCAGACGGAACCAGTTTAAAAGGAACCGTAACTTTAAAATCAGGTTTAACAATAGATGCTAATGCGCCTCAAAGACCTATAAGTGATGATGTTTACTACATTGTTCCAGATAAATGTACCGAGTGTAAAGGTTTCCACGAAGAACCACAATGCGCAGCGGTTTGTCCGGTAGACTGTTGTGTTCCAGATGACAACCATGTAGAAACAGACGCAGAACTTTTAGGTAAAAAAGCATTTTTACACGGCGAATAAAAATTAAAAAAATCCCGCTTCATTCTGCATGAGCGGGATTTTTTGTTTCAATAAATTTACAATTATTCTCAATAAAAATATGAAAAAACATAATTTCAGTGCAGGACCTTGCATTCTCCCTCAAGAAGTTTTCCAAAAATCAGCAGAAGCGATTTTAGACTTTAACGGAATGGGACTTTCTATCTTAGAAATTTCTCACCGTAGCAAAGATTTTATCGCAGTAATGGACGAAGCCAGAGCCATCGTAAAAAGATTGATGAATCTTAATGATGACTATGAAGTATTATTTTTAGGTGGAGGTGCAAGTTTACAATTTGCGATGGTTCCTTTTAACCTAATGAAAGAAAACGGTAAAGCTGCTTATTTAGATTCTGGAAACTGGGCTGCCAATGCAATTAAAGAAGCCAAAAAATTAGGAACAGTAGATGTAATCGGTTCTTCTAAGGAAGAAAATTATTCTTACATTCCAAAAATTGAAGAAGTAGGTGCAGAATACGATTATTTCCACTGCACTTCTAACAATACCATCTATGGAACTCAAATCAAAGATTTCCCAAAAGCCAATACGTTAATGGTTTCTGACATGAGTTCGGATATTTTCTCTAGAGTGATAGACTATTCTAAATTTGACCTAATCTATGCAAGTGCTCAAAAAAATTTGGGACCAGCTGGAACGACTCTAGTGGTGGTAAAAAAAGAAATTCTAGGAAAATCAGGAAGAGTTATTCCTTCATACTTAGATTACGCTCAACATATAGCGAAAGAATCTATGTTTAATACACCACCAGTTTTTGCAGTGTACGCTTCACTTCTTACCCTACAATGGTTAGAAAATAATGGCGGAATAGCTGCTGCAGAAGAAAGAAATATTGCTAAAGCGAAACTTCTTTACGATGAAATAGACAGAAATCCATTATTCGAATGTTTCTGCGTTCCAGAAGATAGAAGCTTAATGAATGTTTCATTCAAAATTACAGACGAATCTAAAAAAGAAGCTTTTGACAACGCTTGCAAAGCTGCTGGAATCAATGGATTAAACGGACACAGAAGTTTAGGTGGTTACAGAGCAAGTCTTTACAATGCATTACCAATAGAAAGTGTACAGGTTTTGGTAGATGTTATGAAATCTATTTAAAATCTAAAGAAAAATATGAAAATTTTAGCAAACGACGGTATTTCAAATTCTGGAGAAAAAGTTTTGAAAGAAGCTGGATTAAATCTTCTTGACAACAGAGTTTCTCAGGAACACCTCATTCCTTTTATCAATGAAAATCAAGTAGAAGTTTTATTGGTAAAAAACGCTACACAAGTAACTAAAGAACTTATAGACGCTTGTCCGAGTTTAAAAATCATAGGAAAAGGTGGCGAATCAATGGATAATATAGAGGTAGAATACGCCAAATCAAAAGGAATCTTCGTCATTAATACTCCCAACGCTTTTGCTAAATCCGTAGCCGAATTGGTTTTTGCGCATTTTTTGACTTTGATTAGATTTTTGCACGATTCTAATAGAAATATGCCTTTAGAAGGTGATACTAAATTTGCGTTTCTCAAAAAATCTTACGAAAAAGCAACAGAACTTTCAGGCAAAACGCTAGGAATCATGGGTTTTGGTAACATCGGAAAAGAAGTTGCTAAAATAGGAATAGGTCTTGGAATGAAAATTATTTTCTACAGCAGAAAACCTAAAACAGATACCATTTCTTTAGAATTTTTTGACGGAAGAACTATTGATTTTGAATTCACTTCTATTCAAGATATGGAAACGTTTCTAAAAGAAGCAGATTTCATCAGCATCAATACTTCGGAAACTACTGAATATATTATAGATACGCCAGAATTTGAAATGATGAAAGATGGCGTTTTCATTGTAAATACTGCAAAAGGCGGTGTAATCAATGAAGTAACACTCATAGATTATATAGAAAATAAAAAAGTTGCAGGAGCCGCTTTAGATGTTTTCGAAACCGAACCAAAACCAGAAATTCAGATTCTGATGCATCCTTCGCTTTCTCCGCATGTTGGTGGAAGCACTTTAGAAGCCCAAGAAAGAATAGGAACAGAATTAGCACAACAAATTATTGACTTACAAAAACTTATATAATTTATTGAATGTCCGTTTTAAAGCATAATTGCAATTTTGAAACAATTTTGAAGATTTATAAAAATTAAATATTATTGAAAATCAATCAGTTACTTTAGTCAAATTTTTCTAAACCATAAAATTTAGTGCTTTATGACACTAAACGGACATTCAATTATAATTTAAAAATTTATTATATTCGCAAAATTTAAAAAATTAAACTATATAAAACCTCAAATTAATTAAACGTAGAACATGCCAGTTTTTAAACCATTTAGAGGAGTTAGACCGCACCCTGATTATATTGATAAATTCCCAACTCAACCTTTGGATAATTTTACGCAGGAAGAAATCAATAAAAAAGCGACGGAAGACTCTTCTTACATACAGATGATTAAACCATATGTATGCAGCAAATCGAAAGATGTTGATAGAAATCTACGAAAAGTAAGAAGCAATTACGAAGAAATGTTGGGCGACAATAAACTTCTTCAAGACAGCTCTTCTTATTATTTGTATGAACAAATTTTACCCAATAAATCTGTTTTCAGAGGATTATTAGGATTGACAAGTGTAGAAGATTTCTGGAACGGAAAAATCAAAAAACATGAATCTACCCTTACCTATAAAAAAGAAAAACTCGCTCATTTCTTAGAAAAAGTTTCACTTCAAGCAGAACCAGTTCTTCTTACCTATCAAGCTAATTCTAAGATAGAATTACTGATGAATCACGAAGAAAAAAACGTTCCCATTATTAATCATACAGACGAAACTGGAGTAAGACACAAAGTGTGGAGAATAGACAATCGTCTAAAACTTCAGCAATTTAAAGAAGTAATAGACCAAATTGATTCTTTTTATGTAGCAGATGGTCACCACAGAATAGCTTCTGCAGCTTTATGCGCTCAAAAACACAAAGAAAAAAACAAAAGACATAATGGCAATGAACCTTATAATTTTGTTTTCAGCTTTATTGTTTCTAGTCAATCGATTAAAATTAATGACTATAACAGAGTTGTAAAAGATTTAAACGGAAATTCTGAAGAAGAATTTTTACAAAAAGTATCAGAGAACTTCCTTATCCACGAAAAAGGTGAAAACGCTTACTATCCTTCACAGAAATTCCACATTTCTATGTATTTAGGCGGTAAATTCTATTCACTGCACGTAAAACATAATCTCAGAGATTTAGACCAAGGATTAGATAATGTAGACCATCATTTATTAGACAAATATATCTTCAAACCTATTCTTGGGATTAATGATTATGAGGAAGAAGAAAACAGCAGAATGAATTTTGTAAAAGGAAATTCTAATATTGAAGGAATTATCAAACTTAAAGAACAAGTAGATTCTGGCGATTATTCCGTTGGCTTTGGATTGTTCCCAGTAAGTTTTAATGATATTACCAAACTGGCAAATCAGAATTTACAAATGCCTCCAAAATGTACTTACATAGAGCCAAAATTGGTTACTGCACTGTTAATGTACGACATGGATTGGTAATTTTTCTTGATTTATTACAAAAAAATAGTACTTTTAGATTTCCAAAAAGAAATCAGAACATGAAGAAACTATTTTACATACTTCCGCTCTTTTTGGGCGGATTTTTTTGGTCTCAAAATTTCAAACAAGATTCTCTTCAATTCAAGAAAATTTCAGACGAAATTTTGGTCAATGGTAAATCTTACGAAGACCTAAGAGAATTAACCAAAGACATTGGCAATAGATTATCTGGAAGCAGTAATTACGAAAAATCTGCAGACTGGGCGATGAAAAAACTGCTAGAAGCTGGTGCAGACCAAGTTTGGTTTCAACCTGTAATGGTAAACGTTTGGACTCGTGGTGATGAATCTTTAAAATTAAGAGTGAATCACGGAAAATGGAAAGAAGTAAAGATGCTTTCTTTAGGCAATTCCGAAGGAACCAAAGGTAAAGATTTGGAAGGCGAAGTGATTTTAGTAAAAACTTTAGAAGATTTCGAAAAATTACCAGATTATGCTGTAAAAGATAAAATTGTGTTTTTCAACTATGCCTTTAAACAAGAGTTTGTGGTAACTGGACAAGCCTACGGAGATGCTGGAAAATACAGAAGAGTTACTCCATCTGAAGTAGCAAAAAAAGGCGGAAAAGCCGTAATTATTCGTTCACTTACTTCTTCTTTTGACGATGTTCCTCATACTGGTTCTACTCGTTACGAAGATGGAATTCCTAAAATTCCTGCCGTTGCAATCGGTGCAGAGTCTGCGGATTATTTAGAAGAAATTTTACTCAAAAAACAAAAAGTTCAAGCCGTTCTCAATTCTAATTGCGGAATGAATGGACAAATGATGACCAAATCTGTCATTGGCGAAATCAAAGGAAAATCAGACGAAAAAGTTATTGTAGTTGGCGCACATCTTGATTCTTGGGATGTAGGTGAAGGCGCTCATGATGATGGTGCTGGAATTGTACAAAGTATAGAAGTGCTGAGAACTTTCAAAAATTTAAAACTCAAAAATAATCATACCATAAGAGTTGTTTGTTTTGCCAATGAAGAAAATGGTGTAAGAGGTGGAAAAACGTACATGGAAACGGTAAAAAAATCAGAAGAACCGCACGTTTTTGCCTTAGAAAGTGACAGTGGAGGTTTTACGCCGAGAAGTTTTAGTTTAGGAATGCATCCTGATAAAGCCAAATCTATGAAATCTTGGGAAAAACTTTTTAACCCATACGGAATTTATGAATTTGCAGGAGATCATTCTGGCGTAGACATAGAACCATTGAGAGAACTTAAAATTCCTGCATCTGGATTGGTAACAGATTCACAAAGATATTTTGACATTCATCATACTCCAGAAGACACTTTCGAGAAAGTAAATCGCAGAGAATTATTGTTGGGAGCTGTGGTTATGACACAACTTATTTACATGGTTGATAAAAATTGGTAATGAAAAGACCTCCGTTTTACAAAAGTGTTTATTATGCTTTCAAAGGACTTTTTTGGATGCTAAAAACCGAAAGAAACTTTCAGTTAGAAGTTTTAGCACTTGTCATTAATTTATTTTTAATGGTTTATTTTCAATTAAATTCTACAGATGCTGTTTTAATTTTTATCGTTTGTTTTTTGGTTCTCATTGCAGAAATCATCAATACAGCCATTGAAAAAATTTGTGATTTCATAGAACCTCATTTCAATGAAAAAATAGGCTTAATCAAAGATTTAGCAGCCGCTAGTGTGGTAACAGCTACTCTACTTTCCTTAATTACAGGAGTTTTAGTCTATTCGAAATATGTTTTTTAGAAAATACTAAAAATTTTCGGGGAAAGTTTTTACTGCTTCGTCGTAACCTAATTTAAAGATTTCGTTCATTCTGGCTTTATTCCTCTCGAACATTCCATAATTAGATAACTCTTTGGGAGAAATAAACCAATCACAATCTTTGAATTTATGTTTTTCTACACTATGGCTCAGCAATTCATAAGCTCTGGTAGAAACCGCTTTGATACTGTTGAGCTTTTTGCCTTCAATATCTTGAAGTGGCGAAACATATACTCCAATTAGTTTTTCACATTTCTCTCTGATGAGATTTGAAGGAAAATTATTCAAAATTCCGCCATCACTTAATAACATTCCATCTTTTTGAAAAGGACTGGTCAAACCTGGAACCGAACATGAAGCTATAATCGCATCAAGCAAATAAGTGTCTCCATCAAAAACGTGCGTAACGCCTTGAACCAAATCAGTAGCAGTAATGAGCAATTCTAATTTTAAATCTTTAATTTTAATTTCTCCAATAATGGGTTTCAAGTACAATCTAAAAACTTCAGAATTGATAATTCCCGGTTTAGTAAGCGTAAAATGTTTCCAATTGAAAAAATAAACCGATTTAAAAAATTCTAAAATCTCATCAGGAGATTTTCCAAAAGAATATAATCCACCAACAATTGCACCAGCACTCGTTCCTGCAATGACTTCTGGAAAAATATTTTTTTCTTCTAAAAATTTTAGTGCGCCAGCTTCTGCAATTCCCTTAGTTCCACCACCTGAAAGTACTAACCCGATTTCTTTCTTCATATTATTATTAGTTTCATTTGTTAAAATTAAAAAAACCACAGCAAATACTGTGGTTTTTTTGTATTTATTAGATAAATATTAGATGTGAATCACTTCTCCGTAAGCAGCAGCTACTGCTTCCATAATTGCTTCAGAAACAGTTGGATGCGGGTGAATAGATTTGATGATTTCGTGACCAGTAGTTTCTAATTTTCTAGCAACCACCACTTCTGCTATCATATCTGTAACACCGTCACCAATCATGTGGCAACCTAACCATTCTCCGTATTTTGCATCAAAAATTACTTTGATGAAACCATCTGTATTACCATTTGCGGTAGCTTTACCAGATGCAGAAAGTGGGAATTTACCAACTTTAATTTCGTATCCTTTTTCTTTAGCTTGTTTTTCAGTTAAACCAACAGATGCAATTTCTGGATGACAGTAAGTACAACCAGGAATATTTCCGTAGTCAATTGTTTCTACGTGCATTCCTTTGATTTTTTCTACACAAGTAATTCCTTCTGCTGATGCTACGTGAGCCAAAGCTTGAGTAGGAATTATATCACCAATTGCATAATAACCAGGAACAGAAGTTTGGTACCATTCATTTACCAATACTCTACCTTTATCTGTAGCAATTCCTACTTCTTCAAGTCCAATGTTTTCAATATTTGCAGTAATACCAACTGCCGAAAGTAGAATATCTGCTTCTAGTGTAATGTTTCCATCTTTGGTTTTTACATTGGCTTTAACACCGTTTCCAGAAGTATCTACAGATTCTACAGACGCATTGGTCATGATATCAATTCCAGATTTTTTAAGAGATTTTTCTAAGTGCTTAGAAATTTCTTCATCTTCTACAGGAACGATATTTGGCATAAATTCTACAATCGTCACTTTAGTTCCCATTGTATTATAAAAATCTGCAAACTCTACTCCGATTGCTCCAGAACCTACTACAATCATAGATTTCGGTTGAGTTGGTAAAGACAAAGCTTGTCTGTAACCAATTACTTTTACTCCATCTTGTGGAAGATTCGGCAATTCTCTAGAACGAGCTCCCGTTGCAATGATAATATGATTTGCTGAATATTCAGAAACTTTTCCTTCTTTATCTGTTACCGAAACTTTTTTGCCTTTTTGAACTTTGGCAGTTCCCATGATAACGTCAATTTTATTTTTCTTCATCAAGAAAGAAATTCCGCCACTCATTTTAGTAGCAACTCCTCTACTTCTAGCAATTACATTAGGAAAATCAAAACTTCCCTCTACTTTATTAAGACCGTAATCTTCGGCGTGTTTTATATAGTTAAAAACTTGAGCAGATTTAAGTAATGCTTTGGTAGGAATACACCCCCAGTTTAAACAAATACCACCTAGATTTTCTTTTTCTATGATAGCCGTTTTAAAACCTAATTGTGATGCTCTAATTGCGGTTACGTAACCACCAGGTCCAGAACCTATAACAATAATATCGTAATTCATTTCGAGATTAAATTTTTGCGAATTTACGGAATTTTTCAGAAAATTCGGGTTTTACTATGATATAAATATGATTTTTTGAAAAAAAAACAACTCCTGATAAGAGTTGTTTCTTTATTTAACTTAATAAACTTCTTGTACTTTTATATTCGGGCAGTTTTTCTCTATCCAAGCTGCATCAAATTCCTTGATTTCTCTTCTTTCTCCTTTGTAAATGTAATATTCATTTGGAATTTTGGGAGCATTTCCATCTATGATTGTAGGCATTCTATTGATGATTTTTTCTTCTGGGCAATCTTGGATTTTTGCCACAGCACAACTCGAAAGCGTAAAAGCTGCTATAATTACAAATAAAATTTTCATTTTTTAAATTTTTGGAAATTGAATTGGATTCACTTCATGAAAAACTGCATATATTTTCTCTACCATATCATCTACAGATGGTTTTGAGAAATAATCTCCATCACTTGCATAAGCTGGTCGGTGATCATTTGCTGTAATCGTTAACGGAGCCGAATCCAAATATCTGAATGCTTTTTGTTTTTCTACAATTTGCTGAAGAATAAATGCAGAAGTTCCGCCTTCTACGTCTTCATCTATAATCACTAAACGATTGGTTTTCTTCACGCTTTCTGCAATTTCATGTGAAATATCAAATGGAATTAGAGACTGAATATCAATAACTTCCGCAGAAATCCCTAATTTTTCTAATTCTTCGGCAGCTTCCATTACCAATCTCCAAGTAGAACCATAAGTTACTAAAGTAACATCTTTTCCTTCTTTAGTTACTTCAATTTTTCCAACAGGAACGGTGAATTCACCTAAATTATCCGGTTGTTTTTCTTTTAGTCTATAACCATTGAGCGTTTCTACAATAATTGCGGGTTCATCACTCTGAAGCATCGTGTTATAAAAACCTGCTGCTTTAGTTAAATTTCTAGGAACCAAAACATTAACACCTCTTACTAGGTTAATAATTCCCGCCATTGGTGAACCAGAGTGCCAAATTCCTTCTAATCTATGACCACGAGTTCTGATGATAACTGGTGCTTTTTGTCCACCTTTTGTTCTGTAATGAAGTGTTGCCAGATCATCACTAATTCCTTGTAAACAGTATAAAATATAGTCTAAATACTGAATTTCTGCAATCGGACGAAGTCCACGCATTGCCATACCAATTCCTTGTCCCAAAATTGTAGCTTCTCTAATACCAGTATCTGCTACTCTTACTTTTCCATATTTTTCTTGAAGTCCCTCTAAACCTTGGTTTACATCACCAATATTTCCTGCATCTTCACCGAAAACCAAAGTTTCAGGATATTTTTCAAAGATTTTATCAAAATTATTTCTTACCACTACTCTTCCATCTACCATTTCAGAATTTTCTGAGTAAACTGGTTTTACTTCTTTTACATTGGTAGATTTCCATTCAGATTCTGAATACAAGTGTGATGAATAATTATCTTTTTCTTGCGCTAAAAGCTGTTGATATTTAGAAGCAAGCCATTGTCTTTCAGTAGATTGATGAGTTCTAGTCAAAAGCAAAACTTTTCTCATCAAACTGAATACATCCTTTTTAGCATAAGAAATCAAAGAACCGAATTTTTGCAGTTCTGCTTCTACTTCGCTATTCTGAGATTTTAGATTCTCTACTAATGGAAGCACCTCATTTTTAATAACTTCTATAGAATTTCTATAATTATCCCAAGCCTTTTTCTGACCGTCTTTTGCTATTTTTTTCGCTTCTTTTTCTATATTTTCAAGTTCTTCTACTGTAGCTAAAATTTCTTCTTTGCCTTCAATTTCAATAGAATAATTAAGAATCCATTCTTTAAATTTTTCTAAGCAGTCGAAATCTGCTTCCCATTTTAATCTTTCTTCAGATTTATATCTTTCGTGAGAACCAGATGTAGAGTGACCTTGAGGTTGTGTAACATCTGTTACGTGAATTACTACAGGTACGGACTCTGTTCTGGCAAAATGCTCTGCTCTTGCATAAGCATCAATAAGTGCAGGATAATCCCAAGCTTTTACTTGAATAATTTCGCAACCTTCTGTTTTTCCTTTTTTTCTTTGAAAACCAGAAAGCATTTCTGCCATGTCTTCTTTTGCTCTTTGGTCATGAGTAGGAACAGAAATTCCGTAACCATCATCCCAAATGGATAAAATCATAGGAACTTGCAAAGCACAAGCTGCGTTCAAAGTTTCCCAGAAATGACCTTCTGCAGTAGACGCATCACCGATGGTTCCGAAAGCAACTTCGTTTCCATTATTGCTGAATTTTTCTGAACCGTGAAATTTTACCGATTTGTAAACCTTTGAAGCTTGAGCCAAACCTAGAAGTCTAGGCATTTGTCCTGCAGTTGTCGAAATATCTGATGATATATTTTTAATTTGAGTTAAATCTTTCCAAGTTCCATCTTCATTTAAACTGCGTGTTGCAAAGTGACCATTCATTTGTCTTCCAGCTGAAGCAGGTTCTCTTTCTACAGAAGTATCTGCATATAATTGTGCAAAGAAACTCTCTACTGATAAAGCACCAACTGCTAATGCGAAAGTTTGGTCTCTGTAATAACCACTTCTAAAATCTCCATTTCTAAAAACTTTTGCCATAGCTAATTGAGGTAGTTCTTTACCATCACCTACAATCCCGAACTTAGCTTTACCTGTTAAAACTTCTCTCCTTGCCATGTAAGACATTTCACGAGAAATTCTACCTAGTTTATAGTCTGCTAATATTTGATTCTTAAAATCTTGAAAAGAAACTGTTTGTGTTTCGATATAAGTAGTTTGCATATCTTGGATAAGGATTTTTACAAAGATAATAAAATTATGGAATTGATAAAATAAATTGATTTTTTTGATTATTTTTCAATTACAAAACAAAACACAATATTTCAAGTGAAATACTGTGTTAAGCTCAACTTAATTAATATGAATGTATGAATAATTGTGATGATGTCTTTAAAAAATCTCCTCCGCTGCTCTGAGATGACTCCATTGGCAATAGAGATAAGCAATTAAAATATATCAACACCTTAATGTCTCTTGATAAAAATTATGAAAAAAATTATAAGTACCTATTCTCTATGATCAATAAAGAATATGACACTCAAAAACTCAAAAACTCATAAATGAAAAGAACAAAATTGAAAGTTCTCTAAAAAATCAAAGAACTATAATAAGTTCAATATTATTAATAACAATTCTTGCATCATTATTCTATTGGAATCGTTATAACTCTTTACAAAAAAAATACAAAGAAAAATTTGAAGAAATTATCTCACAGAAACCTATTTTAGAAAAAATAGAGACTCTTGCAGAAGTAGAATCAAAACAGGAAGATGATCTAAATCCAAAAACTCTTAATATAACTGACAAAATAAAAATTACTGCTCCTAAAAATTCTTCTGAACTGGAGTTTTACAACAAAATACCTGGACTTAATCCTATTTTAGTTCAAAATATTTTGCAACAGCTAGATAAATTTGAAGAAGAACTTAGGTTTACAGATAATCAGATGTCATTGAGACTTTTAAGTGAAGAATTTAACACTAATATACCTTATCTTTCTAAAATCATTAATGTGTACATTCAACTATTATATTAATGATCTAAGAATCGACTACATTATAGAACTACTGAAAAACGATGCTACCTATTTAAACTATGACATCAAAAATCTAGCATCTCTGGCTGGTTTCACGAATGCGGTAAACTTCTCTGACAACTTCCAAAGAAAATTTGAGATTAAACCTTCGTACTTCATTAAAATGATGAAGGAAAATATTAAAACTTCCTCTCTATAACGTAATCAAGCATCAAATTAAGAGAATGTTTCGCATCAGAATCAGGGAATTCTGCAAGGATATTTTTTGCTTTTTGCTGAAAATCTTTCATCACCCCAATTGCATAATCCAATCCTCCAGATTTTTTCACAAATTCTATCAGCTCTTTTACGCGTTTTTTGTCGTTATTATATCTTTTAATAGTATTGAAATAGTACTTTCTATCAGCTTCATTCGCCGTTTTCAGAGTATGAATAAGCGGCAAAGTCATCTTTTGCTCTTTAATGTCAATTCCAACTGGTTTTCCAATAATATTTTTAGAAAGATAATCAAACAAATCATCTTTAATTTGGAACGCCATTCCTGTATAAGTCCCGAAATTTTGCATTTTTTTGGCTAAAACTTCATCAGCGCCATTAGACAAAACTCCTACTTCGCAACAAGCAGCAATAAGTGTAGCCGTTTTTTGACGAATAATTTCATAGTAAACGTCTTCTGTAATGTCTAATTTTCTAGCTTTTTCTAATTGAAGCAACTCACCTTCAGACATTTCTCTGATGGTTCTAGAAATTACAGCCAATAAATCAAAATCTTTATGATCTGTAGAAAGTAAAACCGATTTAGAAAGCAAATAATCACCTACTAAAACCGCGATTTTATTTTTCCATAAAGCATTGATAGAAAAGAAATTACGACGTTTGAAACTTTCGTCTACTACGTCATCATGAACCAAAGTAGCGGTATGAATCAATTCAATCATAGAAGCGCCGCGGAACGTCTTTTCGTTTACCTTTCCTACCAATTGAGCGGTAAGAAATACAAACATTGGTCGCATTTGCTTTCCTTTGGTGGTTACAATAAAACGAGTAACTTTATCAAGCAAAGGAACTCTGCTTTGCATTGATTCATAAAACTTTTGTTCAAAAAGTTTCATTTCTTCGTTAATCGGCTTCTTGATTTCTTCTACGATGTTTGACACGCTATAAATGGAATGATTATTGACAATAATTATAAAATCATACAAATATAATTAATTAAAACTATACTTACATAATCCGTTGAATGCAATAAAAAAATTATTTTAACTTTTCGAAAGGAATAAAATACAAACGTTGTTTTACACTAAAAATAAACTTAGAAAAATCTTCATTAGAAATGTAAATTCCATCTTGGTTCACTGCAATTCCTTCTACTTGACCTATCGAAAGAAAAGAACCTAACTTATACTTTTTCAATGGTTTAGAGAAAAATAATCCTTCAGAATTCTCCTCAAAAATCATCAAATACACTTTCGCTTTTCTGGTGTAACCTACCACATATAATTTCCCTTGAAAATAAGCAGCATCTGTGATGACAAATCCTGCATGAAAAGACTCCAAACTTACAAGTGATTGATTTTCTGAACTTTGTAAATCAATAATATAATGAGAAATATTTTTAGAACTCCATTCTTTAGAAAAAACATGAATTTTTTCATTAAGGAAAATCATGGCTTCTGCATCAAAATTATGAGAAAGATATCGCGTAGAAAAATCGTCTTGCGCAGAATAAGTAAAAGAATTTTTAGAATAATTACCTTGAAAATCAACTTTATAAACACCTAAATCTTTTCTACTTCCAGCATTATTCCCGAAATCACCTATATAAAAATTTTCACCATCACTGCTGATCGCTTCCCAATCTTTATTCGGAAAATCTGTTTTCAGTTTTGATAAAATTTTACCCGAATTTTTATCAATTTCAAAAATCTCATTGGTATTGCCACCATCATTCAAAGTGTAGAGTTTATCTTTAAGAAAAGTAAGACCAGAAGTTTCTTTCAAAGAATCTGATAACGTGGCAATTTTGTATTTCCTAAGAGTTAACTTTTCTGTTTTTTGAGAAAAAGAAAAAAGAAAACTAAAAAATAGAAAAGCAAGAATGAATTTTTTCATAGAGTTTATTCTCCAGAATTTTTGTTGGCCAATTGTCCACAAGCTGCGTCAATATCTCCACCTCTACTTCTTCTCACCAAAGCTGTAATTCCCGCTTTTTCTAATTCACGAACATATTTTTCTTCGGCCTCTACACTTCTATGGTCGAATTTTCCTTCGCCAATTGGATTATATTGAATCAAATTTACTTTACAAGGAACTTGTTTACAATATTTAATCAAGGCTTTTATATCTTCATCACCATCATTAATTCCTTTCCAAACACAATATTCAAAGGTGATTCTGCTTCCAGTTTTATCATACCAATATTGCATCGCTTCCATTATTTCTGTTAACGGAAATTTTGTGGAAAAAGGCATAATTTCGTTTCTTTTATGCTCTATTGCAGAATGAAGAGAAAGTGCTAATTTGACCTTTAGATTTTCATCAGCAAGCATTTTCATCATTTTTGGAATTCCAGATGTAGAAACGGTAATTCTTCGTGCTGACATTCCCAAACCGTCTTCTTGAGTGATTTTTCTGATAGCATCTACTACGTTTTTATAGTTCATCATAGGCTCTCCCATTCCCATAAAAACGATGTTTGACAAAGGTCTATCAAAATATAGTTTGCTCTGCTTATCAATCAAAGCAACTTGGTCTACAATTTCGGCAACTTCTAGATTTCTCATCCTTTTGAGTTTTGCTGTTGCACAAAATTCACAGTTTAGACTACAACCTACCTGTGAAGAAACACAAGCGGTAGTTCTGGATTCTGTAGGAATGAGAACAGATTCTACCATGAGTCCATCATGAAGTTTTACTCCATTTTTGATGGTTCCGTCTTTAGATTTTTGCAATAAATCTACAGAAATAGGATTAATGGTGAATTCTTGAGAAATTTTTTCTCTCAACTCTTTAGAAAGGTTGGTCATTTCATCTATGGAATGAAGATTTTTAGACCATAACCAATCATAAACCTGTTTCGCACGAAAAGGTTTTTCGCCAAGAGTGACAAAATATTCTTTGAGCTGTTCTAAACTTAATGT
The DNA here is from genome assembly GCA_046296655.1 of Cloacibacterium sp. GTDB lineage: Bacteria > Bacteroidota > Bacteroidia > Flavobacteriales > Weeksellaceae > Cloacibacterium. Next base: position 102,557 of record JBKBLE010000001.1, on the reverse strand, counting down.
TCTGATGTCTTTCATATAAAAAAGTCTCGCAGATTCATCAAATTTAGCAGATTTTAATTCATCTGCAATATCAGCCAAATCTGCGAGAAAATTATTTTAAAATTAATCTTACAAAATCAACATTGCGTCTCCGTAAGAATAGAATTTATATTCATTTTTCACAGCTTCTTCATAAGCGTGCATGATAAAATCTGTTCCTGCAAAAGCTGCAATCATCATAATTAATGTAGATTTAGGCGTGTGGAAATTGGTAATCATAGCGTTTGCTACCCCAAAATCATAAGGTGGATAAATAAATTTATTGGTCCAACCTTGGTAAGCAGAAATCTTTTTGTTAGAAGAAACAGAAGTTTCTAATGCTCTCATTGTAGTAGTTCCTACAGCACAAATTCTTCTATTTTCATCAACTGCCTTGTTGATAATATCAGCAGTTTTTTCGTCGATAATTGCTTCTTCACACTCCATTTTGTGCTTAGAAAGATCTTCTACTTCAATTGGATTAAATGTTCCTATACCTACGTGAAGTGTAACTTCTGCAAAGTTAATTCCTTTGATTTCTAGACGCTTCATTAAGTGCTTAGAAAAGTGTAAACCTGCAGTTGGAGCTGCTACTGAACCTTCTATTTTAGCATAAATCGTTTGGTAACGTTCTGCATCTTCTGGTTCTACCTCTCTTTTGATGTATTTAGGAAGTGGAGTTTCTCCAAGTTCTTTTAATTTGGCACGGAACTCTTCATAAGAACCGTCAAATAAAAATCTTAGAGTTCTACCTCTAGATGTAGTATTGTCTATTACTTCTGCAACCAAAGATTCATCTTCTGTAAAGAAAAGTTTGTTCCCAATTCTAATTTTACGAGCTGGATCTACTAATACGTCCCAAACTCTGGTTTCTTTATCAAGTTCTCTTAATAAGAAAACTTCGATTTTAGCACCAGTTTTTTCTTTATTTCCGTATAGTCTAGCTGGGAAAACTTTGGTATTGTTAAAGATAAATAAATCGTCTTCGTTAAAATAATCGATTACGTCTTTAAATAATTTATGTTCAATGGTTTGTGTCTTTCTGTCAAGAACCATTAATCTTGCTTCGTCTCTGTGTTCTGAAGGATATTCTGCCAACAAATGTTCTGGCAAGTGAAAATTGAAATCAGATGTTTTCATAAAATTTACGGATTTTATTTAAATTTTTTAAGCCTGCAAATATACGATATGAAAACAGGGGTTGTCAAGTGTTTTGGGAAGTATTTTGAAAATTCTTAAATTTTAAGTATAATTTTTATAAATAATTCAAGACCTTTTTCCATGATTTTAGTTTTTCTTCATACCTCAAACTCGCATGAGCAGGACTTGTAGAAGGTAAAACAATAATTGGCAGATGAAAATCTTTCGGTAGAATTTTCATTAAATTTTTATAAGATTTTTGTCCGTTGCAGAAAATTGCTTTTACATTAGGATAATTGTGCAGCAACTCTCCTATTTTATTAGCCTCTTCATTTCGGATTTCAGAATCTAGGCTTCCTTTTCTTTCGCAAGAGTCTATTACGTCCCAAAGTGCTACATGGTATTTTTCTAAAATTTTAATTCTTTCAGTATAATCTGTTGTTAATTCTTCATGAAACAATTCACAAATAATTTTCCAAAATTTATTTTGAGGATGTGCGTAATATTGCTTCATTTCCAAAGATTTAATCCCTGGAATAGAGCCTAAAATCAGAATCTTTGATTCGTTATCAATGATTGGAGGAAATGAGGATATCTTTTGCATTTTAAAATAAGTTTTGGCTAAAGCCATTTCAAATATACAAAAAAGAAAAACGGGCTAAAGCCCGTCCCTATTGATAAAATAAAAATTTATTTCTGATTTCTACAAAGTTTCTTTCAACCAATCGAAGAATTCTCTTTGCCAAACTAAACCATTTTGAGGGTGTAAAACCCAGTGGTTTTCATTAGGGAAATATAAGAATTTAGTTTTAAGACCTTTCATTTTTGCTGCTTGAAAAGCTTCCTGACCTTGTTCATAACCTACTCGGAAATCCAGTCCTCCTTGAATCACCATAATTGGTTTATTCCATTTGTCTACAAAATTGATTGGGTTAAAATCGGTATACGCTTTTGGTAAAGGTTTTTCCCAAGGCGAACCTAAATCCCAATTCGCAAACCACAATTCTTCGGTAGTTCCATACCAAGATTTCATATCAAACAATCCGTCATGAGCAATGAACGTTTTGAATCTATTTTCGTGAACTCCAGCCAACATGAAGACGCTGTAACCACCATAACTAGCGCCTACTGCAGCCATTCTATCACCATCTACATAAGGTAAAGTTTTTGCAAAATCTGCCGCTGCTAAATAATCTCTGATGGGTTGTCCTCCCCAATCTTTAGAAATATCTTCGTTCCATTTGATTCCCCAACCTGGCATTCCTCTTCTGTTTGGTGCAACTACGATGTAATCATTTGCAGCCATCAAAGCGAAATTCCAACGCGTAGAGAAAAACTGAGTTAATGCGGATTGTGGACCTCCTTGACAATATAAAAGTGTAGGATATTTTTTATTTGGGTCAAAATTCGGTGGATAATGGAACCAAACTCCCATTTCTTTACCATCTGAAGTTTTCACCATTTTCAGTTCAGATTTTCCTTGAGATAATTTAGCGTAAGTGCTTTCATTTACAGAAGTTAGCTGTATCATACTTCCGTCTTTAACATTAACTTTAAATAAATCTGCATTATGATTAATATCTGTTCTGGTTACCAAAACGTTTCCGCTATGGAAGGCAATAATTTCATTCACATCAAAATTACCACCAGAAATTTGCTTCACTTTACCATCTAAACCGATGTGGAAAAGCTGTTTTACACCTCTGTAAGCAGTAGAAAAATAAATATTTTTAGAATCTGGACTCCATGCTACATCTCCCACTACACTTTCGTCCCAAGATTTAGTAAGATTTGTGATTTTTTTAGAAGCCAAATCCATCACTACAATGTCATTTTTGTCTGCTTCATAACCATCTCTCGCCATAGATTGCCAAAGCAAAGACTTTCCATCTGGCGAAAACTTAGGATTTACATCATAACCCATCATTCCTTCTGTCCAGTTTTCGGTTTTACCAGAAGCTAAATCATATGCGTAAATATCTGTATTAGTGCTGGTTGCATAATCTTTACCCGATTTTTTCTTGCAAACGTATAAAACCTTAGAAGAATCTGGACTCCAAACGAAATCTTCGCTTCCGCCATGAGGTTTTTGAGGAGAATCAAAAGGTAAATTTTCTAATAAATCTTTAGCTTGCGAAACATCTTCACCAACATTGGCAACGAAAACGTGATTGTATTTCCCTTCGTTCCAAGCGTCCCAATGCCTGTGATTAAGGTCTGTATAAATTTGAGCTGTCGTTTTAGGAAGGTCAGAATATTTGTCTTTTCCTAACAATTTTTCTACATGAACCGACTTACTAAAAGCGATTTTTTTACCATCAGGAGAAATAATAATATTGTCTGCATCACCAATGGTATAAAATTCAGTCCAAGTTAATCCTCTGTCTTTAGAAATATAGATTTTATCGCCTTCTGAAGCGTAAATTCCGTTTTTGTCCCACTGAATTAAAGATTTTTTACCGAAATCAACTTTAGAAGTTTGATTTTTTGACAAATCGTAGTAAAAGTGTTCTTTATTAGTCTTTTCGGTTTTCAAATCTACTTTTCCTACGCTGTAAAATAGCCCAGATTGAGACGGTTCTACTGCAGTAACCGAGAATTTATTAAGTGTCCAGAGAATTTCTGGCATCATTACCTGTTGTGCTTTCATAAGGAAAGGTGCTGCTAGAGCGATAATTGTATGTTTTAGTTTCATTTTATAATGATTTTAGCGGTCTAAAATTACTTAAATTTATGGATAAATTTTCTTTGCCTCTTTCCTAAAGGATGAAAAATTTACTGACAATTTTTTCAATGGTGTTGATGTTTCGGCTGGTTAGAATGTTTTTGAAAGATTTCTTTCCCAAAATCTTACCAAACTCACTGTCAAGCGTATTTCCTTTGGGAATTTTCCAATAAAAATTCCCTTTGATTAATTGGGCTTCTTCCTGTTCTTGATGATTGGTTTTTAGAAATTCTTGCATCAAAAGATTTTCGTCTCCCGAATTACAAATAAAACTGTAAATATGAAGATTTTCATCTTTCTCAAAAGGAGAATTTTCTAAAATTCGCTTTACTTCTTCATCAGTTTTTAAAAACAAAAATGCTTCGTATTGAAAATGCTCGGAAAGTACTTTTTCCAGTTTTTGTTTTAAATTTTCTGGAGTTTCATCAGACTCAAATAAAATATTTCCTGTTGCCAAAACGCTAGAAACGTCTTTCATTCCTGCTTTTTTGAAAACATCACAGACTTCTGCCATTTTCATTGCAGTTCCGTTTACGTTTACGCCGCGTAAAAAAGCACAGTATTTCATAGGTTAAGGCAAAGGTTAAGGTTAATTATTTTCTTTCGTAGAGATTATAATCTGTTCCAGAAGGTTTTAATCTGTATATTTTCTCTAAAATTTTGTTATCAGAATTCAAATGATTTTTAATTCTAAATTCCTTCAACAATCGATAATTTTCTTGGTAAAAACTTCCATCTTTTCCTTCAAATAAATCTTTCGGAGCCAATAAATACTTTGGTTTTCTTTTTTCGACGGTGTTTTTCCAATAATTGGCTTTGTCTTTTTTGATTTCAGTTTGAATTTCTTTATCCACCAAACCCACTTCATCTATTGCCTTTAAACCTGAAAAATAAGGAATATAACCAGCTGGTTCAAGCAAAATGTATTGATTTTTATCTTTTTCATAGTCTTTTAGAAACAAACCAATGCTTCTTCTGTAATTCCACTCTCCGTTTCCTGTGGCGATAGAATGAATCGTTTGAAAAGCTGCCATTGGTAAAATATAAAAAATGATAAGCAGAGAAATCCACCAAAATTTATATGTTTTTTGCTCTAAAACAAATACCAAAATCACTGCAAAAAGTAAAATCTGTGGAATCCAATAATACCAATCAAAATAACTTCTTTGAGAAATAAAAATCAATTGTTTTGTCCAGCCAAAAAGGAAGATAATCCAGATGAAAAGGTTTTTGCTTTCTTTCTTCGAAATGATGTATAAAAACGCTAAAAGCTCGAAAACTAAAACTAAAATCGTGAAAGGATTAAAATCTCCAGGAAGTTTCAGCATTCCCCAGAAATTACCATAATTCATTAGGAAATATTTCCATTGGAGTGCCAAACTCATGTTTTTTGCATACGTCACACTTTTGGCAACAATGGTATTATTCACCAATTCACCGAAGTAAAACCAGTTGAAACTCATCAAAACGGAAACTCCTAACATTCCACCTAAAATGTAGAACCAACGAATTTTTTTATTCCAAATAATATCGACCAAAAAGACAATTCCTAAGAAAATCACTGTATCTAATCTGGTGAAAAGAATGAGAATGGGGAAAAGAATTTGCGCCCAGATTTTATTTTGCTTGAATCCAAAATACAACAAAGCCATTTCTAGAAAGAACAGAATTCCGTATTCCATTCCGAGAATTGAAATTTTGATGGAAGGTGGCAAAATGCCAAATAAAAAGATAAAAATGGCTTGATGTACAGGATTTTCGAGGATTAATTTTGAAAGAAAGTAGCTCCCAATCGTAAACAATAATGAATTGAAAATCAATAATGGGAAAATGAAGTTTTCTTTGCCAAAAAACAAGTTAAAAACATAAGAAACAAACACATACAAATGCGTAGTAGAAGCAGAAATTTTAGTTTCTCCATTGAAACCAATAACACCGTAATCCAATAAATTTTGCGCAACTCTCCACGTGATAAAAGCATCTTCCTGAATATGATGCGTGAGCAAAAAAAGAAGTTTCACCAAAACGGTAAAAACTACTGCCAAAAGAGGAAATTTTGCGTACTTCTGTAAAGTTTCAGACATTTTTTCGTGTAAATTTTTACAAATATAGTTTTAAAAAAATCGCTGTCAAAGATTTTAGACTTTCAGTCATAAAAAAATCCGTCAGAATATTTCTAACGGATTTTATATAGAATTTTAATTGAAAAACTAGTTCGTTGCTTTCATCATTTGTCTGGTGATTTCTGCTTCTTTTTCTTTTGGATAAGTAGAATCATAAGGTTTCATTACTTCAAACAAATAAGAATAAAACGGTGTGATTTTTTGTACTTTTTCAGCTTCGTTGAAGGCTTTTTCTTTTCCTGCCATCTGTAAATCACTGATGAAATTTTTAAATCTCTTATCAATCGGTTCGATGGATTTTAACAAGTAATTGTAACCTTTATCTTTTTGACCGATTTTCTTATATGCATCAGAAACTGCTCCTGTTACCAATGAATACAAGATAGGTTGAGCATTCATCTGTTTTTTCACATATTTCTGTTCATATTTAGAAAGCGACAAATAATAGTCATATTCTTCGAAAATATCTCTTTTTAATTGCTCTGCCAATTTCAATCCTTTTTGTTCTTGACCTGCAACAATATATCCATAAACCATTGCACTTAAAGAACGAGGGTCATTATATTTGGTAGAAGGAATTTCTCTGCTTGCTAAATCTAAAACTTCGATGGCTTTAGCTTTTTTACCTTCTACAGTTAATGCTTCTGCGGCTCTACTTGCAGAACTTCTGTAACTTACAATGTTCTGTGTACAAGTTTCGTCCATGTGAACATTTAGATTTTTGAAATTGCCCCATTTGTAATTTTTGACAATTTTATATAAATCTTCAGCATCTACTCTTCCCATTTCGCCATCTTCTCTTTCTTCTGTTTTAATAGGCACTAATCTATAACTGAATCCATCAAACTGAAGATAATCTTTCAAATAGAAAATGTTTTCGTCATCATAAATTCCGCCCACTGAGAAATTGATAGGACGTTTCCAATCGAAATTCGCCAAAATATCCATTAAAATATAATTGGCTTTGAACATATTTTTTCTTTTGTAATCTATGGTAATTTGGTCTACTGTATTCGGTAAATCTTTAGCAGAAATAATTCCAGATTTTACCGCATTTGCTTTATTTACAGGAAGAACAAATCTAGAAACAGGCAAGAAATTAAAACGCTCATATTTATCTTCCCCGAAAAGTAATTTTAAAATTTCATCTTTTTCTGGACTTCTTTTTCTTAAGAAATTTACGGCGTCTTTGATGTTCATAGAATCTTGAACCATGTATTTTTTGTAAGGCTCAAATAAACTCTCTGGAACACCTGCATCTACATTATTTTGAATGAAATTTTTCCAATCTTCTGCAGAAAGTAAAACTACTTGATCATTGGTTCCATCTCTGTATTCTTCGTGGGTAAGAACTGACGGAACTGGCATTGAATTGTATGTTCTGCGTTTTACTTGGTCAATATTCCAAGGTGTTCCTAGAAGCGTGAAATTCACCACTTTTACATCATCTCTGAATTGCTCCGTTTCTTGTAATCCCCAAATTGGATACGTATCATTATCACCATAAACAAAGAAAATATCATTTTTTGGAAGTGATTTCAATGAAGAATAAGCAAAATCATAAGCTGCATAACGTTCACTTCTATCGTGAGAATTATAATTCTGGAAGCCCATCATCAATGGAACTCCTAATAAAACAATTCCAGTAATCCAAGTAGCTGCATTTGATTTAATTTTTTCTTGTAAATACCAAAGAATTGCTGCAGCTCCGAAACCTATCCAAATGGCAAAGGCGTAGAAACTTCCTACCATTGCGTAATCTCTTTCTCTTGGTTCAAAAGGTTTTACACCGGTGTAGAAAATAATTCCAAAACTGGTTAACACGAATAAAGAAAGTAGCGCCCAGAATCTTCCAAAATCCTTATTAAACTGGAAAAACGCTCCCAAAAGTCCTAAAATCAATGGTAAAAAGAAGAAATAAACCGTACTTTCATTTTTGAATTTTGCAGGCATATCTTTTTGGCTTCCCCATAAATTGTCATCAATTATAGAAATACCAGAAATCCAGTTTCCATTGGTATTTTCCATGTGACCTTGTAAATCATTCTGTCTTCCTACAAAATTCCACATGAGATATCTTACAAAATAATATCCAATTTGAAATTCTACAAAATACGTAAGATTTTGTGCTAATGTAGGTCTATGAACCTTGATTAAATCATATTCTCTGGCTTGTTTGTAATCATCAAGCGTGATACTTCCGTTTTCAAATTTTTGTCTTAATTGGTCAAAAACTTCTTTAGCTTGAGGATTATCTGCAATATCTTGATTGTCATAATTGAATTCAAAATCTGGCGCTCCATACATAGAAATGTAGTTGCTCATCACGGTTTCATCTTCATTGAACATTCTCGGCATAATGCTTACATGTTCTTTAGAGTAAACGTAATTGAAACGCTCTCCTACAATATCATAACGACCAGTTTTTTCGTTTTTTTCGTAAACATCACCTGTTTTTTGCGTTTTATAACTACCATCATCATTTTTTTCAATACCATAATTGTCTAAATATGCGGTATAGTTTTGTCCGTAAATAGTGGGCCAATCTCCGTATTGCTCACGATTGTAATAATCTAGCATTCCGATGGCGTTATCTGGATCATTAAGGTTCATTGGCGGATTTGCGTTCGCTCTAATTGGAATGACTAACCAACAAGAAAAACCAATAATCATGTAGATAACTGATAGTGCGATGGTTTGATATAATTTACTTTTAGATTTTCTAGCATAAGAAATTCCTAAATACATTAAAGCAAACAAAATGATAAATGCAGCAATCGTTCCTGAATGGAAAGGTAAGCCTAGTCCATTAACAAAGAAAATTTCAGATTTACCGAAAAGACTCATGATAATTGGAAAAATACCTTTGAAAACTACTGCTAGAATGAAAAGTGTCACCAAATTAGCAATGATAAAACTCTTCCAAGTAAATTCATAATTTCTAGCATAATAAACCAAACAAACGGCAGGAACCGCTAACATTACCATCATGTGAACTCCCACAGAAAGCCCTGTAATAAAGAAAATTAGAATGAGCCAACGTTCATTATCACTGTCATGATATTCGTTTTCCCATTTCGTAATGAGCCAAACCAAAAGTGCAATAAACATAGACGCCATAGAATAAACCTCTCCTTCTACCGCAGAAAACCAAAAAGTATCTGAAAAAGTAAAAGCTAAAGCACCAATCACACCGGCAAAAAGAATGGCAATTTCATCTGAAACGGTTACATCTTCGAAGTCTTTATTCAAAAGTCTTCTTACAAAATGTGTGATTGTCCAAAATAAAAATAATATGGTGAATGCACTAAATAGTGCAGACATAGCATTGATAATTACAGAATATTTAGAACCATCTCCGAAGCCAAAAATAGCTGCAACAGCACCCATTAATTGAAATAATGCAGCCCCAGGAGCGTGCGTAACTTCTAATTTTACGGCAGACGAGATGTACTCTCCGCAATCCCAAAAACTAAAATTAGGTTCAATAGTAGATAAATAGGTGAAAAATGCGATTGCAAAAACCACCCAACCTAAAATGGTATTCCATTTTTTGAAAGTCCAATTCTTCATAGAAATTTTTAAAAATTTACAATGTTGCGAAATTAAGTTTTTTTATTCTGATATTTTCTAAAACTTAGATTTATTAAGAATATTTTAAGAAAAAAAAATGAAAAAATAAATTTAAACATTTGTTTGGCTTAAAATTTGGTAAAGAATTGAACAAAAAACATGAAAAAAATTATTTCTATTTGCTTTCCGTTCAAAATGTTAGGACAAAATGATAAATTTATTTGATTTTTTTCTTATTTTTGCAAACGTTTTTTTAGAGAAAAATGAAGAAAATGACGAACGTTTTTGATAATATTCTCGGGTTAATTGGTAATACTCCAATGGTGAAACTTAATGAAGTAACTAAGGATATTCCAGCAAAAGTTTATGCTAAAATAGAATCTTTTAATCCGGGGCATTCTACTAAAGATAGAATAGCGCTTCACATTATAGAAGCTGCCGAAAGAAAAGGTCTTTTAACTCCTGGTGCTACTATTGTAGAAACCACTTCTGGAAATACGGGCTTTTCTATCGCTATGGTAAGTATTATAAAAGGATATAAATGTATTCTTTCTGTAAGTGATAAAACCAAGCCAGAAAAAATTGCTTACCTTAAAGCTTTGGGCGCTACTGTATACGTTTGTCCTGCTTCTGTTCCTGCAGATGATCCTCGTTCTTATTATGAAGTAGCGAAAAAAATTGCAGAAGAAACGCCAAATTCTATTTACATCAATCAATATTTTAACGAGCTGAATATAGATGCTCATTATTCTTCTACTGGTCCAGAAATTTGGGAACAGACAGAAGGAAAAATCACTCATCTTTTTGCTTGTACAGGAACTGGTGGAACACTTTCAGGTTCTGCTAAATTTTTAAAAGAAAAAAATCCTGATATCAAAATTATTGGTGTAGATGCAGATGGTTCTATCTTAAAAACCTATCACGAAACAGGTGAAATAGACCCTTCTGAAATTCATTCATACCAAATTGAAGGATTAGGAAAAAATCTTATTCCATCCGCTTTACTTTTTGACAGAATAGATCATTTTGTAAGAGTAAATGATGAAATGAGTGCTTATTGTACTAGAGAAATCGCACTTAAAGAAGCGATTATGGGCGGTTATACTACTGGAGCTGTTTTACAAGCACTTAGACAATATGCAAACGCAAATCCTTTCTCAGAAAACGATTTAGTTGTCCTTATTTTCCCTGACCACGGTTCTAGATACATTACCAAAGTATACAGTGATAAATGGATGGAAGAACAAGGATTCATCAATAATTGTGTCCATAATTACGAAGAAGTTTTTAAAACAGAATACATTAAATAAAAATAGAATTCAGATGTCCTTCTTGGCATCTGATTTTTTTAAAATTTAAAATACAAATCTACAATATCATCGAAATGAAAGATATTTTTGAAAGAATTAAAGAAAATCCTGGTCCTCTAGGTCAATTTGCAGATTATGGTGAAGGTTATTTCATTTTTCCAAGATTAGAAGGTCCAATTGGCCCGAGAATGAAATTCCAAGGAAAAGAAGTGATTTTTTGGAGTGCAAATGATTATTTAGGACTTTGTAATCACCCAGAAGTTCTAGAAGCTGACGCTAAAGCAGCTGCAGAATACGGAATGTTCTATCCGATGGGAGCTAGAGCAATGTCTGGTGAAACAGAACAACACTTACAATTAGAAAGAGAATTAGCTGATTTCGTAGGCAAAGAATCTGCTTATTTATTGAATTTTGGTTACCAAGGAATGTTATCTACAATCGATGCATTGGTTTCTAGACATGATGTAATTGTTTATGATTCTAATTCTCACGCATGTATTGTAGATGGAGTTCGTCTTCACATGGGAAAAAGCTTCATGTTCCGTCATAACGACATGGATAGCTTCGAGAAAAATATTAAAAGAGCGACTAAAGTTGCAGAAGAAAACGGCGGCGGTATTTTAGTTATCACTGAAGGAGTTTTCGGGATGACTGGTCAACAAGGTAAGCTTAAAGAAATTGCAGAATTCAAAAAACAATACAGTTTCCGTTTATTAGTAGATGATGCTCATGGTTTCGGTACTTTAGGAAAAACTGGAGCTGGAGCTGGAGAAGAGCAAGGTTGCCAAGACCAAATTGATGTGTACTTCTCTACTTTTGCTAAATCTATGGCTGGTTTCGGAGCATTTATCGCTGGAAACAAAGAAATCATCAGATACTTAAAATTCAATCTTCGCTCTCAAATTTTCGCAAAATCATTGACGATGCCAATGGTAATTGGAGGTTTAAAAAGATTAGAACTTTTAAGAACAAGACCAGAACTCAAAGCTAAACTTTGGGAAAATGTAGAAAAACTACAAAATGGTTTAGTGGAAAGAGGTTTCAACTTAGGAAATTCTAACACTTGTGTTACTCCTGTTTTCATGCAAGGAACACCAGTAGAAGCTACTCTTTTAGTTAAAGATTTAAGAGAAAACTTCGGAATTTTCACTTCTGTAGTGGTATATCCAGTAATTCCAAAAGGAAGCATTCTTCTAAGATTAATTCCTACAGCTTCTCACACAGATGCTGAAATCAATGAAACTCTTGCTGCTTTTGAAGCGATTCACGATAAATTAGTGAATGGTGTTTACAAGCAACAAGCTGAAAAACTTCTTGCTGAACAAGGTTTAGAATTTAAACCTTTATAAAATTAAAAAATAAAGTTTATATAATCCGTTAGAAACTCTTCTGACGGATTTTTTATTCCAAAAATCTATAGGAAAATCATACCTTTGCAAAAATTCATTTTTTGAAAGATTTACTGCTCATCACTCCTCCATTTACCCAACTCAATACACCGTATCCTGCAACTGCATACCTGAAAGGTTTTTTGAATACCAAAAACATTCCAAATCATCAAATGGATTTGGGAATTGAAGTTATCTTAGATATTTTTTCCAAAACCTGATTATATTCACGATTGTCTATTAGAAGACCACTTTAGCACCAAACCGAATGCTAAAATCATTTGGACAAGTGTAAAACCGTTAGTTGAATTTTATACTAAAACCAAGAAAGGAAATTCTTGGGAAATGGCAACACTTACCTTCCATGAAAAGACCAATGTTTTCAGTATCAATTTAGAAAAAGAAAAAGCAGTTTGGCTTCTTGAAACCATTGATGAAATTTCTATTCATTCTGATAAAAACTTAGCATTCAATCAGTTAAAAGCAAAATATGAATTAGATTTTAATGATTTCGAATTGTTTTGGTATTCTAAGCCAATGAAAATTTTGAAAGAACATGGCACCATACTTACACTTTAAGTTTTGGCTAAAGCCAATGAAATAAAAAATTAAAAAGTCGGGCTAAAGCCCGACTCTATTGAAAATAAAGATAATTCTATTATTTATAACAAAAAACTCGAGCAATTTTGCTCGAGTTTTTAATTTATTGTGAAGAATTTTAATCACAAAGGATAATTCCTTTATCGTTACTAAATTCTACTACACCACTGTTGATGGAATAAGAAAAAACACTGTTCTTTTCGTTTTCTTTGGTAAAGAATTTTGCAAAATTTTCATTCTGAATTTCATTTGTGAAAATTCTTACTTTACCATTCACTAAAGAAGAAACAATAGCGGCGTGGTTTTTCATGATATGGAAATCACCATTTTTTCCAGGAAGAAGAACTGAATCTACTTCGCCATCAAAAACTACAAATTCCGGAGTTAATATTTTAATATTCATTTCTTTTCAAATTATAGATTATAGATTTTAAATTTTAAATTGTTGAAATCAAATCTAAAATCTAAAATTTAACATTTATAATTTATTAAGCGTTTTCAGCAAGCATTTTTTCACCTGCTTCGATAGCTTCTTCGATAGTTCCTTTCAAGTTGAAAGCAGCTTCTGGTAAATGGTCTAATTCACCATCGATGATCATGTTGAAACCTTTGATAGTATCTTTGATATCTACATAAGCTCCTTTAAGACCTGTAAATTGCTCTGCAACGTGGAAAGGTTGAGATAAGAATCTCTGTACTTTTCTAGCTCTATACACTACTAATTTATCTTCTTCTGAAAGTTCTTCCATACCAAGGATTGCAATGATATCTTGAAGCGCTTTATATCTTTGAAGAATTTCTTTTACTCTTTGTGCACAGTCATAATGCTCATTTCCTAAAATTTCTGGAGTTAAGATTCTAGAAGTAGAAGCTAGTGGATCTACTGCTGGATAAATACCTAATGAAGCAATTTTTCTATCTAATACGGTAGTTGCATCTAAGTGAGCAAACGTAGTTGCTGGAGCCGGGTCAGTTAAGTCATCCGCAGGAACGTAGATTGCTTGTACAGAAGTAATAGAACCGTTTTTAGTAGAAGTAATTCTTTCTTGCATTGCTCCCATTTCAGAAGCAAGAGTTGGTTGGTAACCTACTGCAGAAGGCATACGTCCTAAAAGTGCAGATACCTCAGAACCCGCTTGAGTAAATCTAAAGATATTATCTACGAAGAATAATACATCTCTACCTTGACCAGATTCACCACCATCTCTGAAATATTCAGCAACAGTAAGACCAGAAAGTGCTACTCTAGCTCTTGCACCAGGAGGTTCGTTCATTTGTCCGAAAACGAAGGTACATTTAGAATCTTTCATTTCTTCTAAATCTACTTTAGATAAATCCCATCCACCTTCTTCCATAGAGTGCATGAAACCTTCACCATACTTAATGATACCAGATTCTAACATCTCTCTAAGAAGGTCGTTTCCTTCTCTTGTTCTTTCACCTACACCAGCAAACACAGATAAACCACCGTGTCCTTTAGCAATATTATTGATCAATTCTTGAATTAATACTGTTTTTCCTACACCAGCACCACCGAATAAACCAATCTTACCACCTTTTGCATAAGGTTCGATAAGGTCGATTACTTTGATACCAGTAAATAAAACTTCAGCCGAAGTAGAAAGCTGATCGAAATGAGGAGCTTCTCTGTGGATTGGCAAACCGCCATCTTTAGATAAATTAGGAAGTCCGTCAATTGCATTACCTACTACGTTAAAAAGTCTTCCGTTTACACCATCACCTGTAGGCATGGTAATTTGGTTTCCTGTTGCTACAACTTCTTGCCCTCTTTGTAAACCGTCAGTAGCGTCCATTGAGATACATCTTACCATATCTTCACCAATGTGTTGTTCTACTTCTAATACAACAGTTTCTCCGTTTGATTTTTTAATTTCAAGAGCATCATAAATTTTTGGTAATTCTTCTACTTCTTGAAAAAGAACGTCTATAACTGGACCGATAATTTGTGAAATTTTCCCTTTAATTTGGTTTGCCATTGCTTTATTTTTTCTTGTGGTGCAAATATAGTCATAATCTTCAAAATACATAATCAAAAATCAATATTTTTTATCATCTTTGCACACAGAAAATGTAAGCGGTTTTGAAACTCATAGAAGATTTAAATTTTTATCACGAAAAATCTCCTAAAGTTCTTTCTTTAGGAATGTTTGACGGAGTTCATCTCGGTCATATTTCCATCATCAATCAATTGAAGGACAAGGCAAATAAAAATAACTTAGAGACTTCTTTGCTCACCTTTTGGCCTCATCCTAGGAAAATTTTCAACCCAAATGATGACCTTAAACTGCTCAACACTTTAGAAGAGAAACTTTTTTTACTAGAAAAGGCTGGAATTGACATTTTATTTTTACAAAAATTTGATGAACATTTCAGAAACTTAACTGGCGAAGAATTTATCCGTGAAATTCTCATCAAAAAACTGAATGTAAAACACATTATCATAGGTCACGACCACGTTTTCGGGAAAAATAAATCTGGAAACTTCGAACTACTCCAAAAACTTTCTACCGAATTAGACTTTACTGTAGAGCAATTACAAGCCATCAAAAATGAAGATGATTTCAATATCAGTTCTACTAAAATCAGAAATTGCTTAGGTAACGGAAACATCGTTGGCGCCAATAAAATGCTGGGATATTCTTACTCTATTTCTGGAAAAGTAATTGACGGGAAAAAACTAGGAAAAACAATAGGTTACCCTACTGCAAATCTAGAAATAGACGAGCTGAAACTTTTGCCTAAAAAAGGGGCGTATATTGTAGAAGTTTTTGTGAAAGACCAATTTTACAAAGGCATGATGAGCATTGGCACTAATCCTACTGTAAATGGAGACAAATTAACTGCAGAAGTGTACATTTTAGACTTCAATCAAGATATTTACGGCGAAGTTATTATGGTAAAATTCAGAGATTTTTTACACGAAGAAATTAAATTCGAATCGCTAGAAAAACTCATCGAAAGATTAGATGAAGACAAGGTTTTGACCGAAAATTTTAACTTTAGTTAAGAGTTAGAATCATATAAATTTTCAATCAAATTTTATAAAATTAGATTCATAAGTTTATATAGTTTTGTGAAAATAATAAAATAAAACTATGGAAGCAGAAATTATTATTTCTTTACTTACCCTTGTCGCACTAGAAACCGTTCTAGGAATAGACAATGTTATTTTCATTTCTATTTTGGCGAATAAATTACCTGTAAATCAACAGAAAAAAGCCAGAAGATACGGGCTTATTCTTGCCGGAGTGATGAGACTTGGTTTATTACTTTTGATTAGTCAAATCATGAAACTAGACCAAGATTTATTTACCGTTTTCGAGACGGGTATTTCTGGTAAAGATTTGATTTTAATTTTAGGAGGTTTATTCCTACTCTACAAAAGCACCGCAGAAATTTATCATAAAATGGAAGGCGAAGATGGCGATGTAACTAAAACCATGATTGTAACGAGTTTCGGGCAAGTGATATTCCAAATTTTATTAATGGATTTGGTATTCTCTATTGATTCCATTATTACCGCAGTAGGAATGGTAAAAGAAGTTTGGGTAATGTATGTAGCGGTGATTGTAACGGTAATTATCATGCTTTTTGCAGCAGAACCTATCAGCAATTTCGTGAATAAACATCCTGCTTTTAAAATTTTAGCACTTTCGTTCTTGCTATTGATTGGTTTCTCTTTAATCGTGGAAGGTTTTGGCATAGAAATTCCGAAAGGTTATATTTACTTTGCGATGGCATTTTCGCTTTTGGTAGATATTATTCAAATGAAAACGACCAAAAAATCTGAACCTGTACATCTTCACGAACATTACAAAGAAGAAGAACAGCATCTTGATAAAGATGTTTTATAAAGCACAAAGCATTCAGGAATTTCTGAATGCTTTTTTTATGAATTTAAAATTTCTAATTTTATTTTCTTCGTTAAACTTTCATACACCAATAGATATGAATCATCAATAAGTTTTTTAATGAATTCTGGCTTTAATCCTTCACAAATTACAGAATTCCAATGCGTTTTATTCATGTGATAAGCTCCAGAAATTTGGTAATATTGCTCTCGCAGTTCTTCGTTATAATCTGCAGTGTTTTTTGCCGAAAAGACCAATGGTTGCTTTTCTAATGCCATTAATAGAAACATTTTACCGCCTATTTTAAAGACTAAAGTAGTTTCGTCAAACGGAAAACCTTCCGTAACTCCTTTTTTGTTGAGACAATATTCTCTTATTTCTTCGGCTAACATTTTAGTACTTGGTAGTTAGTATTTTGGTAATTAGACTTTTTTATACTCAATTAAAACAAATTTACTAAATTTATACTCATAAAGATCAACACTAACTACCAAATACTTAAAAATATGAAGGCTTTAATTATAGGAGCAACTGGCGCTACAGGAAAAGATTTGGTTCAAAAACTAAGTCAAGACAAAGATTTCGAAGAAATTCATGCTTTTGTAAGAAAACCTGTAACATCTATTTCTGAGAAAGTGAAATTTCATGTAGTAAATTTCGAAAAGCCAGAAGAATGGAAAGATTTGGTAAAAGGTGATGTCGCTTTTTCTTGCCTCGGAACTACCTTAAAAGATGCAGGAAGCAAGGAAGCACAGCGAAAAGTAGATTTTGATTATCAATTGCAATTCGCCAAAACTGCCAAAGAAAATGGCGTGGAAGATTTCGTTTTGGTTTCTGCTTATGGAGCCAATCCTAATTCTAAAATTTTCTACTTTAGAATGAAGGGCGAATTAGAAGAAGAAATAAAAAAGCTTCATTTTAATAAAATTACCATTTTCCAACCCGGAATGCTCGATCGAAAAAACACCGACAGAACTGGTGAAGTTTTAGGAGCAAGAATTATAAAATTTGCCAATAAATTTGGCGTTTTAGAATCTCAAAAACCATTGCCAACAGATATTTTAGCACAAGCTTTGGTGAATTCTTCTAAAATAAAATCTTACGGATATTCTAAAATAAAATTAGGCAGTATTTTCAGTTTTGCAGAGAAAGGAAAAGAATAATAATTGCCACGAATGCACGAATATTTTTCTAAATCATTACCTTAAACCAATATATTTTAGCTTAATCAAATCACAAAATTTGTCATTCCGTAGGAATTTCAACACATTGTAAATTAATTATTTAGATTCCTACGGAATGACAAAACGATGTGTATATTTTGTAATTTTTAAATGTAGTTTTGTCATTACTTTTTATTCGTGCATTTGTGGCAAAAAAATTATTTAAAATATTTCGTAATAGATTCAGAAGTAGGTTTTGTAGTACTTACAAAAGTATCAATCAACTCTCCTTTTTCGTTAAGCAAAAATTTCTCGAAGTTCCAAAGAATGGTAGTACTTTTTACTCCGTTTAGTTTTTTGTCTGTTAAAAATTTAAAAATGGGAGCAATATCTTTTCCTTTCACAGAAACTTTAGCCGCCATCGGAAAGGTAACTCCGTAATTTTTTTTGCAAAAAGCACCGATTTCTTCATTGCTTCCAGGTTCTTGTCCACCAAAATTATTTGCAGGGAAACCTACAATCACCAATTGGTCTTTGTACGTTTCGTACAACTTCTGTAAACCTTCATACTGTGGTGTAAAACCGCATTCTGACGCTGTATTTACAATTAGAATCTTCTTGCCTTTAAACTTAGAAAAATCAATGGTTTTACCGTCTAAAGCTTTCACTTTAAAAGAATGAATGGATTTTGCTTGTTGCGCCTGCGAAGAAAAAAGTCCAAAAAATGCCATAAGAATAAATAATATTTTTTTCATTTTGATTTTATTTGATTTCAAATTTAGGGATAAAAAAACTGCAAAATCCTAAGAAATTGCAGTAATAGAAATTTTTTATCGTAAAGTTTTATTAGAACTTAAAAGTATTGGCAGGAAAGGCTTTGTTAACTTCAATTTTATAAAGAATCATCACGTAATCTCCTTCTTTTTTCGGCGTAGTTGCTTCAATTCTAAAAGGCATTACCAAATTATTCACTTTTTTGAAATCAGAATACACCAATGTTTCGTCTTTCTTTTCTTCTTTTAACAATAAATAGTTCTGAACATCAAAATAATAAACAGTTTTATTCACATTTTTAGTGAGTTCTACCTTATAACAATCTCTTTCTCCCACTTTTTCTTTACCAAGAACTTGTGCGGTAAAACCTTTGTTTTCGTAATCGATGAAATCTGTGTCAAAGCTTTCTGGAACGTAATTTTTTTGAACCTGAAGTTTATTCACCACGTAATTCATTGCGTAACCATTTTTACCATCATATCCTTCGATTACATTTTCTTTATTCCCGATGAATACTACTGTTTTCGTAAGATTAGGTCTTTGTTGATAAATTCTCATAGGATATTCATCATTTACGCCCAGAATTACTTTTCCATGTAGAATAATAGAATTGAGCAGTTTCCAGTTGGTTAAGCCTCCTGTTAACTCAATATTTTTATCAATAATTTGTTTAGCAGTTTGCGCCGAAAATATGGTGGTTACTAGAATTGTAGCGATTAATAGTATCTTTTTCATTCAATTTTTTTTCGAGATTCCAAATATATGATTTTGAAACGAAAACCAACTTAATTTTTCAAATTTTCAAATTATTTTTCTTCCTTTTGGTGAAGTCACGACTTGTCCCTACTTAAAATTGCTTTCGCTTTTTCTAAATCTTCGGGAACATCTATTCCTACCCCAATGAAATCTGTTTCTATCATCTTGATTTTCATTCCGTTTTCCAGATAGCGAATGGCTTCTATTTTTTCTGAAATTTCAAGTGGAGTCATCGCTAAATTAGCGAATTTCAACAATGCTTCTTTCCTGAAAGCGTAAACACCAATATGCTTGTAGTACAAGTGTTCTACAGAGGTTTCTCTAGGATAAGGAATCACAGAACGACTGAAATACATCGCAAAATTTTGTAAATCGGTAATTACTTTTACATTATTCGGATTTTCGATTTCTTCCTTTTCCTTTAACCTGATTTTAAGCGAAGCCAATGAAATTTCTTTGTCAACATCATTTTTAAAAACTTGAATCAATTGTTTCAAAGGCTCATTTTTCAGGAAAGGTTCATCTCCTTGAACATTAATCACAATATCGCAATCAATATTTTGAACCGCTTCTGCAATTCTATCGCTTCCCGTTTCGTGTTCACCTGTCATTACAGCTTTTCCACCGATTTTGGTGATTTCATCAAAAATAATTTCAGAATCAGTCGCCACGAAAACCTCATCAAATAGCTGAGTTTCCAAAACGTTTTGATAAGTAGTAGCAATTACGGTTTTGTCACCTAAAATCTGCATTAATTTCCCAGGAAATCTACTTGCAGCGTAACGAGCTGGTATTACAGCGATTATTTTAAGTGTTTCGAGTTCCGAGTTTCTGATTCCGAGATTATTCATTATTGAATTTGAAAATTTTATTTAAAAAATCTCGCTGATTGAGCTGATTTAGCAGATCAAAATCCTCTAAATTTGCTCAATCAGCGATAGATAAATTTATTTTAATTTAGCTAAAGCAGCTTCTAATTTCGGGAACATTTTTTGTAAATCTTCTACTGAACAAGCACCAACTGATGCTCTAAACCAAGGCATTTCTCTAGAATTTCCAAATGCTGAAAATGGCACTAATGCTACTCCTGCTTTTTCGATTAAATAGAAAACTAAATCGGTAGAATCTTTCAGAACCTTTCCGTCTTCAGTGGTTTTTCCTACATAATCTAATTTAATGGTCAAATACAAAGCACCCATTGGTTTAATGCTATCTACCGCGAAATTTTTAGATTTCATTTCTTGAATTCCAGCATGTAAAACTTCTAAACTGTGCGCAATTTTACCTTTAAAATCATTCACAAATTCGTTTACAGCTGGTGTATTATCTAAAAACTCAGCTACTGCTTGTTGTTCTGGTTTCGGCGCCCAAGCTCCAACGTGTGTTAATAGCGCTTTCATTCTATCAATCACTTTAGTTGGTCCAAAACTCCATCCTACTCTAACTCCAGTTGCTGCGAAACATTTAGAAGTTCCATCGATATAAATGGTGTAATCTCTAAGTTCTGGATAAAGAGAAACCGGATTAAAATGTTCTGAATCACCAAACGTAAGCATTGCATAAATTTGGTCGTACATTAAGTAAAGTGGCTTTTCGCCTTCTCCTCTTTTTTTATTTTCTGCAATTACCGCCTCACAAATTTCTGAAAGTTGTTCTTTGGTAAACATGGTTCCAGTTGGGTTTAGCGGAGAGCAAAGCGCCAATAAAACTGCACCTTCTAAATGTGGGGTAATCACATCTGCTGTCGGCAAAAAATTATCTTCTGGAGAAACTTCTAGTTCTACTGCATTGGCTGAAGTTAAGTAAGCGTAATGGTTATTATTCCAAGAAGGAACAGCATAAACTACTTTATCGCCTTCGTCTACAATGGTTTTAAAAGTAGCGTAAATTAAAGGTCTAGAACCACCAGAAACCAAAATATCTTCTGGAGAATAGTCTAAATTCCAACGAGATTTGATGTCTTTTGCTACTGCTTTTCTTAATGAAAGCAAACCATTTGCAGGAGGATAATTGGTTAAATTATCCGCGTAAGCTTTCTGAATATTTTGTTTTAATCCTGCAGGAATAGGATAAATGTTAGAATCTAAATCACCGATAGTGAGGTTGGTAATTTCAGCTCCTTGAGCTTTGAGTTCGTTTACTTGATTACCGATTTTAATAATTTCTGAACCGATAAGGTTTTGAGCGAGTTTTGAAACCACTTTTTATTAAGATTTTGTTGTTAATAATTTTTCAAATTTAAATAAAATAAAAAAGTTCACAAAAGATTAAAAACCTAAAGATTTGTTAAACTTCTGTAAACTTAAAAGCATTAGATTAAAATATTTATAGTTTTAAATCTTTTTTTACTTCATTGATTTTTTGTTCCAGAGAAGCTTGTTTAGCCTTGAAATCTGCTTCGTTTTCAATTTTATCTTTCACAGAAAAATAGAATTTAATCTTCGGCTCGGTTCCTGAAGGTCTGATACACACTTTAGTTCCGTCTTCTGTGTAATAGATTAACACATTAGATTTCGGAATATCATTCATTACTTTTTTCTCTCCTGTAATTACATTAAGACAAGTTTGCTCTTGGAAATCTTTCACTTCTAGAACTTTAGAACCTGCTAATTCTTTTACAGGATTTTCTCTGAAATCTACCATCATTTGAGCAATTTCTTCGGCACCAGTTCTTCCTTTTCTCACTACATTTACTAATGCTTCTTGATACATACCAATTTCTTTGTAAATATCAATCATGTACTGATACATGGTTTTTCCTTGTGCTTTGCACCAAGCTGCAATTTCGCAAGCCAATAAAACAGAACCACAACTGTCTTTGTCTCTTACGAAATCTCCTGTCATAAATCCGAAAGATTCTTCGCCACCGCAAATGAATTTTTCTTTGCCTTCAAAATCATGAATCATCTTACCAATCCATTTGAAACCAGTCAATCCTACTTTGCAATCTACTCCGAATTTTTCAGCTACATCAAAGAAACAGTCAGAAGTTACAATCGTAGAACCAATAAACTCTTTTCCTGTAATTTTACCTGCTTTTTTCCATTGGTCAAGAATGTAATACGTCAAAATCATATTGGTTTGGTTACCATTCAATAACTGAATTTCGCCATCTAGATTTCTAACCGCAATTCCTAATCTGTCTCCATCTGGATCACAACCGATAACGATATCGCCATTTACAACATTTGCTAAATCTACAGCCATAGAAAGCGCTTTTGGCTCTTCAGGATTTGGAGATTCTACCGTTGGGAAATTTCCAGAAGGAATCATTTGTTCTTTTACCAAATCCACTTTGGTGAAACCTGCTTTTGCTAAAGCTTTAGGAATCGTAGTATAAGTAGTACCGTGGATAGAAGTGAAAACAATATTCAAATTTTCGTATCCAATTTTATCTTTTTGATAAAGAGATTCTGCAATACATCTATCAATATACACATCATCTTGCTCTTCGCCAATCCATTCGATTAAATCATCATTTCCGTTGAATTTAATTTCGTCGAATTTTGTAGCGTAAACTTCTTTGATGATATTTTCATCATTTGGTGGTACAACTTGCGCTCCATCATTCCAATACACTTTGTAACCGTTGTATTCTGGTGGATTGTGAGAAGCCGTCAAAACGATTCCTGCATTACATTTCTTGTCACGAACCGTGAAAGAAAGTTCTGGAGTTGGTCTATGTTCTTTGAAAAGCAATACTTTAATTCCGTTGGCAGTAAGAACATCTGCACACATTTTCCCAAATTCTTTGGAATTATTTCTCACATCATAAGCAATTGCTACTTTTATTTCCTGATTTGGAAATTGCTGATGAAGATAATTCGCCAAACCTTGCGTAGCTTGTCCGAGTGTATATTTGTTTAATCTATTGGTACCAACTCCCATAATTCCTCTCATTCCGCCAGTCCCGAATTCTAATTCTCTGTAAAAACTGTCTTCTAATTCTGGAGAATTGGTATCAATCCAATTCTGAACTGTTGCTCTGGTTTCTGCATCAAAAGTATCTGATAACCAAAGTTTTGCTTTTTCCAAAGTTGTCATATATTTAAATTTTTTGTTTTTTTGTTTTTTTTAAATGTTCTGTCACTCTGAATGTAGTGAAACGGAATGAAGAATCTCTTAAAATAGATTCTTCGCTACACTTTGTTTCGCTCAGAATGATAAAACGCTTATGCTTATTTCAATTTTCTGTTTTCTACAGAAGCTATGTCTTTTCTTGTCAATTTATTGAGCGGTTCTCCGTAGAAAATGAGTTTTGAAGTATTTTCTAGCGTTCCTTTCATTTCTTGGTCTATATTTAATCCTGCAGAAGCTCCATTTTTACTAAGAATTTCTAAATTTTCTACATAAAAATACGGCGCCATTATACTTGCAGAATCTGCTAATTTTAAATTCAAGTTTTTAGTTTCTCCTAGAATATTGGCATTAGATTTCTCTGCCATTTCTATTTTGCTTTTCGGAGCAATTACCGCTCCCATAAATTTAGAATTTCCTTTTAGATGGAGTAAAAATTCTGGTGTTTTTACTTGTCCAGAAACATTCATTTCTACTTTGTCAGAAAGTGAAACCTCATTTAAATCGTTTTTACCGAAAATAGTGATATTGTAAAAATCTACTTGGTCTGTTTTTCGATTTTCTTCGATGGTTAAAATTCCGTT
Source organism: Cloacibacterium sp. (assembly GCA_046296655.1). Lineage (GTDB taxonomy): Bacteria > Bacteroidota > Bacteroidia > Flavobacteriales > Weeksellaceae > Cloacibacterium. The sequence goes on along the minus strand of JBKBLE010000001.1, from coordinate 78,454 downwards.
TTCTACTTCTATATCTAGATTTTTGTAAACATTAGGATACGTTTCTACGCTTACCAAATTCTGATTACCTTTCGCAAAAAACACTTTGAAATCTCCTTTAAGATTCAATTTAGTGAAATTTTCTACCGTTACGTCTTTCACCTCTATTTCCCCTTTTGGAGAAATTTTAGAGCAAGCCAAAAGAGTAAGGCAAAAGTTTAGGTAAAGGAAAAGTTTTGTGATATTTTTCATTTTTTAACATTGCGTTTCTACGGAATGATTTTATTTTTCATTTTTTCATTTTTTTGGAATAAATTCCAACGTTATAATATCTGTCGTTCCTACGGAACTCTGTTTTTGTGTGTTATTTTTTTTAAACACATTGCGTTCCTACGGAATGATTATTTCTTATTTTTTTGATTTCGGTGCTTCGCACCTTTCTTTCACTCTTTTATTTTTCATAGGGCTTCACTTTGTTTTACCCTATGCTTTTGATTATCGCCACTTCGTGGCTTTGCTTATGCTAATATATTTAATTTAATATTTCAATCATTATTTATTATTCCCAACTAAATCACTTTCTCCACATGGTAATTCTTATGACCTCTACTTTGTCTGATAATGAGTTCTCCTAAAAACCCTGCTACAAACAGTAATGTTCCCATAATCATCATGGTTAATGCAATGTAAAACCAAGGATTTTCGGCGATTAAATTTCCATAAACGTGATAATAATACACATCTACCAATTTGGTTGCGCCCAACCAAAATGCTGAGAAAAACCCGAAAATAAACATTAAAGTTCCTACCGCTCCGAAAAAGTGCATCGGTCTTCCTCCGAATTTGCTTACGAACCAAAGCGTAATTAAATCCAGAAAACCACGAATAAATCTTTCTGTCCCGAATTTAGAAGTTCCGTAAGGTCTGGCTTGATGTTGCACTGGTTTTTCGGTAATTCTCTTGAAACCTGCATTGGCTGCCAAAACAGGAATCCATCGGTGTAAATCTCCGTAAACATCTACCGATTTTACCACTTGTTTTCTGTATGCTTTCAGACCACAGTTAAAATCGTGTAATTCTACTCCAGAGAGATTTCTTGCCGCAAAATTGAACAATTTTGACGGAAGATTTTTGGTCATCACATTGTCAAAACGTTTTTTCTTCCAACCAGAAACCAAGTCGTATTTTTCGTCTACAATTTTACTGTATAATTCAGGAATTTCTTCTGGAAAATCTTGCAAATCTGCATCCATTGTAATCACTACATCGCCTTGAACTTTCTCAAAAGCGGCATGTAACGCTTGAGATTTCCCATAATTTCTAGAAAATTTAATACCGTGAACATGATGATTTTCTTTGGATAAATTTTCTATAATTTGCCAAGAAGAATCTGTACTTCCATCATCTACGAACCAAATTTCGTAAGACAATTGGTTTTCTTGACACACTTTATCAATTCTTGCATAAAGCTCGTGCAAAGATTCTTCTTCGTTTAATAAAGGAACTACAACGGATAAATTCATTAAAAATTATTTTATTTTTTTGAAAATTAATATCGCTAAAACGAACAGCAAAATTACAAAATATAAGCTTGTAAATAGACTTTTTATTACAGTAAATGTGCTGATTATTCTCACGCCTATTTCTGAGATTTTAGGATAAGAAGTGAGTAAATAAATAAGACCGAAATTCTCTAAATAATCGAAAAATCCAGCAATTACAGGAAATAAAACCAAAAGAAACCAAGATTCTAATTTGCCAATTTTCTTAAGAAAGAAACTCAAAATCAGAATGTTACTCATCATAAACAAGAGAGGATATACGAAATCTAATGGCAACTGACGAAACAGATAAAAATTTCTGCCACTCTTCCCTAGATTTCCTAAAAGTTCTTTGGCATATGCAAAACTGTAACCATTGGGTTTCATGTCAAAAATCTGTAAACCATTCGCAAAATCAGTCAATTTTGGAATCGTAAAAAAAATCATGGCAAAATAAACCACACTTGACAACACAAAAAAAGTAAGAACTTTTTTGCCCGTCAAATTTCTGGAAAAAGTAGTTTTTAAGCTCATTATTCTAAAGTTTTATTTCTAAAGAAAGTTCCGAAGAATGTAGAAAGAATAGTATAAAATACCAAAACTGCAGCGAAAAAATACGTGAAGTTTCTGAAGGTAAACATATCTTTATCTTTTACCAATTCTGGCGCAAAACTCTGCAATCTTTCTTGATATTTTTTCTCCAATTCTTCTTTGTCTTCTTTTTTGGCTAAAATCTGTTTTGCTTTGTTGTACTCATTGTCAAGCTCTGTTTTTTGACGCTCTACATATTGGTGATTTAGTAAATCTTTAGCATCTGTATCTACATAATTCAGAAAGGCAAAAATGCTAAACATGGAAAGAAAACCACCAATAAACATCGGTTTAAAAGCTCTACCAAAAGCATCTCTAAATCCTATCTCTTTTACTTCTTTTTTGTAAGTCGTAACCGAAAAATAAGCACCTAAAGTATAAAGTGCAGGCATTAAAAATGCATTAAGAAGCATACTTGTATTAAAATAATTGGTATTATAACCAAAAAAATACACTCCAAAGAACACTAACATGGTCGCGATAAATATCAGAAAACCAAATGTATAAACGTTTTTACTCATTTTATTTTTAAAAATTTTTCTCGAAAATACGAGATTAGATTTTGAATTTTAAATTAATTCAGTATTTTTGCACCGGCAAGTCCTAAACAACCAGCTCCTGAGAATCCTCCAGGGTGGGAACGCAGCAAAGGTAATCGGTCGTAGCGGTGTGATTTAGGTAGCTTGCCATTTTTTTATGTCTTTTTTTGAAATTTTTCAGAAAATTATACTTCAAATTCTTCTCCCAATTCTGGAATCGAAAACTCAATATTTCTTTCTGCAAACAATTGTTTCGCCGAATCGTGATTTATTTTTATCGGCTCGAAAGTATCAAAATGACAACCAATCACTCTTTTGGTTTTCAATAATTCTGCTGCTGCAAAACTCGCTTTTCTTGCACACATAGTATAATGTGAACCAATCGGAAGAATAGCTGCTGTAATTTCCCCAAAAAGCCTTGGAAACAACTCCATATCTGCCATTACACCTGTATCTCCTGCAAAATATAAGTTTTTACCTTGGAATCTAAACATATAACCGCAAGGTTGACCGCCGTAAGTTCCATCTGGGAAACTTGATGTATGATGTGCAGGAACCATAGAAATTTTTAGGTCATCCAACTTAGCAGAACCTCCGTAATTAATGTCAATAGAATTCGGATGATTAAAATAACCACAAATTTCTGGTTGACCAATTACCGTAGCATCAGGGTGATGTTGCAATACTTCTCTTACATCTGCAATATGATCGCCATGAGCGTGAGTAATGAGCACATAATCAATCTTTTGCGCAGAAATATCAAATCCTGTTTGCTCTTTCTGAAAATTATAAAAAGGGTCAGAAAGGATGTTTTTACCATTATAAGTGAACAAAAAACAGTTTTGTCCGAGGAATTTTATTTTCATGATTTTTTATCTAAAATAATTCAATCCAAAAGCTACCAAAACACTCATCAATAAAGTAATGATTCCCACTTGTTTTAAGAATGGGTCTAATTCTTTCGGTTCTTTTACTTCCATCATTTTTCTGCGCAAAGCAGTCAAAGGAAATACGGTAATGAAGAAAATAAAAGCGTAATATTTTCCTTGTTCTTCTAAACCTTCAAGAAACATATAAATCAAAACCAAAATCGGTGGAAGCATTAGAATCACCATTTCATAAATCATAGCATTTTTGAAACCTAATCTTAATGCCAGCGTTTTTTTGCCAGATTTTTCATCGTTTTCAATATCTCTCATATTATTGAGATTCAGAACTGCTGCACTCAACAAACCTATTGCAGACGCTGGTAAAAGCATATCCCAATCAAAAGTTTTAGTAAACAGAAAATAGCTTCCGCACACAGAAACCAAACCAAAAAAAATAAAAACCATTAGATCTCCTAAACCAAGATAACCATAAGGTTTTTTACCAACAGTATAACCAATTGCCGCCAAAATACACGCAACTCCTAGTCCTATAAAAGTGTAAAATTCATTAATAAAATCAGGGAAAAATGCCTTGTACAACAAAACTAAAGTAGCCACCAATGATAAAATGGCAAACAAAAACATAGCGTTTCGCATTTGCTTTGCAGAAATTTTACCAGAAGCTACCGCACGTTGTTCTGCCTCTCCTATTCTATTTTGGTCGGTTCCTTTTACGCCATCACCATAATCATTGGCAAAATTTGACAAAACTTGATAAAGCAAAGTCACCAAAAGTGCCAAAGCAAAAATAGTCCAATCCCAAGTTTTTCCTTGTTCTAGGAGTTTCCATCTTGCAATGAAAGAACCCATAATAATTCCGCTCATAGAAAGCGGTAAAGTTCGCAGACGAGCTGCTTTTATCCAATCAATCATTTTAGTTGTTAGTTGTTGGTTGTTGGTTGTTAGCAAATAATTTCAGAAAACTGACAACTATCAACTAACAACCGTCAACCAAATTATGAAATCCACTGATTATCGCCGAAATCTGGTTTACGTTTTTCTAAAAATGCGTTTCTGCCTTCTTTGGCTTCTTCAGTCATATAAGCTAACCTGGTTGCTTCACCCGCGAAAATTTGTTGGCCAACCATTCCGTCATCTGTTAAATTCATCGCAAATTTCAGCATTCTGATAGAAGTTGGCGATTTTGCTAAGATTTCTTGCGCCCATTGATAAGAAGTTTCTTCTAACTCAGCGTGAGGAATTACCGCATTTACCATTCCCATATCTTCCGCTTCTTTCGCAGAATAATTTCTTCCTAAAAAGAAAATTTCTCTGGCTTTTTTCTGACCTACCATTTTTGCTAAATATGCCGAACCGTAACCACCATCGAAGCTGGTAACATCTGCATCGGTTTGTTTGAAAATTGCATGTTCTTCACTTGCCAAAGTCAAATCACAAACCACATGTAGTGAGTGACCACCACCAACTGCCCAACCGTTTACCACGGCAATCACTACTTTTGGCATGAAACGAATCAATCTTTGAACTTCTAAAATATTGAGACGATGTCTTCCATCATCACCTACATAACCTTGATGACCACGAGTTTTCTGGTCGCCACCACTACAGAAAGCGTGACCGCCATCTTTAGGACTTGGACCTTCACCTGTTAATAAAACCACACCAATGCTAGAATCTTCATAAGCATCATAAAAAGCATCATACAATTCTGAAGTGGTTTTAGGACGAAAAGCATTTCTAACTTCTGGTCTGTTGATAGCAATTCTCGCTACTCCATTGCACTTTTTGTACGTGATATCTTCGTATTCTTTAGCCGTTTTCCAATCTATATTCATATTTCAAAAAATTTGCTGGTAAAGATACTATTTTTGAAAAAAAGGTGCAGAATAAAAATTTAGAAATATTAATGTGATATATATTACATAATGATTATGAATTTAATAATTTTTAATATCATTCATTCACAATAATAACTTGTACATGAAATAAATCATTTTCTGATTGTCAAAAAACAGGTTTATATTTGAAGATATTTAAAATTAATAAAATGATTATAGGTGTATTAAAAGAACCTTCTTTCGAAACAAGAGTTTCTTTACTTGCAGAATCTGCAGCAGCACTCATTAAAAAAGGAAATAAACTCATAGTAGAATCTGGTGCAGGTGATAAATCCTTTAATAATAACCAAGAATATGAAAAAGTAGGCGCAGAAATTAAATCTAGAGCCGAAGTATTAGAACAAGCAGACATTTTATTGTCTATTCATCCTCTTGAAAATGATGATTTTGCCAAAGTTCATTCTAAAATTCTCTTAGGTGTTTATCAACCTTTATCTAACGGAGAAAACGTTATTAAATCTATTGAAAGAAAAATCACTACTTTTTCTCTAGATATGCTACCTAGAACAACCAGAGCACAAGCAATGGACGTCTTAAGTTCTCAAGCCAATATTGCTGGTTACAAAGCTGTTTTACTCGCTGCCAATTCTTACGGAAGGTATTTTCCAATGTTTATGACCGCTGCAGGAAGTATTGCTCCCGCCAAAATGCTTATTTTAGGAGCTGGAGTTGCTGGTTTACAAGCCATTGCTACCGCAAAAAGATTAGGCGCTGTAATAGAAGTTTTCGATACAAGACCTGCGGTAAAAGAAGAAGTAATGAGTCTTGGTGCTAAATTTGTAGAAGTAGAAGGCGCTGCAGATGCCAGTACAGCTGGTGGTTATGCAGTAGAACAAACCGAAGAATACAAACAAAAGCAACAACAACGCATCGCTGAAAGTGTTGCAAAATCTGACATTATCATCACTACAGCACAAATTCCTGGAAAAAAAGCTCCGATTTTAATTACCGAAGAAATGCTCAATTCTATGAGAAACGGCTCTGTAATTATAGATTTAGCTGCTTCTACTGGTGGAAATACTCCATTTACTAAAAATAACGAAACGGTAAATTATAACGGTGTTTCTATTATTGGAAATTCTTCTTTACAATCTACTATGCCTTCTGACGCAAGTAAATTGTACGGAAAAAATATTGTGAATTTCTTACAACTCATCATTGACAAAGATGCAAACCTTAATCTCAACTGGGAAGACGATTTGGTAAAAAGCGCTTGTATCACACACAATGGCGAAATTATTAACGATAGAGTAAAATCTATCCTCTCTCCTTCAATGAATAACTAAAACAAAATTTTTATGAATATTATAGAGTGGATTTCTCAATACCAACAAATCATCTACATTGTAATTCTGATGATTTTTGTAGGAATTGAAGTGATAGGTCATGTACCTAGTGTACTACACACTCCTCTAATGAGTGGCGCAAATGCGATTCACGGAGTAGTGATTATTGGGGCAATTATTGTAATGGGAAAAGCTGAACCAGACAATTATTTGGGATTAGTTTTAGGTTTTCTAGGAGTGATTTTAGGAACGCTTAATGTGGTAGGAGGTTTTGTAGTAACAGACCGAATGCTGGAAATGTTTAGTAAAAAGAAAAAATAATATGCAGGATGTTGGAAGCTGGAAGTTGGATTTTATATTTTCATCCATCATCAAACACCCATCACCCAAACAAAATTTTAAATCATGGGACTACTTACAATATTATACCTCATTGGTTCAGTAACCTTTATTTTAGGGTTAAAAATGCTCTCGAATCCAGCTACTGCTAGAAAAGGAAATCTTTTAGCAGCAGCAGGAATGATAGTAGCCATTTTAGGAACTATTTTTCTTTATCAAGACGATGATGGTCAAAAATTAGGAAATTACGGTTGGATTTTTGGCGGAATCCTCATCGGAACAATCGTGGGAGCTCTTGCTGCCAAAAAAGTAAAAATGACGGCAATGCCACAAATGGTGAGCCTTTTCAACGGAATGGGAGGAGCTTGTGCTGCTTTAATTTCTTTGGTTGAATTCAATCACTTATCACACAATACTACTGGCGAAGTAAATTTAGGAACGCTTTCTATTATCCTTTTAGGACTAATTATCGGCTCTGTATCATTTGCAGGAAGTATGATTGCTTGGGGAAAACTGAATGGAAACATTAAAAAAGATTTTGCTTTTCCTGGTCAACAATTTATAAACATTGCTATTTTATTGGCTATTTTAGGATTATCAGTGTATTTGGCAATGACTTTCAGTCCAGAAAATGCATATTTATTCTATGTTATTTTTGGATTATCTACGCTTTACGGATTACTTTTCGTTTTCCCAATTGGTGGCGCAGATATGCCTGTTGTAATTTCTTTGTTAAACTCATTTACGGGAGTTGCCGCAGCTTGTGGAGGATTTTTGTATGACAACAAAGTAATGTTAACTGGTGGTATTTTGGTAGGAGCTGCAGGAACTTTATTAACCATCTTAATGTGTAACGCCATGAATCGTTCTTTATTAAACGTATTGATTGGTTCATTTGGAGGCGGTGCAAAATCTTCTGGTGGAACTTCTCCTTCTGGCGGAACTGTGAAAGAAATCACGTTGAGCGATACAGCAGTTCTCATGACTTACGCTAGCAAAGTAATGATTGTTCCAGGTTATGGTTTAGCTGTAGCTCAGGCTCAACATGCTTGTCATGAATTAGAAAAATTATTAGAAAGCAAAGGTGTAGATGTTTTCTACGCAATACATCCAGTTGCTGGTAGAATGCCAGGACACATGAACGTACTTTTGGCAGAAACTGATGTTCCGTATGAAAAACTAATGGAAATGGAACAAGCCAATGAAGAGTTTTCTACTGCTGATGTAGTGCTCATTTTAGGAGCAAATGATGTTGTGAATCCGGCTGCCAAAGAAGATACATCCTCTCCTATTTACGGAATGCCTATTTTAGAAGTTGAATTGGCTAAAAACGTGATCGTAAATAAACGTAGTATGAAACCTGGTTATGCAGGAATTGAAAATGAATTATTCTACAGACCAAAAACTTCAATGCTTTTCGGAGATGCGAAAAAAGTTTTGCAAGATTTAATCTCTGAGATTAAAAATCTGTAAAATTTTAGATTTTATTTTCCTCAAATCCTAAAGGAAGGAAAATCTGTAAATTTTAGAACTATAAAAACAAAAATCCTGTACAGAATCTGAACAGGATTTTTTATGATTAAATCAAAACTTCAACTCATAACTCAAAACTTATAATTTATAACTTTTACAGCATTTCTTCTTCCTTAAATTCTCTGTCGTTAAAGTAAATTTCTAATGTTGTATGATGTATATTGTAATGCTCTAATTCATGCTTCACTTTATCTTTCAACTTTTCAATTTCATTGTGAGAAAGTGATTTTTCAACTTGAAGATGAGCAGTTAATGCATTTTCAGTCGTACTCAATGCCCAAATATGAAGATGTTTAAAATCTTTCACTCCGTCAATTGCTAGAATTTCTTCTTTTAATTTATTGAAATCTACGCCTTCCGGAACTCCATCTAGAGCCAATTTAAGACTTTGGGTAAACAAACTCCATGTTCCATAAAGAATCACCAAAGCTATTACAATACTCATCACTGCATCTAGCCAAAACCAGTCTGTATAAATAATTACCACACCTGCAATTACAACTCCCAAACTCACCAAAGCATCTGCAGCCATGTGTAAATAAGCGCCTTTTATATTGAGGTCTTTGTCTTTATCTTTCATGAAAAAATAAGCAGTCAACGCATTGTTGATAATCCCAACAAAAGCCACAATTGCCATTGTTTTTCCTTGTAAAGGCTGAGGATTATAAAATCTAAAAATAGCTTCGTAGATAATTCCGCCAACTGCTGCAAAAAGGATTAAAGCATTAAGCAAAGCCACCAAAACCGTCACTTTCTTGTAGCCGTAAGTATAAGATTGTGTAGCTTTAGAATACATTAATTTAAAGGCAATGAGCGCCAAAATCAAACTCACTACATCACTGAGATTATGTCCCGCATCTGAAAGCAAAGCCAATGAATTCTGAGACCAACCTACAGCTGCTTCTATAATAACAAAAGCTGAATTAAGGAAAATCCCAATGTAAAAAGCGTTTCTTAGTTTTTTAGAGTTTAAATCTAGTGCTGGAACGTGACTATGACCGTGATCGTGAGAATGCGACATGAAAGAAATTTTATCCAAATTTCGGGAATTTTTTTGAGAATATTTGTGGTTTGTAATGTATATTTGTTTACTGACTGTAAAAAACTTTTCCAAAATTATGTCAAAACATATTAAGAAAATTAAACGAGATATTTTTTTAATAAAATATCGAAAACTACCGCTTCTTGAATACGAAAAAGAAACTGATTCTGATATTTTCTACTACCCTGAATGCAATTATATTTATTGGATAAAACTTGAAAAAGATAATCCCAAAAAATTAATAACTGAATTTATAAAATTACTTGATTTGTTTGAATTTAAAAAATTTATTTTTTTAGGTTCGATAAACAAACCTTGGATTTCCAAAATCACAAAAAAAAGAAAAGATTATAAGCCATTAATTAAAACACTAAAATATTTTTCTTACATAAAAGTAAACAATAAATTTAATGGTGGAATTGAAATCGACAAAGATTACATAAAAGATTTTTTGGAAAACTTTTATACAATAACAAGATGTGATAGTGGTTTTTTCGATTATTATTTTTCAGATATTAATCAGAATATTCTTTTCTATCTTCATTATAGTGGAGAGTTTAAAATACTACCACTAACAGATGATGTAAATGATAAATTTTTGGAAATAATAAAAAAAACAAATTTCGTAGACGCTCTACGAAATGAAAGCGATACAGACAGAATCTAAAAAAAATTATCATCCAATATTAACAAGCTAAGAGTATTATCAAAAATATTTAACTTTTTATTGCTTAATTTTTTTTTAATCAAAAATAACTTTCGGCTAAAGCCAAAAAATTTCAACATAAAAAAACGGGCTAAAGCCCGTTCCTATTGATAAATAATTTTCTAAATTTTTTAACTTAGACAAATATTTCTTTGCTTCGCAAAAACTTTGTCAAAGTCTTATTGACTCTCAGATTTCATACTATTTATAATATAATACACCGGTAAACCAATTAAAATAAGCAGCAATCCTGGCCAAGTGTAATTCGGTTTGTAAATGAATAACAATACACAAAAAGCTGTTCCTATCAACAGATAAATGATAGGCGTTACAGGATATAACCACGTTTTGTAGCTTCTTTCTGCATTTGGCTGTTTTATTCTCATGTAAATCACGCCAAAAACCGTAATCATGTAAAACAACACAATCACAAAAGAAATCATATCCAATAAATCGCCGTATTGTCCGCTCAAAGCAAGAAGAGAAGCCCAAATTCCCTGCATCCAAAGAGATTTTTCGGGAACGCCATTTTTGTTGTTTTCAATGGCAGATTTTAAAAATAAACCGTCTTTTGCCATCGTTTGAAAAACTCTAGCTCCTGCCAGAACAATTCCGTTGACACAACCAAAAGTAGAAATCATCACCAGAACTGCCATAATAATTGTTCCCACACTTCCAAACATTTTTTCCGAAGCAGCAACTGCTACTCTATCATTCGCTGCAAATGCGATGGAATCTCTGTCTAAAGCATTCAGATAAACGAAATTCACCAACAAATACAAAACCATCACAGAAATCGTACCTAAAACCATCGCTTTTACTACATTTTTTTGCGGATTTTCTATTTCACCAGAAACGAAAGTCACGTTTTCCCAAGCTACAGAACTGAACACAGAACCAACCATTGCTGCAGCAATTCCTCCGAAAAGTGTAGCTCCAGAAATAGATTCCCAACCGAGTTTCAGGTAATTTCCTTTGTCATCTTTGACCAAATTATTGAAAGAATCCCAACCAAAACTCATATTTCCGTTCCAAAAAGATTCTTTAACCAAAATAAAACCTAAAAAAATCAACCCTAAAAGCGCAACAATTTTAGAACCTGTGAAGATATTTTGAAGGAGTTTTCCGCTTTCTACACCTCGAGTATTGATGTAAGTGAGCAACAAAATCACCGCAATACCAAGGATTTGAATCCAAGTAATTTTAAATTCTCCACTTTGGAAAAGCGGAGCCGCATCATTAAGCGCAGGAAAAAGATACGCCGAAAATTTACCAAAAGCTACCGCAACTGCTGCAATGGTACCTGTTTGAATCACGGTAAACATTCCCCAACCGTACAAAAATCCGAGTCTTTTCCCGAAAATTTCTGTAATATAAGTGTATTGTCCACCTGCTTTTGGAAACATTGCCGAAAGTTCGCCATAAGAAAGTGCGGCTGCAACCGTCATAATTCCTGTAATTACCCAAACTGCGATGAGCCAATAACCAGAACCGAGATTCCTCATCATATCCGCAGAAACAATGAAAATTCCGCTGCCTATCATGGAACCCATCACGAGCATGGTTGCGTCCCAAAGTTTTAATTTTTTATTCATAAAGTTTTTTGTTTCGAGTTAAAAATTCAAAATTTACTTCCTTTTGGATTAAGGTAAATAAATTTTGAATTTTTTAAGACTATCAAAGATATTATAAAATTAAAAAGCCACAAAAGTTTGTGGCTCATTGTTTATAAATTAAGTAAAATTATTTAGATTCGTAAGGAAAGTCAAAATAAAAGTCAACTTTTTTAATCTTCGGACTTCCGTCTTCCATCTTCCGACTCTTACCCACATTTAGAATTTCCACAATTTTTACAAATCAGACAACCTTCTTGATAAACCACTTGGTCAGAACCACAATTGCTGCATTTTTTTCCGTCAACTTCGGTTCCATCAGGAATATAGCGTTTTAAAGCTCTTGCAACTCCCGCTTTCCAAGTATTGATAGATTCAGAATCTAGCTCTAATCTGTTGATTAATTCTACCACATTTTCTATTGGCATTCCGTGTCTTAAAGTTCCTGAAATGAGTTTCGCATAATTCCAAAATTCTGGATTAAATTTATGAGAAAGCCCTTCAATAGTAGTTTTATAACCTCTTAAATTCTTGAATTGGAAATCATATCTAGAAACACCGTTTTCGTCTCTGTTTTTAATGATTAAACCTTCGTTTACCCAACGTGGAAGCAAAATTCCTTCTTCATCATCTGCCAAACCTGTAAAAATTTCGTAAGGTCTACCATTAACCAAACCTACAAAAGCAATCCATTTTTCTTTATTATTTTGGAATCTCACCACATCAGCTTTTAGAATCTGAGGTCTTTTTGTAGGGAAAGCTTCTAAAGATGAAGCAGTTTCTTCCTCATCTTTTTCTTCTTTTTTATCATCTGCAGAAACCAAAACTCCACTTCTAGAACCATCTCTGTAAACCGTAACGCCTTTGCAACCCACTTCCCAAGCTTTGATGTATAATTGATTCACCAATTCTTCTGTAGCTTCATTCGGAATGTTAATGGTCACCGAAATAGAATGATCTACCCATTTCTGAATGGCACCTTGCATTTCCACTTTGCTGAGCCAGTCAATATCATTAGAAGTAGCCTTGTAATAAGGAGATTTCTCGATTAAATCTTGAATTTCTTCGTTGGAATAATTTTTAGAAATATCATAGCCATTTACTTGCATCCAAGTTTTGAAATGATGATGGAAAACAATGTACTCTTCCCAAGAATCTCCCACTTCATCTACAAAATCTACTCTTACATCTTTATCATTAGGATTTACCTTTCTCCTACGCTTGTAAACAGGCAGAAATACCGGTTCAATTCCTGAAGTAGTCTGAGACATCAAACTGGTACTTCCAGTTGGCGCAATGGTTAATAAAGCGATATTTCTTCTGCCATATTTCACCATATCTTGATACAGATTTTCATCTGCTTCTTTTAATCTCAAAATGAAAGGGTTGTTTTTTTCTTTTTCAGCATTATAAACTTCAAAAGCGCCTCTTTCTTTCGCCATTTCTACCGAAGAACGATACGCAGAAAGAGCCAACGTTTTATGAACTTCTACCGAAAACTCATTGGCTTCCTTACTTCCATATCTTAAATTTAAAGCTGCTAACATATCACCTTCCGCAGTAATTCCAACGCCAGTTCTACGTCCTTGCAATGTTTTCTTGCGAATTTTTTCCCAAAGTTGTTTTTCAGTATGTTTTATTTCTTCGTTTTCTGGGTCTTTTTCAATTTTTGCTAAAATTGCATCAATTTTCTCCATTTCCAAATCAATGATGTCATCCATCATTCTTTGAGCGTAAGCTGCATGTTTTCTGAATAATTCAAAATTAAATTTTGATTCTTTGGTAAATGGATTCTCTACATAAGAATAGAGGTTGATGGCAATCAATCGACAAGAATCGTACGGACAAAGCGGGATTTCGCCACAAGGATTGGTAGAAACCGTTTCAAAACCTAAATCTGCATAACAATCTGGAATAGACTCTCTGATGATGGTATCCCAGAATAGAATTCCTGGCTCTGCAGATTTCCAAGCGTTATGTACAATTTTTTTCCAAATTTCATCTGCAAAAATGGTCTTGGTATATTTAGGATTCTTACTGTAAATAGGATATTTCTGTTGATATTCACTGTTGGTTTTTACCGCTTTCATGAATTCATCATCTATTTTTACAGAAATATTCGCTCCCGTTACTTTTCCTTGCTCTAATTTGGCATTGATAAAATCCTCAGAATCTGGATGATTTATCGACACAGAAAGCATTAAAGCGCCTCTTCTTCCATCTTGGGCTACTTCTCTGGTAGAATTAGAATAACGCTCCATAAACGGCGCCAAACCTGTAGAAGTAAGCGCAGAATTCTTCACCGCAGAACCTTTTGGACGAATGTATGATAAATCATGACCAACTCCACCTCTACGTTTCATGAGTTGAACTTGCTCTTCGTCTATTTTCATAATACTTCCATAAGAATCACTATTGGTTCCGTTACCGATTACGAAACAGTTAGAAAGCGAAGCAATCTGAAAATTATTCCCAATTCCCGTCATCGGACTTCCTTGCGGAATGATATATTTAAAGTCTTTTATTAGATCAAAAATTTCTGCTTCGGAAAGCGGATTGGGATATTTTTTTTCTATTCTCGCAACCTCAGAAGCAATTCTTTGGTGCATATCATCAGGTGTTTTTTCATAAATATTCCCATCAGAATCTTTCAGTGCATATTTGGTTACCCAAACTCTGGCTGCTAAATCGTCTCCTTTGAAATACTGTAAAGTTTCTTCATACGCTTGTTGGTTGGTTATTTTCTCCATGGCAGATAATTAATTTTTTGACACAATAAAATTAGACAAAAAATTAAATCCTCAATATTAATTTTTAAAATAAATTTCCATTTTTGTAAACTTTTATAAAATTTAAAAATATTAAAATACTATAAATCAATAACTTAAACTAAAAAATTTGCAAACTTTTATGATATAAATCAAGAAACAAGTTTTTTATAAAATAAAATTTGGAAAATAAAAAAGCCTAATAATTTCTCAAAAATTAATAGGCTAAATCTATCATATAAAGAATAAAATTGTGAATTTATTCAATAGTAAAGTTCTGAATGGCTTCTAGTTTAGGGAATTTATTCTCTGAAATAAATTTCTTTCCTGTGCAATCTATTTCTTTCCAACCTTTTTTTCTGTGCAGGTCTCCCACTTCTACTACAATAGGAACAAAAGATATTTCTTCATCTCCTTCTTTGATTTCTTCTTTATATTGAACCGCAACATCTAATACACATTCAAAATCGGTATTAAGTTTCACATTTCTATAAATAACATCAAAATGAGATTCTTTATTTTCTGGAATTTCGAAATATGTTTCATAACCAAACGTTTTTCTATCTAACAATCCAATACTAGAAAGTGCTGTATATAATGCAATTGTGTAATATTTTCTAGTCCCAAAACGTTGATAATCATCAGGAAAATGACCACCTTCAAATAAAATTACTGGAATTCCTGCTCTCATGAAATTATCACCAGTAGAAGTTGGGTAAAACTCATCAGAGTACCTTGCGATTTGATTAGGAATTTGCATTCTCAATACATTATATATACTTGCGATAACCGCCATACTTTTTTTACGATTTTCGGTAACAGTTCTGTCATAATCTTCTGAAGGCGCTAAAAATGATAAAGTAGCGGGATTTTTACCATCTGTAGAAAATATAGTCCTTTGTTCATGCAAATTCAGGGCGTAATCATATTTTTTAGAAAACGCAATTTCTTTTAACAACTTCATTTCGCAGCTTGCATTCTGTAAATAATCTCTATTTATGTCTATATCAAGAGAATTTCTGCGCGACCAAACTTTAGAACCATCTGGATTGAGCATAAAAATGAAATCTAAAGATATGTTTTGGAATAATTTTTCTTTGAGTTGAGGTTGAGATTCTAAAGAATACCACAAATCCAGCATACAGTGAGTAGAATTACTTTCATTTCCGTGCATCTGAGACCAAGCTAAGACCTTAATATCACCAGAACCATAAGAAAATTGATAAATAGGCTCACCTAGAGTAGAAGTACCAATTAAAGTAATGTAATCGCTGAGATTCTCTTGTAGAAAATTTTGAAGGCTCTTAGGCGAAATATAACGATTTGGGAAGTTAGGGTTTTTCTGATACTGAAAAGTAGAATGCATAATGTGGATAAATTTTGACAATTCAAAAATACTATAAAAAGAATTAATCTCCTAATTAACATTTGTAAATTATTTAAACAATAAAAAAAGACAGAATGTCTGTGGAAAAAATTGTTAATTACATTTTTAATAATTGAGAAATATAAAATAAACAAAATCAGTATTTTATAAACTTTATATAAAGCTAATTTATAAATATACTTTAATACTTAAATCCTGTTAGTAAAGCCATTTGTAGAGTTATACCATTAAACATTTATAATGTTAATAAAGTTTTCAGATTTTCGTTTATTTACAAATGTAAAATATTGAAATTTTCTTAATAATGGTTATCTTTGAGCACTTAAAATTTTAAAATTTATGTCAAACGAGACTTTGTTTTTACTATCCTTTGTAGTATTCATCTTTTTCATATTAGCTTTAGACTTAGGGCTATTGCACAAAAAATCAGACACCATCTCGCTGAAACAGGCTGGATTAATGAGTTTTTTTGTAGTTTGTCTGTCTTTAGGCTTTTATTTTCTGTTAATTACTTATGGACATATGCTCCATGGAATTGATAGTATTGAGAAATTACAAACGGTGATTAACAAACATCACCATCCTATTACGGTAATTCCGAATGATTTAGAGCACAGTATTGCACTTTATAATCAAAATTTAGGATTAGAATATCTTACAGGTTATGTAGTAGAATATGCATTATCTGTAGATAATATATTTGTAATCGTGTTGGTATTTACGGCTTTCGGAGTGGCAAAAAGAAATTATCATAGAGTTCTTTTTTGGGGCATTTTAGGCGCTATCGTAATGCGTTTCATCTTCATCTTCGTAGGAGCAGCTTTAATTGAGAAATTCAGCTGGATAATGTATGTATTTGGAGCGTTTCTGGTATTTACAGGTATCAAAATGTTTGTGGATAAAGATAAAGATGAGGAAATAGATACTCAAAACCACCCAGTTGTAAGATTTGCCAATAAATATTTTAAAGTTCATCCTCATTTTGTAGGCAACAAATTCTTTGTAACGATTGACGGAGTAAAGAAACTTACACCATTATTCTTAGTTCTTATCATCATAGAATTTACCGATTTGATTTTTGCAGTAGATTCTATTCCTGCAATATTTTCGGTGACTAAAGATCCTTATATCGTTTTCTTTTCGAACATTTTTGCGATTATCGGACTCCGTTCTATGTTCTTCCTATTAGCAGGAATTATTGATAAGTTTAGATTCTTAAAAATAGGTTTAGCGGCATTACTCACATTTATTGGTTTAAAAATGCTAGGACATAGTTATCTAGAAGAATGGGGCTTTACTACTACGCATTCCTTGTTAATCATTGTAAGCATTTTAGGAGCTAGTGTATTCTTCTCATTACTGTTTCCAGAGAAGAAAAAAGACAGGAAACTGAAATTTAATCCAGACGATGAAAAGCATCTTCATCATCACTAATAAAAATTTAAACTCTCATTACTGAGAGTTTTTTTTTGTGCTTTATTAGAAAAATATTTTAGAATTTTAATATTGTAAATTACTATAAATCCTTTATTCATAATGGTTTTAGTTGTGTTTATACAAATGTAAAATTGTAAACTTTCCCTTTGTTTACAATTGTATTTACTTATGTAAATTATAATTATTACATTTGTAACATGGATATAAATGAAAGATTTACTAAAATTTTAGAATATTCTGGATATACAGCATCAGAATTTGCAGACGAAATAGATGTTCAGCGTTCCAGTATTTCACATATCATTTCGGGGAGAAATAAACCTTCCCTAGAATTCATTGTCAAGATCAAAAACAGATTTCCAGAAATCAGTTGGGATTGGATCATTTTAGGTCAAGGAGAAATGTTACAAAATAATTCTGCTCTATCCAATAGCGAATCAAAAATAAATCTAGAGGAAGAAAATTCTTCGCCTGATCTTTTTACGCTAATTGATGAAGATTATAAAAATGAAATTTTTATTCAAGAAAATCTTCAAAAAGAAACGCCGCGAGAATCTAATACATCTTTCCCTACTCCAAAAAAAGAAAAAATAAGCGATTCTCAGCGATTAGAAGTTCAGGAAGATATTTCAGAAGTTCAAAACATTGTAAATCAATCAGTTACTAATAATTCTACTGAAAATAAGATTAAGAGAATTGTTTTCTTCTATGAAAACGGAAAATTCGAGGCTTTTGAACCATAGTTGATGTGATGATGTGATGATGTGATGATGTGATTGATGATGTGATGAATAGAAATTAAAAATTCTTAGATTTCATAAAATAAAAAAGCATTCCAAAAATTTTTGGAATGCTTTTATTCTTTTTTCTAGAGAGGTGATTACTTTTTGTAAGCAGCATCTTTGATTCTTGCTCTCTTACCTCTAAGATCTCTGAAGTAGAAAATTCTAGATCTTCTAACTTTTCCTCTTCTATCTACTTCAATTTTTTGTAAAGCAGGCATGTTGATTGGGAAAACTCTTTCTACACCTACATCACCGCTCATTTTTCTGATGGTGAAAGTTTTAGTAGCACCTGTTCCTCTTAGTTGAATTACAACTCCTTTGAAGAACTGAGTTCTCGTTTTGTTACCTTCTTTAATTTCGTAATACACAGTAATGGTATCACCAGCTTTGAATTCTGGGAATTCTTTTTTAGCAATGTACTTGTCTTGTACGTACTTTAATAAATCCATTTTTTATAAAAATAATTTTTGGAAAGCTAAACAACGTTCACGGCTTTCGTCAGAGGTTGATTAACAGGTTGCAAAATTATTAATTTTCTTTGAAACAAGCAAATATTTTTTGCAATTTTTATTGATAAAAACATAAATCAATAATAAGTAAATCAATAAGTTATAGATTAAAAATAAAAAACCGCCTCATTTATAAAATGAGACGGTTTAAAATTTATGAAATCTCAGGAAGATTATTTACCTTCTTCCATTCTTTTCTTTAATTCTGCTAAAGCATCGATATCACCAAGTGTAGATTTTTCTTCGTTAGAAGAACTAGCAGCTGGTTTAGCTTCTTTTGCAGCTTTTTTCTCTTCATCTCTGAAGATACCAGTGTGAGATACTACTACTCTTTTGAATTCTTTGTTGAACTCGATTACTTTGAAATCAGCAGTTTCACCTTTTTTGATTTTAGAACCATCTTCTTTTTCTAATAATCTAGAAGGAGCGAAAGCTTCTACTTCAGCATCTTCGAACTGAACTTGAGCACCTTTATCGAAAACGTCTATAGCTTTTCCTGAGTGAACAGTTCCTTCTGCATATTTAGTTTCGAATTTATCCCAAGGATTTTCAGTTAATTGTTTGTGACCTAAAGAAAGTCTTCTAGCTTCAGTATCTAATTCTAGAACGATTACGTCTAGTTTATCACCTACAGCACAGAACTCAGATGGATGCTTGATTTTCTTAGTCCAAGAAAGATCAGAAATATAGATAAGACCATCAATTCCTTCTTCTAGTTCTACGAATACACCAAAGTTAGTGAAGTTTCTTACAGTACCAACGTGTTGAGAACCCACTGGATATTTAGTTTGGATATCAGCCCATGGATCTGGAGTTAATTGCTTAATTCCTAAAGAAATTTTTCTTTCTTCTCTATCTAAAGTAAGAACTACAGCTTCTACTTCGTCACCAATTTTCACGAAATCACCAGCAGATCTTAAGTGAGTAGACCAAGACATTTCAGAAACGTGGATAAGACCTTCTACACCTGGAGCAATTTCTACGAATGCACCATAGTCAGCAAGAACAACTACTTTTCCTTTTACTTTGTCACCAACTTTTAGGTTAGCATCTAAAGCATCCCAAGGGTGTGCTTCTAATTGCTTCATACCTAGTTGGATTCTAGTTTTCTCATCATCGAAATCAAGGATAACCACTTTCACCACTTGTCCGTCTGAAAGGATTTCTGATGGATGGTTAACTCTAGACCAAGAAAGATCTGTAATGTGGATAAGACCATCTACACCTCCTAAATCGATGAATACACCGTAAGAAGTAATGTTCTTAACTGTTCCTTCAAGAACTTGACCTTTCTCTAATTGAGCGATGATTTCTTTTTTCTGACCTTCGATATCAGCTTCGATTAACGCTTTGTGAGATACTACTACGTTTTTGAACTCAGGGTTGATTTTCACCACTTTGAATTCCATAGTTTTACCTACGAATTGATCGTAATCTTTGATTGGTTTAACATCAATTTGAGAACCTGGTAAGAATGCTTCGATACCGAAAACATCTACAATCATACCACCTTTAGTTCTAGATTTTACGAAACCGTTTACGATTTCTCCAGACTCATGGTATTCATTTACTCTATCCCAAGCTTTAAGCATTCTAGCTTTTTTGTGAGATAATTGTAATTGACCAGATTTATCTTCTCTTCTGTCTACCATTACTTCTACTTCATCACCTACTTTAAGACCTTGGTTGTAACGGAATTCGTTAAGAGAAATTACACCTTCTGATTTGAAATTGATATCTACAATCGCTTCTTTATCAGTTAATCTTACTACTTTACCGATGATTACATCAGTTTCAGAAAGATCATTAAGAGAACCTTTGTAGATTTCTTCTAAATCATTTTTTTCTTTTCTTGCATCAGCGTCAAGACCTGATTCAAAAGAATCCCAATCAAATTGTTCTGGTGCTACGTTTGCATTTAATAATGCTTCTTGGTTTGTCAATTCAGACATAATAAAAAAATTTGTATTCCTTCTTTTTTAGCTTTGGCATAATGTGGATTCTAAAAAATACGGAAGATGTTAATTACTAATGTTTTACTTCGCCAAAACTTACTTCCACAAAAGTGGTGCAAAAATACAAACTTTTTACAAAATAGCAATGGCTTTTTCTGCTAATTTTCAAAGAATTATTCAATTTAAAATACTAAATCAAGACCTTAATTTAAGGCATTATCAATAAGTTTCTGATAAACCCAAACCTTTACCTTAAATTTGCAAAATGGAATTACAACCAATTTATGAAAAACTGCAGATTCAAGAAATGAATCAAATGCAGAAATCTACCTTTCAATCATCTGAAAACGAACAAGATATCATTTTACTTTCCCCAACAGGTTCGGGAAAAACGCTCGCGTTTCTGTTTCCAGTACTTAGAAATTTACAAAAAGATATTTCGGGAATTCAAGCGATTATTCTGGTTCCGGCAAGAGAATTGGCACTGCAAATAGAACAAGTTTTCAAAAATATGGGAACCGATTTTAAGGTAACTATTTGCTACGGCGGTCACGATAAAAAAATTGAAATCAATAATCTTACCCAGGCTCCTGCTGTTTTAATTGGGACACCAGGAAGAATTGCTTATCACCTCAAAAATAATAATTTCGAGCCGAAAACCATTAAAACTTTGGTTTTAGATGAATTCGACAAAGCTTTAGAATTAGGCTTTGAAGAAGATATGAATTTCATTATCAGCTCTTTAAAAAATATTTCTCAGCGTTTTCTTACTTCTGCAACTGCGATGGATAATATCCCGAAATTTGTAGGATTAGACAACGAAAAAACCCTCAATTTTTTGAAATTAGGTAAAGCAAAACCTAATATTCAGCTAAAAAAAGTGATGACGATTCCAGAAGAAAAACTGGAAACACTTTTTAAACTCATTTGCAAAATCGGGAACAAAAGAACACTTATTTTCTGCAATCACAGAGATGCAGTGGATAGAATTTCTGAACTTTTAAGGGAAAAAGGTATCGATAGAGAAACGTTTCACGGTGGTATGGAACAAGACGAAAGAGAACGTGCTTTGTTGAAATTTAGAAACGATTCTACCCGAATTTTAATTACTACAGATTTGGCTTCCAGAGGTTTAGACATTCCAGAAGTAGAGTCTATCGTTCACTATCAATTACCTCCAAAAGAAGACGCTTTTATCCACAGAAACGGAAGAACTGCAAGAATGCACGCCAAAGGTTTTGCTTACTTAATTATGACTGAGGAAGAAAATTTCCCTTTCATTAAAGGCAATACGCCAGAAGAAAACATTACTGAAAATTACAGAATTCCTGCAAAAACACCTTTCCAAACCATTTATATAAGCGCAGGGAAAAAAGACAAAGTAAACAAAGTTGATATTGTAGGTTACCTCATCAAAAAAGGAGAATTGTCTAAAGATGATATTGGCATCATTGAAGTTAAAGACACCACTTCTTACGTTGCAGTTGCGAGGAATAAAGTAAAGGATGTTCTTAAAAAACTTGCCAACGAAAAGCTAAAAGGCAAGAAAATAAAAATGGAAATCGCTTATTAAAATAAATGCCAAAGATAAATTTCTTTGGCATTTTTATTTCGTTTTTTATTTAATTCCTGAAACATTCATTTTTAGCGTGTAAACTGATTTAGAAGCAGTTATAAACAGAGTAGAGAAATTTTCGCCACCGAAAGTTACATTTGCCGTCCAATTTTCTGGTACTGCAATATTTAAAATTTTAGTTCCATTTTTATCAAAAACAGTTACTCCTTTTCCAGTTAAATAAAGGTTTCCGAGATTATCTAAAGTCATTCCATCTGAACCTAAATTGCAAAATAATTTTTTATTTGTCAATTTCCCATCTCCTTGAATGTCATACACATAAGTTTTATGAGCATCAATATCAGAAACGTATAATTTTTTCAATTTCTGACTTCCTACAATTCCATTCGGTTGAGTAAAAGTATCTAATTTGATAATTTTACCATCAGAATTTCTGTAATACAAGTTTTTTTTCTTGAATTTCTTGTTTGAAATTTTTCCAATAATCTCTCACATATAAAGGGTCTGTAAAGTAAATTCCGTTGTTTTCATCCACCCATAAATCATTAGGACCATTTAATCTTTTGCCTTCAAAACTGGTGGTTAACACTTCTGCTACTCCATCTTCGTTGATTTTCCAAATTTCTCCGTTTTCATCAGAACACGTCAGTAAATATCCTTTTTGGTCAAAAAAAGTTCCGTTAGCTCTTCCTGTTTTATCTAGAAATTCTTCAATTTGATTGGTTCTCCAGTTCCAAACGTAAATTTTATCATTCGGTTGGTCTGTAAAATAAACATTTCCAAACGCATCAGCAGCTGGACCTTCCGTGAAGCTAAATTGGCTGGAAACAAGCTCTATTTCTGCATTTTTTTGAACCAAATCATTTGATATTATGGATTTTTTTGAAGTACAATTTACAATCAGTAAGAAGGCGAAGAAAAGTGCAGTGATTTTTTTAAACATGATGAGATATAAATTTATTGGCAAGTTACGATAGCGCTTTAAAACAAAAAAATTTCTATCTTTGAATTTCGATTTTATAGACTATGAAACTCAATTTACCAGACAAATTATACTATTCTATAGGAGAAGTTTCAAAAGCTTTCGGTGTAAATGCTTCCTTAATCAGATATTGGGAGCAAGAATTTCCTATCATAAAACCTAAGAAAAACAAAAAAGGAAACCGTTATTTTACTCCAGAAGACATCAAAAATCTTAAAATCATTTATCATCTCGTAAAAGAAAAAGGCTATACTTTAGACGGTGCGAGAATTGCGCTCACTACCAATCAAAAAATCAATGAAACGGTAGAAGTTTTAGACCGTTTAGAATTTGTAAAATCTGAACTTTTGAAACTCAAAAATTCTTTATTAGATAGAGACGAAGCCGTTTAAAAATTTCATTTAGTTTTTCTAAAAATTCCTATATTTGGGTAAATCAAACACCATGAAACCCAAATTACCTTTTGAAATAAGAAAAAAACAATTCTATGCTCTCTCTTTTCTCGGAATTTTCATTGTTATATTTCAGTTAAGTTATCTTGTTTACAAAGAAAAACAAGAAACAAAATTCCCTGAAATTCATTTTACAAATAGCAATGAACCTCAACTTTTTCTTACAGAATTTGACCCAAATCAGCTCAATGAAAAACAATGGGAAAACTTAGGTTTTACTGCCAAACAAGTGAAAACCATTTTAAAATATAAGGAAATTGTAGGCGGAAATTTCACTTCTAAAGAACAACTGAAAAAATGCTATTCTATCTCCGAAGAAAAGTTTGCAGAACTAGAACCGTACATTCTTTTACCCGAAAATAATTCTAGTAATCCAAGGGAAAATTTTACAAAATTTGAGCATAAAAAGCTCCAAATTAAAGGTAAATTCAATCCAGACGAATATTCTCAAAAAGATTGGGAAAGGCTAGGTTTTTCGGAGAAACAAGCTGCTGCAATCATTAAATACAAGCAATATTTAGGCGGAAGTTTTGTGAGTAAAGAAAAATTTAAAGAATGTTTCATCATCAGTCCAGAAAATTACCAAAAACTCTCTCCTTTCTTGCTTCTTCCAGAAAAAACACCCGAAAATTTTGAAAGAAAATACCAAAATATAGCTTCCGAAAAACCGAAAATTCAATATTTCGAATTTGACCCAAACACTTTAGATACAAATGGTTGGCAAAAATTGGGTTTTAGCGAAAAACAAGCTATTGTAATTGTAAATTATAGAGAACGAAATTTGAAAGGTAGTTTTAAATCTTTGGAAGACATAAAGAAATGTTTTGTGATTTCAGAAGAGAAATTTAATGAATTAAAGCCTTATATTAAATTGAATTACACTCAAAAAACTTCAGAAAATGCAGCTCAAAACCCTCCTGAAAAGGCTAAACCAACTACTGATTTCAGTAAAACAGATTTGAATAAAATAACGTTTCAGCAACTTATAGAATTTGGTTTCGACGAAAAATCTGCTGCAAGTTTCATTGGTTTTAGAAATAAACTGGGTGGTTTTGTGAAAAGCAGTCAGATTTTAGAAACGTATAATATTGACAAAAATTTAGCGGAGAAACTTATCAATGTCTCTCCGCTAAATAATATGAATGTTCAAAAGTTTAGTTTATTAGATGCTCCCGAAGATTGGTTGAAAAACCATCCTTATTTCAGATATTATGCCAATAAAATCATCTATTACAGAATTAGTTTTCCAAAAGAATCTACCATTTTTGAAAAAATGAAAGCAAAACCCGAAGATGAAGCTAAAATGCGATTGTACCTGAAATAGGAAATCACAAAATTACTTTTTCAAAAATTTATAAGAATTTTCATCAATTTTTAAAATATAAATACCTGTTTTATAATTTGAAACATCAATGCTATTAAAATTATTGAAAGGATTATTAATTTCTTGAATTAATTTTCCCGAAACATCATAGATAGCAGCTTTTGAAACTTTAGAAAGATTTTTACCCGTTACATAAAGCTTTTCAGTAACTGGATTTGGATAAATTTCAAATGCTAAATCTACTTTTTCAGGTTCATTTGCAGCTAAGAAACTTCCTAAACCTGTTGCATAATTTATTCCGTATTCTGTCCATTCAGAAGCAGTAAAGGTAGTATTAGGATTATTTACATTAACATTTCTGTAAAGTGATTTATTAGCATTCGTATTAGAAATTCCTCTAGAACCAATAGCATCTACCGTTTCAAATAACATTTCATAATTATTGGTAGAAGCAGTTTTTATGGTTTTAGTACCGTAAGAAAGTTCTACATATTGACTTCCCGTAAAGGTTAATGGTGCAGAATTGGTCACAAATTTATATTGATTAACATCTACTCCTGCAAAATTAGATTTAGGATTAATAATCACAATACTTTCACCGTGAGCAATTTTCCCTTCTAATTGATAAGGATCTGATAAATAATAAGATGTAGAACTTTTAAATTCTATATTTAAATAATAGTTACCTAAATTCACATCGTGACCAGTAAGATTAGTAATTTCAATAGCAGTATTGTAAACATCAGAAGTACTACTTGTAGTTCCCTCAATGTATTTGGTAATCATTAAATCTTTAGCAAAATTATCTGATGACAAAGTAGTTGCAGAAACTTGATTACTATCTGGAGAAAGTAAATATCCTTTATCATAGGCTTTTACAGTTACATTATATGCTGTAGAAGGAGATAATCTATCAATGGTAACCGAATTGGTTTTAGAATATTTTACATAAGTTCCATTTACATAAACTTTATATCCTAATACATCTGTATCTGAACTTGGCGTCCACGAAAGGGTAACAAAATTCTTGCCCAGTTGCGAAATCGACAAATTAGAAGGAGCTTGAGGAGCAACTGCATCTGGTGTTTCACTCCAAATCATATTTACCCATTCTGGATGGTCTATAAAAGGATTTCTTATTTTTTGAATAGAAAATACTGCATTATTTCTATCTCTTTCTTTTTGAGAAACAGGGTCTAATGCATTCCAATCCTTAAGCATGGTGATATACCAATCTTCAAAAGCTTTTTCTTCGCTTCCATCAAGAGGCATAGTAGAAAGTTGATGATTATAAAGATTAAGATTACCTTCGTATCTTACTGCAAAATATAATAAATATCTCGCCACATCTCCTTTGAATTCATCTATTGGTTCATAAACCGTATTGGTATATCCTGGTGTAGTAGATTTCCCTAGTTTACTACCATTAGTAAATGTTATATTTTCGCCATTATTTCTAGCATAAGGAAAATTACTTCTTCTTTGGTTGATATAAGCATCTGCAGGAATTAAATAATGCATATCAGAATACATAGGATACATTCCGTAATAAGTGCTTTGAGGCATTCCATGTTCTTTATTCCAGCCCTGACCTTCGGCTGTAGCAGAACCTATATTTTGTGACAAATCGTAATTAAAACTGTCTGCTTCCGTTGGTTTTTCAGAATAAATATCTAAAACAGTATTGTCATTTTCATAATATTTATCTAAATCTGTATAAGCATACAGTGGTCCTATTTGACTATACCTGTAAGAAAATATTTTTTGTGAAATAATTTCATGCAATTTACTTTTTAGTGTATATCCAGTTAATCCTTCAGTTCCGTTATAATAACCAGCAGGAATTTGTGCCAAATAAATCATTGGCACCATAAATAAAAATAGTAAAAACTTCTTCATTTCGTTTTAATAGGGTCTGCAAAGATACTACATTATTTAACATAATAAATAAGTAATAAGAGTTGAAACTGAATATCAAAAGGTTAAAAATTAGCATGATAAATATCTCTTTTTTTAAATTTGATTCAAAAAAAATACTTTTACGCCTAAAGTTTTTCAATTATATTTGAGCAAACAAAAATTTATGAATACAGAAATATTAAATAATCTCAAAATGATAGCCGAAACTGCAAGAGATTTTGCAGAAGTAAACATTAGACCTCACATTATGGAATGGGACGAAAGCCAAACTTTCCCTGTAGATTTATTCCATAAATTAGGCGAAATGGGATTCATGGGAATCATCATTCCAGAAGAATATGGAGGTTCTGGATTGGGCTATCATGAATACGTTACCATTTTAGATGAAATTTCACAAGTAGACCCTTCTATTGGTCTTTCTGTAGCTGCTCATAATTCACTTTGTACTAATCATATATATGAATTTGGAAACGAAGAACAAAGAAAAAAATGGTTGCCAAAATTAGCGAGTGGTCAAGTCATTGGAGCTTGGGGTTTAACCGAGCATAATACAGGTTCTGATGCAGGAGGAATGTCTACCACAGCTGTAAAAGATGGTGATGAATGGATTATCAATGGCGCTAAAAACTTCATTACCCATGCTATTTCTGGAGACATTGCCGTAGTAATGACCAGAACTGGCGAAAAAGGAGCGCCTAACAATTCTACTGCTTTCGTTCTAGAAAAAGGAATGCCTGGTTTTACTTCTGGCAAAAAAGAAAATAAATTAGGAATGCGAGCTTCTGAAACTGCAGAATTGATTTTTGACAATGTTAGAATTCCAGATTCTCATAGATTAGGAGAAGTAGGTGATGGTTTTAAACAAGCTATGAAAATTCTTGATGGAGGTAGAATTTCTATTGCAGCACTGAGTTTAGGAATTGCAAGAGGTGCATATAAAGCTGCTCTGAAATATGCTCAAGAAAGGCATCAATTCGGGAAATCTATTTCTAATTTCCAAGCGGTAAATTTTATGCTCGCTGATATGGCAACAGAAATTGACGCAGCAGAATTACTCATCCAAAGAGCATCAGAACTTAAAAATAATAAGCAAAAAATGACCAAAGAAGGCGCTATGGCAAAACTTTACGCATCAGAAGCTTGTGTAAGAATTGCGAACAACGCTCTTCAGATTTTTGGCGGATATGGCTATACTAAAGACTTCCCAGCGGAAAAATACTATAGAGATTCTAAACTTTGCACCATAGGAGAAGGAACTTCTGAAATCCAAAGATTAGTAATTGGTAGAGAAATTACCAGATAATTTTTTAAGTTTTCAAAATAAAAATTAAACTTATTTCTAAGATTTTCATCAAAGAATAATTTATTCATTTAAATTTAATCATAAAGGCAACTAAAATTTAGTTGCCTTTCTTTATTTGTCGATTTTAAATTATATTTTTGTCAAAAATTAAGAGAAAACTATGGATTTTAACATGCCTCATTTTGAACTTCCATTTTTTACCAATCTACTTATTTTGTTAGTGGTAGCAAAAGTTTTTGGTGAAATTTTTGAAAGATTCAAACAACCTGCTATGATTGGTGAAATCATCGCGGGAATTATAGTAGGCCCTTCCCTTTTAAATATAGTTCACAGAACCGAAGACATCAAAGTCATTTCAGAATTGGGAATTTTCCTTTTAGTAATTATTGCCGGATTGGAAATCAACTTAGATGACATTTTAAAATCTTTAAAAGGCAGAAATATCATCATTTCATTAATGGCGTTTTTTGTACCAATTCTAAGTGGAATTGCCGTAGGTTATTATTTTGACAAAGACATCATGACCACAGTATTTATAGGATTATGCGTAGCCATCACTGCATTACCTGTAAGTATTAGAATTTTAATGGATTTAGGCAAAATCAACTCTTATATTGGTCAAAAAATCATATCGGTTGCCATTTTTGATGATGTTATTGCACTTACCATTTTAGGACTTATTTTGAATATTAATGATAGTGAAATGACCCTTTCTAATGTAGTGAAAAATGCTTCAATTTCTCTATTAAAACTAACCATTTTTGTAGTGATTTTATTCGCTGCTTATTATTTAATTAAGAAATTGTCTAATCGAGAGAATTACTTCGAAAGACAACTGAATAAATTACTGCTTTTATTAAAAGGAAAAGAATCACTTTATGCTATATTTTTTGTTTTTGTACTTACATTTTCTACTATTACAGAATCTTTAGGACTTCATTTCATCATCGGAGCATTTTTTGCAGCGATGCTCATCAGCGAAAATTTAGTGGGCAAAAAACATTTAGACTCCTTTCATAAAACAACAAATGGTTTAGCAATGGGATTTTTAGCACCAATTTTCTTTGCAGGAATTGGCTTAGAATTTAATGTGACTTCTATTCAAAACTTTGGACTTTTACTCACCGTAATTGCCGTTTCATATTTTTCTAAAATTTTTGGAGGCTATTTTGGAGGAAGAATGGCTGGTTTAGACAGCAAAAATTCACTTACACTTGGGATTGGTCTCAATGCAAGAGGAATCATGGAATTAGTGATTGCAAATATTGCTTATAAAGCCGGACTCATTAATGCTGAAGTCTTCTCTATTCTAGTAATTATGGGAGTTCTCACCACTCTTTCTACTCCAATTATGCTTAAAAGAAGTTTTAAATTAATAGATAAAAAATCATAAAAATTAAATGGAAAAAATTGACAGTTTAAACCAAGTTGCAGAATTTCACAGAACCTTTAACGCACCTATTTTAGAGAATCCACAGATTCCTTCTGCAGAAAGATGCAACCTAAGAATAGCTTTACTTCAGGAAGAATTAAACGAACTGAAACAAGCCATTGAAGACCAAGACATCGTAGAAATTGCAGATGCACTTTGTGATTTACAATATGTACTTTCTGGCGCAGTTCTTGAATTTGGTTTAGGAGAAAAATTTGTAGATTTGTTTAATGAAGTACAGCGTTCTAACATGTCAAAAGCTTGTGATACAGAAGAACAAGCCCAAGAAACCGTAGAATATTACACTTCAAGAGGAGAAGAAGCTTATTACGAAAAATCTGGAGATAAATATAATGTACACAGAGTTTCAGACAATAAAGTTCTAAAAAATAAGTACTATTCTAGTGCAAATCTCAAAAGTATATTAGAAAAATAAACACAAAATTTTGAAAAAAAAATGAAAAAAATAATCACATTAATTATTTTAGGTATGGCACTTAATTCTTGCGCTCAAAAAGTAATCATCAATAGAGAAATTGACACTCCAGAATACGGGAAAATGCTTCTAGGAAGCCAATCTTTAGACCAATTCCAAAAAGAACCTTATAAAGCTTGGTATGACGAAAATTACACCATCTATCCTATCGATAAAACCGCTCTAGAAGGTTTAAAAAAAGAAAAAATCAATTCATATAATATCATCGTATTTCTAGGAACTTGGTGCGGAGACAGCAAAAGAAATTTCCCTAGACTGATGAAAATTCTAGAAGAAACCAAATTCCCTAAAAGCAAACTCCAAATCATTGGGGTAAACAGACAGAAACAAGCTCCAGATGGTGAAGAAGTAAAATATAACATTACGCACGTTCCTACCATTATCGTAGAAAAATATGGCAAGGAAATTGGTAGAATAACCGAAGAACCAGAAACTGGTTTTATTGAAAAAGATTTATTGAACATTATCAAAAAATAATGAACTACATTAAACAAATCATTGGTTTTACCTTAGGTGTAATCCTTACTTTATTACTCGTTTATTTTTTCAGAAATTTTGGCAAAAATGATGACCAAGTTTCTACAGATTATTACGTGCTCACCAACCAAATTTCTAAAATGAATAAAATGGTGGTCATAGAACAAGATTTTTCAAACTTGCAAAAAACCAAAATCACCAATCAACTTTTTGGAATTAAAGGTTTACCTTCCAGCGAAAAAGAAATCGTTATTTTCACCAAAGCAAAAGCGCAAGTAACTTATGATTTGAAAAAAATGAAAATCGAAGTAGATTCTGTTGATAAAAAACTGATTATCAAAGAAATCCCAAATGCTGACATCAAGATTTTTACTGATGCAGAAATCACTTCGCTTGACGATTCATTTTTCGACCGTTTCTCCGAAGAAGATTTCAAAAGAATCACCAATAATGCTAGAAAAAACGCCGAAAAAACCGTTGACCAAACCAAACTGCGAAACGAAGGCAGAAAACAATTAATGACGAATTTGAATGAAATTTTCGTTTTAGCGAAAGCATTAAATTATGAAATCGTAGACGAAACACAAAGTTTCGATTTATCTAAATTCTAAAAACTTTTTGCAATATTGTATAACAAATTTCCTAAGAATTTTCCAGAATTTTGAATAACTTAAAAATTCAAAAATCATGGAAAAAGATAAAAGAAAAAATACCGCAGAAAATAACGCGCAAAACGCTAAACAAAATCAAGATTTTCCTAATCTGCCTCAAACTCCAAGATTAGAAGGCGCTTCTAAAGTTGAAGAAAAACAAGTCAAAAAAACTTCTAAACTTCACCAAGATGGCAGAACAGACAATACCGAACAAAATAAAACTGAAGCGTAATTTCTTCGGTTTTCTATTTTAAGTTCTAATATTAACTCTGAATTTAAGAAACATCAAAAAAAATCCTTATTTTTGCACATTATTAAAATTAGGATTCCAAAATGATTAAAATTACTCTTCCAGACGGAAGCATTCGTGAGTTTGAAGGTGTAGTTACACCTCTAGAAGTTGCAAAATCTATCTCTGAAGGTTTGGCTAGAAACACTATTTCTGCTGTGGTAAACGGCAAACAAGTAGAAGTCACGACGCCAATTACAGAAAATGCTACGCTTACGTTGCTCACGTGGAATGATGATTTAGGAAAGAAAGCTTTTTGGCATTCTTCAGCACACATTTTAGCTCAATCTATTTTAGATTTTTATCCAAATGCTAAATTAACCATCGGTCCAGCAATTGAAAACGGGTTTTATTATGATGTAGATTTCGGTGATGAATCTCTTTCTGAAAAAGATTTTGAAAAAATCGAGAAAAAAATGCTCGAAAACGCCAAAAAAGATGCGACTTTCAATCTTTATTCTGTTTCTAAAGCAGATGCACTGAAAGAATACGCCGACAATCCGTACAAAACTGAATTAATCGAAAATTTAC
Organism: Cloacibacterium sp.; assembly: GCA_046296655.1. Taxonomy (GTDB): domain Bacteria; phylum Bacteroidota; class Bacteroidia; order Flavobacteriales; family Weeksellaceae; genus Cloacibacterium. The sequence goes on along the minus strand of JBKBLE010000001.1, from coordinate 46,221 downwards.
AAGACGGCGAAATCACGTTCTGTACGCATGATAACTTTACAGACCTTTGTAGAGGTGGACACATTCCTTCAACAGGAATTGTAAAAGCGGTTAAAATCTTAAATGCAGCGGGAGCATATTGGAGAGGAGACGAAAAAAACAAGCAATTGACTAGAGTTTATGGAATTTCTTTCCCTAAACAAAAAGAATTGACAGAATATCTAGAAAGATTAGAAGAAGCAAAAAGAAGAGACCACAGAAAACTAGGAAAAGAACTAGGGATTTTCGCTTTTTCTGAAAAAGTAGGTGCTGGTTTACCACTTTGGTTGCCAAAAGGAACGGCGCTAAGAAAAAAATTAGAAAATTTCCTTTCAGAAGCTCAGAAAAAAGGTGGTTATGAGTTTGTAATGACTCCTCATATTGGGAATATTGAATTGTACAAAACTTCTGGTCACTACGAGAAATATGGAGCAGATTCTTTCCAATCGATTAAAACTCCAAACGAAGGCGAAGAATTTTTCTTAAAACCAATGAACTGTCCGCATCATTGCGAGATTTATAAAACTTCTCAATGGTCTTATAAAGATTTACCAAAGAGATATGCAGAATTCGGAACGGTTTACAGATACGAGCAATCTGGTGAATTACACGGTTTAACCAGAGTAAGAGGTTTCACTCAAGATGATGCGCACATATTCTGTACACCAGACCAATTATTAAAAGAGTTTGAAGATGTAATTGACTTGGTTCTTTACGTTTTCAGAAGTTTAGGATTTGAAGATTTCGTGACTCAAGTTTCACTTAGAGACAAAGAAAACAGATCAAAATATATCGGTTCTGAAGAAAATTGGGAAAAAGCAGAAAACGCAATCATCACTGCTGCGCAAAATAAAGGTCTTAAAACCATCGTAGAATACGGCGAAGCTGCATTCTATGGCCCTAAATTAGACTTTATGGTAAAAGATGCTTTAGGCAGAAGTTGGCAGTTAGGAACCATTCAAGTAGATTACAATTTACCAGAGAGATTTGACCTTTGGTACACTGGTAATGACAATGAAAAACACAGACCCGTAATGATTCACAGAGCACCATTTGGTTCTATGGAACGTTTCATTGCGATTCTACTAGAAAACACTGCAGGAGATTTCCCACTTTGGCTAAGTCCAGACCAATTTATCATTCTGCCAATTTCTGAAAAATATGTAGATTATGCTAAAAAAGTTTCACAATTATTAGAAAATCACGATATTAGCGGATTAATTGACGACAGAAACGAAAAAACAGGTAAGAAAATTCGTGATGCAGAATTGAAGAAAATTCCGTTTATGTTAGTGGTAGGAGAAAATGAAGAACAAAACGGCACCATTTCTGTAAGAAGACGTGGAGAAGGCGATTTAGGAGCGATGAAATTAGAAGATTTCGTAACCTATTTCAAAGAAGCAGCAAAAATCTGAGAAATTTGAGATTTAATTATAGAAGAATTTTGTTTTAATTTAAAATTCAAAATCTATAATTTAAAATTTTTAAAAAGAATTAACTTTAAAATTATACAACTATAGCACAGAAATTTAACAACAGAGGAAGAGGACCAATGAGTCGCCCTGTACAAGAAGACTTACATCAAATTAACGAAAAAATCCGCGCAAAGGAAGTTCGTTTAGTAGGAGATAATGTAGAACCAGGAGTGTATCCTTTAGAAAGAGCTCTTGCAATTGCTCAGGAACAAGATCTTGATTTAGTCGTTATTTCAGATAAAGTAGAACCTTATATCTGTAGAGTTCTTGATTACAAAAAATTTCTTTACGAACAAAAGAAGAAACAAAAGGAACTCAAGGCTAAGCAAGTAAAAGTTGTAGTAAAAGAAATCAGATTCGGACCTCAAACAGACGATCATGATTTCGAGTTCAAGAAAAAACATGCCGAGAAATTTTTAGAAGAAGGCTCTAAATTGAAAACGTATGTTTTCTTCAAAGGACGTTCTATTATCTTCAAAGACCAAGGTGAAATCTTACTTCTAAGACTCGCTCAAGAGCTAGAACACGTAGGAAAAGTAGACCAAATGCCTAAACTAGAAGGCAAGAGAATGATTATGATGATGAGCCCTAAAAAAGCGGCAAAATAATCTTTAATTAAAAAACAATTATACATCAAGGGATTTCTCCTCTGAAATCTCTTGATTATAGTATTGCAGAGTATTATAAATTTTTATAATTTTGCAGAATTATTGATAACAAATACATAAAAAGCAAAACAATGCCAAAATTAAAAACGAAATCAGGTGCTAAAAAGCGTTTTGCTCTTACTGGTACAGGTAAGATCAAAAGAAAAAATGCTTACAAAAGCCACATCTTAACTAAAAAAGAAACGAAGCAAAAGAGAAATCTTACGCAAACTTCTTACGTTGCTACTGTGGATGAGAAAAGCGTTCTTCGCCAATTAGCAATTAAGTAGTTTTTATAAATCAATATTCGGTTTATAAGAATTCCTAAAAATTCATTAAAAGTTAACCCTGAAACGGTGCCTATAAGAGAACTTTAAATGCAGTTCCGCCCTTTTCAAAAAAACAAAAAATTTAAATTATGCCAAGATCAGTAAACGCTGTAGCGTCTAGAGCACGCAGAAAAAAAGTTTTAAAGCAGGCTAAAGGTTTTTTCGGTAGAAGAAAAAATGTTTGGACTGTTGCTAAAAATGCCGTAGAAAAAGCAATGCAATATGCTTACCGCGGTAGAAAAGAGAAAAAAAGAAGCTTCAGAGGACTTTGGATTACCAGAATTAACGCTGGAACTAGAGAACACGGAATGTCTTACTCTCAATTTATGGGAGCTCTTAAAAAGAACAACATCGAGCTAAACAGAAAAGTTCTTGCAGACCTTGCAATGAACCATCCAGAAGCTTTCAAAGCTGTTGTAGATCAAGTAAAATAATGTAAAACAAATTTGTTATCAATAAAAAATCCTAAACTTTTTTAGTTTAGGATTTTTTTATTTCAAAAACTTTTATAAATTTGTCCCAATGAAAATGAATAGCAACAAAAATTGGTGGTGGCACTTATACTCTACGCTGAGTCTAAGGTAATACTGCTATGCTTTGAATCTATACTAAAATAAATTCATTTCATGAGAAGACTTCAGCGATTATACCGTTGAAGTCTTTTTTTTATTTAAATCTTTAATTATGCTGACAACCAACAACCAACAACCCACAACTAAAATAAAAACCACTTCCAAGTCATTGATGGGAGATCTTCATACAGCGATGGGAATTTATCTGAAACTCAGAGATAAATTCAGAGATACCATTCTACTAGAAAGTGCCGACCACAATGTAAATAACAATAGTTTTTCTTACATCGCTATCAATGCAATTGCAGGAGTAGAAATTAAAAATCTACAGGAAATGGAAGTAAAATTTCCATTAACCGCTCCAGAAAAACATCAAATTCCAGAAAATTTCAACATCACTGAATATTTAGAAAATTTTTCTAAAAGTTTTGACTGCGAAAAGGTTAAAAATCCAGTTGAAAAAATAGCTCAAGGTTTATTTGGTTATACCAGTTTTGATGCCGTTCAGTTTTTTGAAACCATCAAATTCAAACCTCAAAGCAAGGAAGTAGAAATCCCAATTTTACGTTACAGATTTTATCAATATGTGATTGCTATTAATCATTTTAATGATGAAATGTTTCTCATCGAAAATAAAATTGATGGGCTAAAATCAGAGCTTTCAGAAATTGAAAGCATCATTCAAAATAAAGATGTTGCACTCTACCCTTTCGAAAAAATAGACGAAGAAACCTCTAATCTCACTGATGAAGAATACAGAGATTTGGTAGAATTGGCGAAGAAGCATTGTTTCCGTGGAGATGTTTTCCAGTTGGTATTAAGCAGAAGGTTTGAGCAAAAATTCAGAGGAGATGAGTTCAATGTTTACAGAGCTTTACGAAACATCAATCCTTCTCCTTATTTATTTTTCTTTGATTATGGCGATTACAAATTAATGGGTTCAAGTCCAGAAAGTCAGTTGATTATTCAAAATCATAAAGCTGTAATTCACCCAATTGCAGGAACTTTCCGCAGAACTGGTGATACCGAAAAAGATTTACAATCGGTAGAAACCTTAAAAAAAGACCCGAAAGAAAACGCAGAACATACGATGTTGGTAGATTTAGCCAGAAATGATTTAAGCAAATTAGGAAAAAACGTAACGGTTTCTAAACTGAAAGAAATTCAATTGTTTTCTCACGTCATACACATGGTTTCAGAAGTCACCGCAGAATTAGACAAAAAAACCAATCCATTTGAAATGATTGCGACTACTTTTCCGCAAGGAACTTTGAGTGGCGCTCCAAAATATAAAGCTCTTGAACTCATCGATGCTTATGAAAAAACTTCCCGCGGTTATTATGGCGGTTGTATTGGCTTTGTAGGCTTTGATGGAAGCTGCAACCAAGCCATTATGATTAGAACATTTTTAAGCAAAAATAATACGCTTTTCTATCAAGCTGGTGCAGGAATTGTAGCCAAATCTTCCGCAGAAAATGAATTACAAGAAGTGAATAACAAACTAAACGCCTTGAAAATGGCGGTTAAAAAAGCAGAAAAATTATGAAAGTTTTAGTTTTCGATAATTACGATAGTTTCACCTATAATTTAGTTCAAATTGTAGAACAAATTTTGGGCGAAAAAGTAGATGTCTTCAGAAATGACGAAATTCCTTTGGAAGACATCAATCAATATGATAAAATCATCCTTTCTCCAGGCCCTGGAATTCCAGAAGAAGCGGGAATTTTATTAGAAGTGATAAAAAAATATGCTCCAACCAAATCTATTTTCGGAGTTTGTTTGGGGCAACAAGCGATTGCAGAAGCTTTTGGAGGAAGTCTCATCAATCTTTCCGAAATTTATCACGGAGTTGCCACCGAAGCAAAACAAATAAAACCTCACAAAATTCTAGAAAATTTACCCGAAGTTTTAGAAGTTGGGCGCTATCATTCTTGGGCGGTAAATCCTGACGATTTCCCAGAGGAATTAGAAATTACCTCTGTAGATGATTCTGGAATGATTATGAGCCTAAAACACAAGAAATACGATGTTCACGCGGTTCAATATCATCCTGAAAGTATTTTAACTCCAAAAGGAAGACAGATTTTAGAGAATTTTTTAAAATAGTTGATAGTTGCCAGTTGTTGGTTGATAGATTTAAAACTCTATTCAAAAACTAACAACTGAGAACCATCAACCAACAACCAAAATATGAAACAAATTTTACAATACCTTTTCAATCACCAAACTTTGACGAAAGCCGAAGCAAAAGCGATAATGATTGAAATTGCACAAAATAAATTCAATGAAACAGAAGTTTCGGCGTTTATCACCGTTTTTATGATGCGAAGCATTACGCTAGAAGAAATGCAAGGCTTCCGAGAAGCTTTGCTAGATTTAGCGGTGAAAGTAGATTTAGGAACTCACGATTTGGTAGATATTGTAGGAACTGGTGGCGATGGAAAAAACACCTTCAATATTTCTACTTTGGCAAGTTTTATCGTTGCGGGAACCGGACAAAAAGTTGCAAAACACGGCAATTATGGTGTTTCTGCGATTTCTGGTTCGTCTAATGTTTTGGAAGAATTGGGTTATCAATTCAAAAATAATCAAGAAGATTTAAAGAAAGATTTAGAAAAAGCCAACATCTGTTTTCTTCACGCTCCGCTTTTTCATCCAGCGTTGAAATCTGTTGCGCCTTTGAGAAAAGGTTTGGGTTTGAGAACGTTTTTCAATCTTTTAGGACCTTTGGTAAATCCTGCAAAACCAAAATTTTCTATGATTGGAGTTTACAGTTTAGAAATTGCTAGATTATATCAATATATTTTGCAGAAAAACAATGAAGATTTTATGTTGGTTCACGCTTTAGACGGTTACGACGAAATTTCTTTGACAGGTGACACCAAAATTTTCAACAAAAACGGTGAAGAAATTTTTTCAGCCGAAGAACTTAGATTTAAAAATATAGAAGCTGAAACCATTTTTGGAGGAAATACTAAAGAAGAAGCTGCCAAAATTTTCAGAAATATTTTAGAAGGAAAAGGAACGTATGAACAAAATGCCGTAGTTTTTGCCAATGCTGCAAAAGCACTTCAAAACACAGGAAAATACGAAAATTATGAAGCAAGTTTATCCGCTGCAAGAGAGAGTTTAGAAAGCGGAAAAGCGCTAGAATGTTTGAATAAATTAATTATAAAATAAGTCTCGCGGATTATGCAGATTGTGTAGATAAAAAAATCGGTTTAATCTGTGAAATCAGCGAGAGAAAAAAACATGAATATTTTAGATAAAATAGTAGCTCGAAAAAGGGAAGAAATTGCTTTCTCAAAAAGTAAAATTTCTGTTGAAGAACTGAAAAATTCTGAATTTTTCGGAAGAAAAACTTTTTCTTTGAAAGAATCGGTAAAATCTAGAAACGGAATTATTGCTGAATACAAGAGACAATCGCCTTCAAAAGGAGTTATCAACGATAAATTTTCACCTTTAGAAGTGGTAACAAAATATGAAGAATTCGGTGCAAGTGGTATTTCTATTCTCACAGATAAAGATTTCTTCGGAGGTAGTTTTGAGGATATTTTGAGCGTGAGAAATTCTGTGAATATTCCGATTTTAAGGAAAGATTTTATGGTAGACGAATACCAATTTTACGAAGCAAAATCTATTGGTGCAGATGTCATTTTATTGATTGCAGCTTGTCTTTCTTCTAGTCAAGTTCAGGAATTTACAGCTTTAGCACACGAATTGAATTTAGAAGTTTTACTGGAAATTCACACCGAAGAAGAATTAGAACATTTCAATTCTGAAATTGATTTGGTCGGCATCAACAACCGTAATTTGAAAGATTTCAAAGTAGATTTACAACATTCTGTCAATCTGAAAAACTTGCTTCCAAAAGAAACTTTGTCGGTTGCCGAAAGTGGCATTTACAATGTGGAAGATTTTAAATTCTTGAAAGAAAAAGGATTTGATGCTTTCTTGATGGGAGAATATTTCATGAAAAACAAAAATCCGGGAAACAAATTCAAAGAATTTGTTGATGTGATAATTTGATGCTTTGGTAATGTGTTACTGTTATGATTATTAATTTTTCATCAATAGGAACGGGCTTTAGCCCGTTTTAAAAATTAAAAAAATCAAATTGGCTTTAGCCAAAACTTAAATTATGAAACTGAAAGTTTGTGGACTTACAAAAATTAATCAAATTCAAGAATTAATTTCTTTGAACACCGATTTTTTAGGCTTTATATTTTATGAAAAATCTCCGAGATTTGTATTAAATCATCTAAGCTTAGAAGAAATTTCAGAAATTAATCATCAAGGAAAAGTAGGCGTTTTTGTAAATGAAACGGTTGAAAAAATTAGCGAAATTTCAGAAAAAGCAAAACTCAGTTTTATTCAATTGCACGGAGATGAAGATGAAGAATTTGTAAAAAAGTTAAGGCTAAGTTTGAGCAAAAATATTAAAATCATAAAAGTAATTAGAATTGGAAATGATTTTGAAAAATTCAAAAATGAAATTTCAAAAATCTCAAATCTCACACAAGGCGAAGCCGAACTGAGCGAAGCTAAATCTCAAATCTCAAATCTACTGTTCGACACAGACAGCAAAGCTTTTGGCGGAACAGGAAAAACTTTTGATTGGAAAATTCTCAATGAAATAGAAATTCCAATTCCATATTTTTTGAGCGGTGGAATTTCTTTGGAAAACATTAAAAATTTACAAAACTTTGTCAAAGTTAATATGCGTGAAAATAAAACTTTGACAAAGTTAAACACACCTTTTGCTTTAGATATCAATTCTAAATTTGAAATTGAACCTGGAATTAAAGATATTGAGAAAATAAAAACATTAAAATCATTATTAAAATGACATATAGAAACCCCGACGAAAACGGATATTACGGAAAATTTGGAGGCGCATTTGTTCCAGAAATGCTCTATCCAAACGTGGAAGAACTTCAACAAAATTATATAGAAATTATAGAATCTGAAGAGTTTAAAAAAGAACTTAATGATTTGCTCAAAGATTATGTTGGTAGAGCTACTCCACTATATTTTGCGAAAAATTTAAGCGAAAAATATGGCACTAACGTTTATCTAAAACGTGAAGATTTAAACCATACAGGCGCACACAAAATCAATAACGCACTCGGACAAGTGTTACTCGCCAAAAAACTAGGAAAAAAGAGAATTATTGCCGAAACTGGAGCTGGTCAACACGGTGTTGCAACAGCTACAGCTTGCGCTTTAATAAATTTAGAATGCATCGTTTATATGGGCGAAATCGACATTGCAAGACAAGCTCCCAACGTTGCTAGAATGAAAATGCTCGGCGCAAAAGTTGTACCCGCAACTTCGGGTTCTAAAACTTTGAAAGACGCTGTAAATGAAGCTTTAAGAGACTGGATTAACAACGCTACTACTACGCATTACATCATCGGAAGTGTAGTTGGTCCGCATCCTTTTCCTGATTTGGTGGCGAGATTCCAGAGTGTAATTTCTGAGGAAATTAAATGGCAATTGAAAGAGAAAATCGGGAGAGAAAATCCAGATTACGTCATTGCTTGTGTTGGTGGCGGAAGCAATGCTGCAGGAACTTTCTACCATTTTGTAGATGAACCAAGTGTAAAAATTATCGCAGCAGAAGCTGGCGGTTTTGGCGTAAATTCTGGAAAATCTGCAGCTACAACTTTCTTGGGAACAACAGGCGTTTTGCACGGTAGCAAAAGCATTGTGATGCAAACCAATGATGGACAAGTTATCGAGCCACATTCTATTTCTGCGGGATTGGATTATCCAGGAATTGGACCTTTTCACGCGAATTTGTTTAAAAATAATCGTGCAGAATTTTTCAGCATTAATGATGACGAAGCGCTAGAATCTGCTTTTGAACTCACCAAATTAGAAGGCATCATTCCTGCTTTGGAAAGTTCTCACGCTTTGCACGTTCTGAAGAAGAAAAACTTCCAAAAAGATGATGTGGTGGTGATTTGTTTAAGCGGAAGAGGCGATAAAGATATGGAAACTTACCTGAAAATGCTAGAAGTTAGAAGCTAGAAGCTAGAAGCTGGAAGTTTTTTATGGCGCCAAATTCCGCCTTCCGCTCCCAATCTTTTTTTGCCAATGCTTTTGCCATTGAAAAAAAAGGATTTCCGCTCAAGTCGGGGCGCAACTCAGAAAAAATTAGAAATTTTTGAATAAAAATTAAACTCAAGTATTGATAATGAGCCAAAAAATATATCAAATAGACGCTTTTGCAGACGCTTTATTTTCGGGAAATCCTGCAGCGGTTTGTCCGCTAGAAAATTGGTTAGATGCAGATATAATGCAGAAAATCGCCGCCGAAAATAATTTGGCAGAAACCGCTTTCACTGTTCCCGTAGAAAATGGTTTTGAAATCCGTTGGTTTACGCCAGAAGTTGAAGTAGATTTATGCGGTCACGCAACATTAGCTTCCGCTTATTCATTGATGAATTTTGAAGGATTTTTAGGAGAAAAAATCAACTTCTTTTCTAGAAACAGCGGAACGCTAACTGTAACTAAAAACGGAGATTTTTTAACCTTAGATTTTCCTGTAGACCAACTCCAAAAAGTGGAAGATTTAGCTATTTTCGAAAAATGTTTTGCGTATCAACCTATTGAAGCTTATCAAGGAAAAACAGATTATCTATTGGTTTTTGAAAACGAACATCAAATTCAAAATATAGAACCAAACATTTCTGAAATTGCAAAAATTAATGCAAGAGGAATTATTGTAAGCTCGATTTCAGAAAATTTTGACTTTGTATCCAGATTTTTTGGCCCAAATTGCGGTGTAAACGAAGATCCTGTTACAGGTTCTGCTCATACTACATTGACTCCTTTTTGGGCAGAAAAATTGGGTAAAACTAAACTTACTGCAAAACAAATTTCAAAACGTGGTGGCGTTTTAGAATGTGTACTCAAAAATGATAGAGTTCTCATCAGCGGAAAGTGCAAAACCTATTTAAAAGGCGAAATATTTATCAAATAAAAAGATATTAAAATGAAAAAATTAAATATATATTTTACTGCGGGAATTCCCACTCTGGAAGATACTGCAGAAATCATGAAAACCATCCAGAATTCTGGCGCAGATATGATGGAAATTGGGATGCCTTATTCTGATCCCGTTGCAGATGGCCCAGTTATACAGGAAGCACATGAATTGGCTCTGTCTAACGGAATGACCATCGCTAAACTTTTTTCTCAACTGAAATCGGTGAAAGATGAAATCAAAATTCCTGTGATTTTAATGGGTTATATTAACCCTGTTTTGAGTTTTGGTTTTGAAAAATTCTGTGAAGAATGTGCCAATTCTGGAGTTTCGGGATTGATTATTCCAGATTTACCACCGATTGAATTTGAAAGAAATTATCAACCTATTTTAGAGAAATATGGATTGAATTTCACCTTTTTGGTGACTCCAGAAACTTCGGAAGAGCGCATCAAATATTTAGATTCTTTGAGTTCAGGATTTTTGTATGCCGTTTCTAGTTCTTCTACCACAGGAAACGAAAACAAAGAAGTGAAAAACGAAGAATATTTGAATAAATTGGCTTCCATCAAACTGAAAAATCCTGTAATGATTGGTTTCGGAATTAAAAACAAAACTGATTTCGAACAAGTTACAGAAAAATCACAAGGCGGAATTATAGGAACAGCCTTTGTGAAAATTCTTTTAGAAAATAAAGATTGGAAAGAAAAAGCGGAAGCTTTCATCAAATCTATCAAATAAAAAACAGAGCAAATTGCTCTGTTTTTTGTTAATGTCTTCCTCTCAAAACTTCTTCAATATCTTTTAATTTGAAATTTTTAGCTTTCAATAAAATTAAAAAGTGAAACAATAAATCTGCTGCTTCGTTTTTGAACAAATCATCGTTATTATCTTTTGCCTCAATTACCAATTCTACTGCTTCCTCTCCTACTTTTTGAGCTACTATATTGATGCCTCTTTGGTAGAGTTTTGAAGTATAAGAACCTTCTACATTTTCATCAATTCTTTGGTTGATAATCGATTCTAATTCATACAGAAAACCTTTGGTATCTTTTTCTCCAAAACAACTGAAATTTCCGGTACGACAAACCACATTCGTAAGCTTTACTTTAATCAATAAAGTATCATCATCACAGTCTTTTTCGATGCTTTTTACATATAAATAATTTTCAGAAGATTCACCTTTTAACCAAATTCTATCTTTGGTTCTGCTAAAAAAGTGAACCTTCCCTGTTTCTTCTGTTAATTTTAGGGCCTCTTCATTCATAAAACCGAGCATTAACACTTGTAATGTGGTTTCGTCTTGTATAATTGCAGGAATTAATCCGTTTCCTTTTTCAAAATTTATCATTTTTATATTTTTTGTTTCGCTCCTACGGAGCTCTATTACTATTAATTCTATATTCTACAAACCATAAATTCCTACGGAATTTCAAAATTATTTATTAGATGAGACCTGAAAAAGTCTTTGATTTGAATTTTAAAATCTAAAATCGTAAATCTAAAATCTTATGGCAATATTTTGTTGTTTTAAAACTTGTTTTAAATCGTTGATATTAATTTCTCCAAAGTGGAAAATACTTGCTGCTAAAGCTCCAGTTGCTTTCGTGTCGCTAAAAACTTCGGTAAAATCTTCCATTTTTCCTGCACCTCCAGAAGCGATAATGGGAATATTGACAATATTAGAAATTTCATTGAGCAATCTCACATCAAAACCTTGCTTTGTACCATCAAAATCCATAGAAGTCAAAAGAATTTCTCTGCTCCTAACTCTTCTACTTTTTTCGCCCAATCATGGGTTTTATAGTCGGTTTTTATTCTTCCTCCGTTCACGAAAACGTAATCTTCGTCTCCAAATTGTTTAGAATCTATCGCCACCACTACGCATTGACTCCCGAATTTATCTGCAAAAGTTTTAATTAAATTAGGATTTTTTCACCGCCGAAGAAGCATCTCCTACTGCTGGAAAAATCACTTTATCAGCATTTATTATCGTTTCAATGTCAGAAGTAATTTCCGCTTCAAAACCTAATTTTTTCAAGGCATTTTGAACGGATTTTACATTCCCTGCATCGTAGTCTATAATTGCTATCATATTTATTTACGAATTACGATTTGTGATTTACGATTTTTAGAATCTATATTTTTAAATTACAAAATCTAAAATCTAAAATTTAAAGAGTTACCACTCCATCTTCTACGTATTGAGGAATATCTGAATTTCTAAGGAAATAGATTTCGATAGGGAAATTTTCTACTTGAACTTTTAATTGGTCTTTGCCATTATCATAAGAAATCCCGCAATCTTTGAGAAGTTTAATAGAATCTTCGAAAAGTCTTCCGCTTTTTTGAACTGCAATTTTTAGTGAACTCATTTTTTGATTTTATTTTTAAGCCTCGAGTTCTGCAGTGATGAAAAAGAAAAATCCGCCTGAAAACCTCAAGGCGGATCGTAAATATTTTATTAACTATAATACATGATACATTATCAACTCGCCTTTAGATGAGATGATAATGATGATGGATTAAGTTTAAATTTTTCATTTTTTGTCTAATTCTTTTTTGAAAATATAGAGATTTTTTTGAAAATGAAATTATTTTTCAATTTTTTGAACGTAACAAATATCGTTCTGCGGAATTTTTGAATATTAGGCTAAAAAAGTATCTTTGTGACGAAATATAAAAAATATGAAAGCATCGGTAATTTTTAGTACCTATAATTCGGAAGAATGGCTAGAAAAAGTGATTTGGGGATTTAGCGTACAAACTACCAAAGATTTCGAAATTATTATTGCTGATGATGGCTCTAGAGAAGCCACAAAAAACTTGATTGAGAAATACAAAACTGAACTCGATATTCCTATTATTCATGTTTGGCAAGAAGACAATGGTTTTCAGAAATCACAAATTCTAAATAAAGCCATCCTTGCTTCTACTACGGATTATTTGATTTTTACTGATGGAGATTGTATTCCCAGAAAAGATTTTGTAGAAACTCACCTTAACAATAGAGAATCGGGAAGATTTTTATCGGGAGGTTATTTCATGTTGCCCATGAATATTTCAAAACTCATCAGTAGAGAAGATGTGCTTTCACAAAAGTGTTTTGATGTGAATTGGTTAACCCAAAATGGTTTGAAAAAATCTTTCAAAAATAACAAATTAACAGCTAAAGCTTTCAAAGCGAAACTCCTCAATTTTTTAACCCCTACTAAACCATCTTGGAATGGTCATAACGCTTCTGGATGGAAAAAAGATTTGGTTAAAATCAATGGATTCAACCAAGAGATGCAATATGGTGGACAAGACCGAGAATTAGGAGAAAGGCTAGAAAATCTAGGAATCAAAGGAAAACAAATCAGATACAGCGCAATTTGTTTACATCTAGACCATGCAAGAGGTTATGTAAATTCTGAAACTTGGGCAAAAAACAATGCCATCAGAAAAAACACAAGAGACCAAAAACTTACTTGGACTGAACAAGGAATCACCACCAATTTATAAGTATGAAATCGCCATAATTAGAAAATACAAACGCTAATGAAGAATCAGCGATTGCATATGACCTTAAAAAAACAATAAGTAACTACATATGAAAACAGCACTTATCATTTCTGTATATAAAAATACTGCCGATTTAGCCGTCGTTTTAAAATCTGTAGAGCAACAAAGTGTTTCTGACTTTATAACTGTGATTTCCGAGGATGGAAACAGTACAGAAATGGCTGATTTCGTCAAAAACTACAGTGGAAAGTTAGATTTAATTCACTTAACTCAAGAAGATCTAGGTTGGCAAAAAAATAAAGCGCTCAACAATACCATTAGAACAATAGATGCTGATTATTTTATTTTTATAGATGGTGATTGCGTTTTACACCCAAATTTTATAGAAAATCACTTAAAATTTGCTCGAGAAGATAGAATTTTAGCGGGTAAAAGAATCAAGCTCGGTCCTAATTATTCTGACCAATTAAGAAACGCAAAAACGGTTTCTGAGTTTGCAAAAGTGATTCTCCCCGAGATAAAATCCATCAAAAAAGATGGTGCAAAATTCTATGAAGAAGGAATTTATATTTCACCAAAATCTATATTTTCTTTCATTGCTTACCTTAGAAAAATGAGCCAAATAAAAGGTTGTAATTTTTCTTGTTACAAATCAGCATTGGAAAAAATAAATGGGTTTAATGAAGATTATGTTTTGCCCGCAATTGGTGAAGATATTGACTTAACTTGGCGTTTTGAGGGAATGGGTTATCACTTGTATTCGCTTAGAAATTTTGCAGTACAATATCACCTTTATCACAAAGAAAATTGGAGCGACCAAAGTGTGAATGAAGCCATTATGAAAGAAAATCAAAGGCTAAAAAGATACGTTACGCATAATGGATTGAAAAAATTAGAAGAAAATTAATAAACCATCGTCATCAGAAAAATCTAATTTATTTTTAAACGCAAAGATTAATTGCATAAAACAAAAATAATCAAGAAAGCAAAGTTAAAATTCGCTATCGAATTGATGAAGCTAAGAGTTTTAGATTAAAAAAAAAAAAATAAAGTAAATAATTGAAATTCTTTGTGTTTTATGAATAAAAGACAACAATTTATAAATAAAAAATCTACTCGTAAAGAGTAGGTTTTTTTTTTATGAGTTAAGGCCTAAAAATCGTTTGATTTTATATTTCCATAAGTCTTTAGCAATATTGCTTTTATGCTTCCCAAGAAGGTAAACGTAATCATTTTTCTTTCTGATGTCTCCCGGAATTACATTGTATTTAAAATGATGTTTCCAAGCGACATAATTGAAACTCAATTGGTCTCTTTTAGAAAAATTCTTCACGAAATACCACCATTCTTCCATGACTTTGATGAGCTTTTCGTCGGTATGTTTTCTTACTAACACTCCACCAGAAATAAGACCATTGTTTTCAGGATAATTTTCAGATTTTAGGAAATCAATATGTTTCTTGATGACTTCTAAATCGTCTTTTACCTTATTTTCAGTTTCGGCTAATGCTACGATGGCTTCATATTCTTGATAAACGCAATTTCTAGGATCCATGATGGTTTGATTATGATCAAAACACGCCATGGAAACTTCTTCATTCAAGAAATTTTCAATCAACAAATGTGGATTTTTTTTGATGATAAAATTACCATCAATATAAATGCTGTATTGATAATCCTGCAAATGAAGATGTGGTAAAATTTTGTAGTATCTGTTGTTTCGGGTATTGTCGTTGCCAACTGGCGGTTCTGGAACCACCACCACCTTCCAACTAGAAGATGATAGATTACGGTCTGTAAAACAAACGTAATCTACATTTTCGAATTGAGGTTGTTCAATAAGTTCATTATACCCTCCAAAAATAGCAGTGTATACTACAATTTTCTCCATTTACACAGCTACGTTATTTTCTCTTAAAGCATCGTTAAGAGAGGTTTTCTTATCTGTAGATTCTTTTCTTTTACCGATAATTAAAGCACAAGGAACTTGGAATTCGCCTGCAGGAAATTGCTTCGTATAACTTCCCGGAATCACCACAGAACGCGCAGGAACTCTACCTTTCAATTCTACTGGAGTATCACCCGTAACGTCTATAATTTTAGTAGAAGCTGTAAGCACTACATTTGCTCCTAAAACTGCTTCTTTTTCTACATGAACTCCTTCTACCACAATACATCTAGAACCCACGAAACAATCATCTTCAATGATTACTGGAGCTGCTTGTAATGGTTCGAGAACTCCACCAATTCCTACTCCACCGCTTAAGTGAACGTTTTTACCAATTTGAGCACAAGAACCTACCGTTGCCCAAGTATCTACCATAGTTCCGGAATCTACATACGCCCCGATGTTTACATAAGAAGGCATTAAAATAACTCCTGGAGAAATATAAGCCCCTTCTCTAGCCACAGCATGAGGAACCACTCTCACTCCTTTTTCTGCATAATTTTTCTTCAAAGGAATTTTATCATGGAATTCAAAAGGACCAACTTCTATGGTTTCCATTTTCTGAATAGGGAAATACATTACTACTGCTTTTTTCACCCATTCGTTTACTTGCCAACCGTTTTCTGTAGGTTCTGCAACACGCAATTCGCCTTTATCTAAAAGAGCAATCACTTCTCTAATCGCAGTTTTGCTCTCTTCTTTTTGTAATAAATCTCTGTTATCCCAAATGTTCTCAATGGTTTGTTGTAAAGACATAATTATTTTAATTTTTTAGTTAAAATTGAAAATTCTCCAGCAATTCAGCCTCTGGAAAATACTCTGCAAAGGTATTAGATAATTTTGAATTTTTAAATTTTATTAGGCTATAACTGCCATCGTAAGCATAAATCTCTATTTCGGCGTCATCTCTTAAAAAATCATTATACCAAATTTCTGGATTTCCTTCTACATACGGTAAATTTTCTAAGTCTAAAACAATCTCTTTATCCTTGGGAATAGCTGCAAAATATCCACAATTGAACTTGATATCTTTTTGGGCTAAGTCTAAAAAATTTTCAGCATCAAAGATTTCATAATTGCTGGAAAAATTCTGAATCGGCAAGTCCTTTTCAGGAGAGAGGAAAAGGTAATCTGTTATTAAAAACTGATATTCTTTCAGTTCACTTTCTATAGGTTTTAAGAGTGAACCCAAATGTGTATGATACGGTAAATTTTTAAGTTTTTGGATAATATAATTCATTATTTAGAGTACTCTTTTGGCAAAGAGAAAAGCTTTGTTCCAATATTTTTCGTTCAGCGAAGATACGATTACTCCTTTAGACGTAGAAGCATGAATGAAGGTAATTTCGCCTCTGTTTTTAATTTCTTTTACGATACCTACATGCGAAACTGCTCCATTACCATTGGTCGCAAAAAACAACAAATCACCGGGTTTTGCTTCCCAAATTTCTATTTTTTTTCCTTGTTTTGCTTGGTCTATGGAACGTCTTGGCATTTTCACCTTGTTCTCATTGTAGACCTTGATGACCAAACCGCTGCAATCTAGACCAGACTTGCTGGTTCCGCCAAACTTATATGGTGTTCCTAAGAAATCTTCTGCGTCATTTAGGATTTTTTTGACTTGATAAGAATTTTGACCTTCAAATTTGGAGGTTAGGTTTCTAAGATTCTCTGTGGAAGTGTTAGGTTTGTGAGACACCGTTTTGCGAGAACCACAAGAAATTACCGTGAGTATTATTATGACTAGAAAAAGTATTCTTTTATTCATGATTCAGTTATCCCTCTTTTTTGGATATTACAGTGATTTATTCATTATTAGAATACATTGCTTATAACACCCTTCGTTTACTACTTTTATACAAATATAACATTAATTATTTATATATCAACTATACTATAACTATACTATAACTATATATTAAAGTTGTGCATGTCATGACGATTCCTTACTTTTGATATTCATTTGATTAACCCATGGCGAAATACAAGAGCATTTTACAATTTCAGGGGTCTATAGACGGTTTGGTTTTTTATGAACTGAACGGGGTTTCTGTGGTACGCAAGAAAAGTGGTTTTAATCGAGATGATTTTAAAACCAAGGAAAACTATGCTCGAGTAAGAGAAAACAGCAGTGAGTTTGGGCATTGTTCTAAAACGGGGAAAATGCTTAGAAATGCCATTTATCCTTATTATAAAAAATGTGGAGACCGATATCTATATCAAAAATTCGCAAAATTGATGACCGCGATTAAAGATTTGGATACCATTTCTGAACGTGGAAAAAGAACTGTTTACCAAGGTTTGAAAACCACAGAAGGGAAAAGATTGCTTTCTTCATTTGTCTTTGGAATAATTCCTTCGGCGAAGGATTTTATTAAAAAAACAAGTTATGACGAGGGGATTTCTGTACAGCTGAATATGCCACAACCTCTACCCTCTCTGCATTTGGTTTCTATTTTACCGAATTATGAAAGTTACCGTTTTGAGATTCAAGAGCAGGTTGTTAACTCTGATAATGGCATTTTCATCTTTGATTCCTATTTTCAAGAGGAGGAAGCTTTGCAGTTTGTTGCTATTTATGAGGGTGAGGAGATTCTTGGGATGGGGTTTCTTGGGTAATTGTTTTTATACGCAAAGATTTTTTTTATTCTCATTATGTTTTTAAGGGAGCAAAGTTGGCGAAATTCATTCGCCTTGAAACGGGGTGGAAACTGGGAGTATTTTATATCACAAAGTTCACGGAGATGGGGTGAAATGATGGCGTTTTTGAGCGCACTGAGGAACATCTAGATGTTCTGGGAAGTGCACAGGTTTTTCAGTTTATGTATGTAGAAAAGAACCTATTCTATTATAAAGAGATTCTTCACTTTGCTACGCTTCGTTCAGAATGACAGGGTTCTGGTTTGTAGTCACCGATTAAAAATCTGCGCCAACAGATAATTGTTTTAAACGCAAAGATTTTTTTATATTCTTTATGTTTTTAAGGAAGCAAAGCTGGCGAAATTCATTCGCTTTGAAGCGGGATGGAATATGTTGCGGGATGAGATACGAGATACGAGATGCGAGGTGAGAGGTGAGAGTATTTCTATCACAAAGTTCACGGAGAATTAGTGACAGGATTGCGTTTTTGAGGGCACTGAGGAACATCGGAGATGTTCTGGAAACTTTCTATAATTTGAGATTTCTAAGAAATGACAAAGTGGCTTCGATAGGCTCAGCCACCAATTAAAGTTATGAAGTTTTGAGGTGATAAGGTGATAAGGTTATGAGGTGATTAAAAGCCATTTAAAAAAATGGCTTCGACAGGCTCAGCCACCGGAATTCGACGGGCTCAGATACCGGACTTCGACTATTCTCGGTCGCCGGGATTGGTGTCTTTTTTCTTTTTGGATTTGGTTTTGGTGGGTTTTTCTTCTTGAAAAGAGATGACTTTTCCTTTGCTGTCGATAACTTTTTTGGTGAGCTGGGTTACCATTTCTATGAGTTCTTCTTTGAATTTTTGTGCTTCGTATTCGCCTTTTTCAATTTTTCTAAGTTTTTGTTCCCACTCTCCTGTTAGTTCGGCACTTTTTAACAATTCATCTTCTATGGTATCAATTAAATCAATACCCGTTTGAGTCGCGAAAAGATTTTTCCTTTTCTTTTCGATGTATTTTCTTTTAAAAAGTGTTTCTATGATGTTTGCTCTGGTAGAAGGTCTACCAATTCCGTTGTTTTTCAAAAGTTCACGCAGTTCTTCGTCTTCCACTTGTCTTCCTGCGGTTTCCATGGCTCTTAGCAATGTAGCTTCTGTATATGGTTTTGGCGGAGAAGTTCTTCCCTGATGCACGAAAGGTTCGTGTTCGCCTTTTTCGCCAACGGTAAATTCGGGAATGAGTTGTTCTTCGTTATTTTCGTCTTTTTCTGAAGTGTCTTTCTGGTCTTTGGCATACACTGCACGCCAACCAGGCTCCAAAATCTGTTTTCCCGATGCTTTGAAATTGATGGTTCCTACCTGACCTTCTACCAAAGTATTGGAAATTTTACATTCTGGATAGAAAACCGCTATGAAACGCTTTGCCACCAAATCATAGACTAATTTTTCTTCTCTGGTTAAATTGGAAGTTGGCGGAATTTCCGTTGGGATAATCGCATGATGGTCTGTGACTTTGGCATCATCAAAGACTGCTTTTGACATTGGAATTGGCGCTTCTAAAAGAGGAGCCGTTAAGTCTGAATAAAAATTCATGCTTCTGAGAATTCCCGAAATTTTTGGATATAAGTTCTCCGAAAGGTAGGTGGTATCTACTCTAGGATAAGTGGTGTGTTTTTTTTCGTAGAGGCTTTGGATATAATTCAGCGTGCTTTCTGCTGAAAATCCGTATTTTTTATTGGCCTCTACCTGAAGTCCCGTTAAGTCGAACAATCGTGGATTTTTTTCTTTTCCTTCTTTGATTTCAAAAGCAATGATTTCAAAAAGATTTTGTTTGAGATATTCCAAACCTTTTTCTGCTCTTTCTGCCGATTGTAAACGGTCAATTGCCGCTGTGAAAACCACTTCTCGGTATTTGGTTTTGAGTTCCCAATAGTCTTTTTGCACAAAGGCGTCTATTTCTTTTTGGCGTTTTACTAGCATTGCCAAAGTAGGTGTTTGCACTCTCCCAATGGATAAAACGGCTTTGTTTCCGCCAAATTTTTTGGTGAATAAACGGGTAGCATTGATTCCGAGAAGCCAATCTCCTATTGCTCTGGCGTTTCCTGCCAAGTAAAGGTTTTTGTAATCATCTGCAGATTTTAACTTTTCAAAACCTTCTTTTATGGCGTCTTCCGTCAAAGAAGAAATCCACAATCTTTTTACAGGTTTATCACATTTGGCTTTTTGTAAAACCCATCGCTGAATGAGTTCTCCTTCTTGACCAGCATCCCCACAATTGATGACCTCCTCACATTCTTTGACCAAAGATTCTATAACTTTGAACTGTCTTTCTACTCTGGTATTGTTGATTAATTTAATTCCGAAATTTTTAGGAATTATGGGCAGTAAGAAGAGATTCCACGCTTTGTATTCGGGAGCGTAATCGTGAGGTTCTTTCAAGGTACAGAGATGTCCGAAAGTCCACGTTACGCAGTAACCATTGCCTTCCATATAGCCACTTTTAGGAGTGGTGGCTCCCAAAACTTTAGCGATATCTCTTGCTACACTTGGTTTTTCTGCAATACAAAGTTTCATTTTCAAAATCTAAATGGGGTGCAAAAATGCATTTTTTTTATTTTAAAAAAGAAATAAATTTACAAAAATATGCTTTAAGGAATGCGTTTTGAAAGTTAAATAATATACCTTTTACGGGTATAAAAACAGATTTAATTGCATAAATTATACCTTTTCGGGTATAAAATTTAATTTAAAAGTAAAAAAACACTTACAAAATTGCAAGTGTTTTAACGTTTATTTGTGGAGAATATGGGACTCGAACCCACCACCTTTAGACTGCCAGTCTAACGCTCTAGCCAGATGAGCTAATTCCCCATAAAAAAGAAAACTTAGTTTTCTTTTTCTGCCAAATAATGGTCTATAATTTCAAAAGCTTTTTGTTCGTCTTTGATGTTTACCTCTAGCTTCAGTGCGGTTGCAGTAGGTGTAGAAAGCAAATTATTAAGGTATTTATTGCTTACTGAACAAGCGATTCCTGCATCTTCTAATTTCTTTTTCACGATTTGTATTTGAACCATTTCATCTGCTTCAAATACTGAAACTCTTGGTAATTCTGCTTCCATATTTCTAATTTTAACACAAATTTATAAAAATTACTGATTTAATTGATACTTCTCTTGATATGTTTTGTAAAGTTCTTTCTGCTGATTGTCTAGATTAATTTTTCTACCATCTATGAAGGCTTCTGTCACATTATTGGTCAATTGATCCAATGCATCGCCCTCTGAAATGAAGAGTGTAGCGCTTTTTCCTACTTCTAAAGTTCCGTAGTTTTTATCAATTCCCAACATTTTGGCAAGGTTAATGGTGATGCTTTGTAAGGCTTTTTCTTTTTCTACACCATAGGCAACGGTAGTTCCTGCTAAAAACGGAAGATTTCTAGAATTTTGGTATTCCATATCTCCGCTGTAATCTAACCCGTAGAGAATTCCTTTATCTTGAACCAATTTAGCAAATTCGTAAGGCAATCTCGGAGAATCAGAACTGTTTACTGGCAAACTGTGAACTCTTTTTATAATGAGTGGAAAATTGCTTTTTTTGATATCATCTAAAACCCCTACCAAATTGCTTTCACCAATCAAAACTACATTTTTGAGGTTTAATTTATTCGCCCAAGCGATGACTTCCAGCGTTTCATTGGTTCCTGCTACTTCTACAAATAGTTTTCTGTTTTCAAAGACTGGTTTTATAGCATTCAGTTTATAATCTTTCACTTGCTGATTGTCATATTGTTGCGCTCTCTGAAACAGTGAAGTGAGTTCTTTAATTTTTTCTGTTCTTCTGGTTTGGAATTCTTTGTTTCTTTTTTCATCGTCAATTCTAAAAATTTCAGGCCAAGAAAGGTGCAAAACATTATCCGTAGCTACCACTGCATCTTCCCAGTTCCAAGCGTCTAGTTGCATGATGGAAGAAGTACAAGACAATGTGCCGTGTTTCAGAACGGGCTGAGTTAATAAAACGCCATTGCTTCTAATCACGGGAATAACATGAGAATCTGTATTGAAAGAGATGAGCGAACGTACTTCTGGCGAAATATCATTGGCTTCTCTGTAATCTACGGTGGCATTGGTTGCGGAAATTTCCACCAATCCTAATGTATTGTTTACCAAAATAAAACCTGGATAAACGTGTTTATTTTGGGCATTGATGACTTCTGCATTGCTCGGAATGCTTCCATTAATCTGGGTGATTTTTCCGTTTTCAAAAACGATAGAAGCATTATTTAAAACCGTTCCTGTAGCGGTATGAATCGTGGCATTGGTAATGGCAATTGGATTTTTTTGTGCAGGTGCAGGATTTGGTCTTTGTGCCAAAACCATTGCTGAAACCAAAATATATAAAGTGAAAAATATTTTTTTCATGAAATTTAATTTTTAGTGTTGATGAAAATCTTCTTCTAACGTGTCACAGTGGTACAATTTCTTTTGCTCTGTTTTTACCGACTGGGTATTTCCTTTTTTGGCATCATCAGAGAAGAGCATTTTTTGAATAATTCTGTTTTTCTCGTTCTTCACCATTTCATCTTTTTCGGCTTGTTTTTGAGCATCAAAAATGAGTTTTCCGTCTACAAAAGTTTTGTTTACTGTGGCATAAATACTCAATGGATTGTCTGTCCACAATACCAAATCAGCATCTTTACCTACTTCTATCGTTCCTAATTTATGGTCTAGTTTCAGCATTTTGGCAGGGTTTAGCGTTACGGTTTTCCAAGCTTCCTCTTGAGAAATGTTTCCGTATTTTACTAATTTCCCTGCTTCCTGATTGAGTCTTCTTGCCATTTCTGCATCATCTGAATTGATGGCGGTATTGACTCCAGATTTTAACAAAATCGCAGCATTGTAAGGAATCGCTTCTCTCACTTCTTCTTTATAACCCCACCAATCTGAGAATGTAGAAGCGTTTGCTCCGTGCAATTTCATTTTGTCTGCTACTTTGTAGCCTTCTAAAATGTGCGTGAACGTGTTTACTTTGAAATTAAATTTCTCTGCAATTTTCATAAACATGTTGATTTCGCTTTGCACATAAGAGTGACAAGTGATATAGCGTTTAGATTTTAAAATTTCTAAATGCGTTTCCAGTCTTAAATCTTTTCTGTAATTTTTATTGGTTTGCTTTTCTTTTTCGTATTCTAAAGCTCTGGTGAACCAAAAGTCGAATGCCTGTTCTACCCCACCTCTCGACTGAGGAAAACGATTAGGATTATTGCCCCAATTCGATTGTTTTACATTTTCGCCCAAAGCAAATTTGATGAACTGAGGTGCATTTGGGAACTTCATATTTTCGGCATTTTCTCCCCAAGCAAATTTTACAATGGAAGACTGACCACCAATTGGATTTGCAGAACCATGTAGCTGTTGTGCTGTGGTAACACCGCCTACTATCTGTCTGTAGAAATTCACATCATCAGGATTGATGACATCGCTCATTCTCACCTCCGCAGAAGAATTGCTTCCCGCTTCATTTACGCCTCTAGAAAGTCCGACATGCGTGTGTTCATCGATAATTCCGTTGGTTAAATGTAAATTGGTTCCGTCAATTTCTTCAGCGTTTCCTTTGTTTAATTGCGTTCCTACTTCTACGATTTTTCCCTTAGAAATTTTGACATCGTAATTTTTTACAATTCCTTTTGAGGTATTGGTCCAAACCGTAGCATTTCTAATGATATAGTCTTTTTGAGTCGGCACATTTTCGCTTCCAAAAGCTGCAAAAGGATACCAAATTTTACCGATTTCTTTTGGTGTTTCTTCTTCTTTTTTGGTTTCTACTTCATTATTTTTTACAAAGGTAATGCTGTAAGGCACTTTGTCTCCTTGTTTGTTCAGGGCAAAACCATTGGTGTTTTTATAATCTGCAAGCGGATAAAGAATTCTATAATTCTGAACAGAATCTTTTGGTAAAACCAGTTCCAGAGCCATTTTATAGTCGCTCACGTTTAGTTTTGCTTTTCCATCTTTCTTTTCCTGACTTACTTTAGCTTCTGGCTTTAGAAGAGAACCTGCAATTTTTAAATCATAGTTCTGATTATTGATGGTGAGTTGATACACTCCTCTAATGTCTTGGTCTAACAATTTATTGACTACGAAATTTTTACCTGCCACCCAATTTTCCTGTAAAATGGCATCTTTGCAGAATAAATCTTCTGTAAATAATAAGAAATTAGCATAACTTCCTTTTCTTAAATTCCCCAAATTTGCTTCAGATTTTACAATTTTTGCAGGGTTTTCGGTCAAAGATTTCAGAATCGCTTCTTTAGACAAACCATTTTTATAGAGTTCTCTTATTTTTCCTAAGAATGAAGATTTGTCTTTCAACTTATTCATGGTGAAGGCAAAGTCTACATTTTCTTTTTGAAGAAATATGGCATTATAAGGCGCTAATTCCCAATGCTTTAATTCAGCAACATTGGCATTTTCCACATCTAAAGCATCATTAATCTGATACGGTTTCGGATATTCTAAAGGCAATAGGAAGAAACCACCTGTAGATTTCATTTCTTTGGCTCTTTGGTATTCATTTCCAGAACCCATAAAAACGAATTGCTGTAGGGCTTCGTCCCCAATTTTATCCGCTCTTAAAACGTCCCACTTTTCAGAAGTTTCGATGATGGTTGGTAATTTTTTATATTTATTAAAAGCTTCTAAATTTAGATTTTTCTCCACTGCATTTCCTCCTTTTTCATACCAATCTGCATCTAAATAAAACTGTCTCAACAAGGCAATAGAACCCGCCAAAGAAGTAGGATAAGACTGTCTAGAACTGCCTTTATCAAAAGAAAGCATTAAAGCTGCATCTTCTTTGATGATTTTTTCTGCAGGTTTTCCGTTTCCTAAATTGTACAGCACCGCAGAACCTCTCACGATTCCATCTTGGTTGAAACTTAACACCGTTCCGAAACCTTGATTTAAGTATTCTTCGTAGTCTTTTCCTTGATTGGTAAATTGGTCAACTGCCCTAGAATAGGCTTTTACAGCATCATTGTACGCTGCTGCAGAAGCGGTATTCGGAATATAAATGCTTTTGGAATCTGCTTGTTTTGCCTCAGCTTTTTCTACCCCGATATTGGTATACAAATCAATAAATGAAGGATAGACAAACTTTCCTTTTCCATCAATTACCACGGCATTTTTCGGGATTGCCACTTTACCCGATTCTAAGACTTTGCCATTTTGAATGACCAAAACTGCATCTGGAATCACTGTTTTGTAATCCTGATACAAGGTGATGTTTTTAATTGCATAAATGCTTTGATCTTTGGCAGTGGTATCATTTTGCCAATACCCTAATTGTGCTTGCATCCAACTGAAAAGAATGCAAGAAAAGAGACTCAATACTTTCTTCATATCAATAATAATGAACTATTTTTAGATTTTTTAAAAATAGGAATATTTTTTGAAATAAAAAGAGGACAAAAAAAAATCGCCCAATTTTTAAAAATTGAACGATTATGAGAAGTATAGTAAATGTTAAAAGTTTTAGTAGTTTGAAGCAATTTTTTCTATTTTATCCAAAGCAAATTGCAAGTCTTCTTGAGTTACATTCAAATGTGGACGGAATCTGATCGATTTTTCGCCACAAATGAGTACAATTACGTGTTCTTCGAAGAGTCTTTCTTGGAAATCGGCTCTTGCTTTTCCGTCTGGTAAATCAAAAGCACACATTAATCCTCTTCCTCTTGCATTAGAAATTAAGTGTGGGAACTTCTCTTGAAGTTTTTGCAAACCTTCTAATAAAAATTCGCCTTGTTTCTGAACATTTTCTAAAAGATTTTCTTTCTCGATGATTTCTAAAACCAATTGAAATCTTAGCATATCAATGAAATTTCCTCCGAAAGTAGAATTGATTCTAGAACTTTCAGCAAAAACATGGTGTTCTACTTCATCTAGCTTGGTTTTACTTGCCAAAATACCACAAACCTGTGCTTTTTTCCCGAAAGAAATCACATCTGGAACTACACTGTAATTTTGGAATGCCCACATTTTACCTGTAATTCCGATTCCTGTTTGCACCTCATCAAAGATGAGCAACATTTCGTTTTCGTCACAAATTCTTCTTAATTCCACTAAAAATTCATCGCGGAAATGATTGTCTCCACCTTCTGCTTGAATGGTTTCGATGATGATACAAGCTGCCTTATCTTGATTAGATAAAATGGCTTCTTCAATCTGTACCAAAGCTAATTGTTCATTCTTGATGGTTTCCTGTAAATTTTCTTCGGTGATGGGGAAATGCAATTTCGGATTGATGATTCTTGGCCAATCAAACAATGGAAAATATTGATATTTTCTTGGGTCATTGGTATTGGTTAAACTCAGGGTATACCCACTTCTTCCATGGAAAGCTTGTTTAAAGTGAATCGCTACAGAACCCTCTGTTTTGCTTCCTTTGAGCCAATTTTTTCTGGTTTTCCAGTCGAAAGCTGTTTTCAAAGCATTTTCTACTGCAAGAGCACCTCCTTCTATAAAGAAACAATACGGCAATTCTTCTGGAATGGCTACTCTGCTAAAAGTTTCTACAAAATCTGCATATTCCTGCAAATACACATCAGACATGGTAGGTTTGTACACCGCCATTTTGCCTAACCAAGCAGATTTTCCAACGATATACGGATGATTATAACCCACAGAAGCAGAAGCGAACATAGAAAACATATCTAGAAATTCTGTTCCTGTTAAACGGTCATGAATCCAAGAGCCGTGAGATTTTTCGTAATCCATTACGAAATCAAAACCATCTGCTAAAATATGTTTTCCTAATGTTGCTTTTACTTTGTTGCCTGCAACTTCCTGGCTTAATTCTATTGTTTTGTTCATAGGTTAATGTGATAATTTGTTAATTTGTTGATGTGATGTTTTTTTTTTAATTATTAGAATAAATTCCAATTCTTTGAAATCATTCATCGCTCTGCGATTCAATTGATAATATTTTTATAGCGCTTCGCAATATGTTTCATAGCGCTTCGCACTATGCTATTTCTTTCGCAACTTCGTTTTGTTTCATAGCGCTTCGCACTATGCTGTTTCTTTCGCAACTTCGTTGCTCGTTTTATGAAAATTAACTATATGACTTCTAATTATTGGAATAAATTCCAATTCTGTGAAATCATTCATCGCTCTGCGATTCAATTGATAATATTTTTATAGCGCTTCGCAATATGTTTCATAGCGCTTCGCACTATGCTATTTCTTTCGCAACTTCGTTTTGTTTCATAGCGCTTCGCACTATGCTATTTCTTTCGCAACTTCGTTGCTCGTTTTATGAAAATTAACTATATGACTTCTAATTATTGGAATAAATTCCAATTCTTTGAAATCATTCATTGCTCTGCGATTCAATTGATAATATTTTCATAGCGCTTCGCAATATGCTATTTCTTTCGCAACTTCGTTTTGTTTCATAGCGCTTCGCACTATGCTGTTTCTTTCGCAACTTCGTTTTGTTTCATAGCGCTTCGCACTATGCTGTTTCTTTCGCAACTTCGTTTTGTTTCATAGCGCTTCGCACTATGCTGTTTCTTTCGCAACTTCGTTGCTTGTGAGATTCAAAATTTATGTTTCACTAATTTTTTTCATCTTCTAACTTCAGACTTCAGACTTCGGACACTCTACAAATCAAACTTAATTCCTTGTGCTAAAGGTAGGTTGGTGGTGTAATTGATGGTGTTGGTTTGTCTTCTCATATAAACTTTCCAAGCGTCTGAACCAGATTCTCTACCGCCTCCTGTTTCTTTTTCGCCACCGAAAGCGCCACCAATTTCAGCACCAGAAGTTCCGATGTTTACATTGGCAATTCCGCAATCTGAACCTGCATGAGAAAGGAATTTTTCGGCTTCTCTAAGATTATTTGTCATAATCGCAGAAGATAAACCTTGTGCTACTCCATTTTGAATTTCGATGGCATTTTCTACGTCTCCTGAATATTTTAGCAAGTATAAAATCGGTGCAAAAGTTTCGTGCTGTACAATTTCAAAATGGTTTTCGGCTTCTGCAATCGCTGGTTTTACATAGCAACCGCTTTCGTAGCCTTTTCCTTTTAAAACACCCCCTTCTACAATCAATTTACCCCCTTCTTTTTTCACTTTTTTCAATGCTTCTTCGTACATTTTCACTGCATCGGTATCGATCAATGGACCTACGTGATTATTCTGATCTAGAGGATTTCCTATTTTTAATTGTCCGTAAGCTACAACCAGAGCGTCTTTTACTTTATCATAAATGCTTTCGTGAATGATGAGTCTTCTAGTGGAAGTACAACGTTGACCCGCAGTTCCTACCGCTCCGAAAACCGCACCAATTACTGTCATTTTAATATCTGCATCTGGAGTTACGATAATTGCATTGTTACCTCCTAATTCTAGAAGTGATTTTCCTAATCTCGCCGCTACATTTTGAGCCACAATTTTCCCCATTCTGGTAGAACCAGTTGCCGAAATCAGAGGAACTCTGGTGTCTTTTGCCATTAAATCTCCAATTTCAGAATCGCCGATAACTAAATTTGAAATTCCTAAAGGAAGATTATTCTCTTGAAGCACTTCGGTGATGATGTTTTGACAAGCAATTCCGCACAATGGTGTTTTTTCTGAAGGTTTCCAAACGCAAACGTCTCCACAAATCCAAGCTAACGCTGTGTTCCAAGACCAAACTGCCACTGGAAAATTGAATGCAGAAATAATTCCTACTATTCCTAGTGGATGATACTGTTCGTACATTCTGTGACCTGGACGTTCTGAATGCATGGTTAAACCATATAACTGACGAGATAAACCTACGGCAAAATCGCAGATATCTATCATTTCCTGAACTTCGCCAAGACCTTCCTGTAGTGATTTTCCCATTTCGTAAGAAACGAGTTTTCCTAAATCTTCTTTATGTTTTCTGAGTTTATCGCCAAACTGTCTTACGATTTCTCCACGTTTTGGAGCTGGCATCAGTCTGAATTCTTTGAATGCTTTTTCTGCTTCTGCGATTACTTTTTCGTAGTCTTTTTTAGAAGAAGCGGTGACTTTAGCAATTAAATTTCCATCTACTGGTGAGTAACTTTCGATTACTTTTCCTGTGGCAAACCATTTTCCGCCAGTAGAAGTACCTTTATTCTCTGCTTTAATTCCTAAATTTTTTAAAACTTTTTCAATCCCGAAATCTTTATTTTTCTTTGACATTATGTTGAATTTGAATTTCGGTAAATATATTAAATTTTAAAGAATCAATAAAAAAAATCGCATTTTGTTAAATATTTATCAAAATTAAACGTTAGATAAATTTATTTTTTACAATAAAAGAATTTGAAAGATAAAATATCTATTATATTAAAAATTTCAGAAAAGAAAATGAATAGTATAGAAAGGGATTTTTGCAGAAATTGTGTATTTTTGGGCAAAGAATTGCTATGACCAAACATGAAATTGTATTAATGAGTATTACGGGTGAAGATAAACCCGGGGTAACCTCATCGCTCACTGAAATTTTAAGTAAACACAATGCAACGATTCTAGATATTGGTCAGGCAAACATCCATCAATCTTTATCTTTAGGCATTTTGTTTCGTTTAGACCCTGTTATGCAAGGCAATATTTTGAAAGACTTGCTTTTTAAATCTTACGAACTTGGTGTACAAGCGAAATTTACGCCCATCGAAAGAGAAGACTATGATCAATGGGTTTCCAGACAAGGCAAAGAAAGTTATGTGATTACCGTTCTTGGCCAAAAAATAGAAGCCAACCAATTGGCTCATGTCACAAAAGTGATTGCAGAGCAAGGTCTCAACATCGATACCATTAAAAGATTGACGGGAAGAATTCCACTCGATTCTGAAGACGATAGTCAAAATAGGTCTTGTATAGAATTTTCGGTGCGTGGAACTCCACAAAATGTGAATTTAATTCACGAAAAATTTGTGACTTTAAGTGGAGCATTAGACATTGATATTTCATTTCAAAAAGATAATATTTACCGTAGAAACAGACGATTAATCTGTTTTGACATGGATTCTACTTTAATCAAAACAGAAGTTATTGATGAATTGGCAGAAAGAGCTGGAACTGGTGAAGAAGTAAGAGCCATCACCGAAGCAGCAATGCGTGGCGAAATAGATTTTAGCGAAAGTTTTAAAAAACGTGTTTCTCTTTTGGAAGGTTTAGACGAATCTGTATTGCAAGAAATTGCAGAAAATCTTCCGATTATGGATGGTGCAGACCGACTGATGCATATTTTAAAGAAATGTGGTTATAAAATTGCTATTCTTTCTGGTGGCTTTACCTTTTTCGGGAAATATCTAAAAAAACGTTTTGGAGTAGATTATTTGTATGCCAACGAACTCGAAATAAAAGATGGAAAGCTCACTGGAAAACATTTGGGAGACATTGTAGACGGAAACAGAAAAGCAGAACTTTTGAAATTTTTGGCTCAGGTAGAAAATATAGAATTGGATCAAGTAATTGCTGTAGGAGACGGCGCTAATGATTTACCAATGCTGAACATTGCCGGTTTGGGAATTGCTTTTCACGCCAAACCAAAGGTTAAAGAAAATGCCAGACAATCTATCTCATCAATAGGTTTAGATGGGGTTTTATACTTTTTAGGATTTAGAGACAAACACATCAACGAAGATTTTTAGAATCTTCATCAAATTAGAACCAATTTTAAGCCATTAAGATTTATAAAAATTTAGAATCAATTATCTCGCTGATTAGACGGATTTAGCAGATTTAGATATTCAAAGAATTTCGGCATAATCTGCAAAATCTGCGATAAATACAATATAAAAAACATTTTTAAATTGAATATTTCAGAGTTTACAAAATTTAAAATAATAAAATCTAGATAGGCTCTTAAATTCAATATTATAAATTAAAAAAATATTTATGGAAGAAAAAAAGACTCCAAAATGGAAAACCCTTCTTAAAAAATACGGTTGGTTAGGCATTTTATTTTTCTCAGTAAAAGGCACGCTTTCGCTGATTGCTATTATTTGGGGAGCCAATGCGCTGAAAGGTTGCATGTAATTATTTCCAGTTTTCTTTTTTAATCCAATATTCTACGTTTTGTTTGGTAGGTTCGCCGTGATACGCTACCATTACTTCTCCTTTGAATTCGGCTCCTAATTTTTCCATGGCTTTTCGGGAACGCCAATTTTCTGCGCCTACATGAAATTTCACCAAATCTACATACTGAAAAATATAGTCTAACATCATTTTTTTAACAATAGGATTCAACTGACCTCCCCAAAATTTCCTACCATAAAATGTATAGCCTATGAAAATAGAGTTTTCATCTTCGTCATAACTGTAAAATCTGGTACTTCCCGCCACTTCATTGCTTACTTTATCGATGATGATAAAAGCGCCTTCGGAAATCATGGCTCCATCAAAAAAATTTCTAAAAATATCTTTTTGGAAACGGTTTTTATTCGGGTGTTGTTCCCAAACCAAAGGGTCTGAAGCTACTTGATACAATCTTTCGAAATCTGATTCCTGAAGCGGAACCAGTCTTACTTTGTGACTTTCTAAAATGGTTTGTATGCTGAAATTCATGATGTTAATTTTAACAAATGTAATAAAAAAATGAGCCCAGCATAAAAAATTTATTTTAAAGCTTCTGTTCTTTTCCTTGATGAAAAGAACCAAAAATCAAGACTGCACTTTCTTCGGCTAAAATTGAAATTAAAACTCTAAAATCCCTGAAACTCAATCCAACGCTTTTGTCCATGCTTTTTCAAACAACAGGAATTTTTTAACGAATTTTAATTTCAATTTTTTAACGCCTACGAAACTGAGGTCATAAAAAATCTTTTTTATCAAATATTATATTAATTACTTCCTAAGGATAAATCATAAAAAAAAGGCCCCACTTGTAAAATACAAATGAAGCCTAAAAACACAAATGAAAAAAAATTTAGTTACAACAAGTGTCTTTCTCGTCTTTTAAGCCCAATTTTTCTAAAATGGTACTTAATAAACACCAGTTGGTAAAAGCGTTTTGAAACAAATTAGCACCTACGAAACCTGTTAACCAAAACCAATTTTGGTGTACAAAAATTCCCAGCAACAAACTTGTTAATATAATGGTTCCAGCGAACCCGTGTATTACTCTTGTCTTCATATTTCTATAGTTATATTGATTATTCTATATTTAATGTGGCTACATGAATTTTAGAAAGGGATTTTTGTTTTCCGTTAAAAAATTCCACTTTTTTATACACTTCTTCAGTGAAATTCTCGTCGATAAAAACGGCAAATAATACAGAATCTATCTCGGTGTGTGAAGCTCCGAACCAGTTTTCTGAACTGCCATCGCTTTCATTTTTGTAACCTTTTACATAATGGTATGAAAAAGATTTTACTCCAGAATGATTGAGGATATCTTTTACATTTTTCTCAAATTCTCTAATCGCTGTAATCATTAAAAGTTTCATATTGAATACATTTTTTTATAGGTTATCCTCTGAAGAAATCTCGCCATATTCTGTTTTTTCATCTGCGTGTATTTTCTCCCATTTTTTCTTTTCGGTCATGTAATAAATCAATGGAATTACGATTAGCGTCAACAAAGTAGAAACAATTGCTCCAAAAACCAATGAAATGGCTAATCCTTGGAAAATAGGGTCGAATAAGATGATTACCGCTCCTATAACTACCGCTCCTGTTGTTAATAAAATTGGTGTAGTTCTTACCGCTCCTGCTTCTATAATCGCTTGTTTCATCGGAATTCCTTCATTGAGTCGAATTTCTATAAAGTCAATGAGCAATACCGAGTTTCTTACCATGACTCCCGCTAAAGCAATCATCCCGATGAATGAAGTTGCGGTGAAGAACGCTCCTAATAACCAGTGTCCGAGAACAATACCAATCAAAGAAAGCGGAATCGCAACCATCATGATCATTGGTGTTTTAAAGTTTTGGAACCAACCTACAATCAGCATGTAGATAATGATAATTACCACTGCAAAAGCTGCTCCTAAATCTCGGAATACTTCTAACGTAATTTGCCATTCACCGTCCCATTTTACGGTATAATCGTCTTCATTGCTTGGTTGATTCATGTACAATTCATTAATAGAATATCCTTTTGGAAGTTGTATTTTTTTCAATTTTTCTTCCATTCCCAGAATTGCATACGCTGGACTTTCTAAACCTCCTGCCATATCTGCCAATACGTACACTACCCTTTTTTGGTCTTTTCTGTAAATGGTTTTCTGTAATTCTTCGCGCTGAACTTTCACCAAATCACTTACAGGAACCATATTTCCCATTTGTCCTTTTATTTTTACATCAGTAATATCTGTAATTGAAGTTTTATCTGCATCATTCAATTTCATAACAATGTCTACTGCATCGTACGATTTTTCATCATACAGATTTCCAATCGGATGTTCCCCTATCAAATACGTAAGATTTCCTACAATTTGTGCTGGAGCAACACCGTTCAACATTGCTTTTTCTTTATCAGCAACCAATTTGAACTCTGTTTGTGGAGCTTCAACCATCCAATCTACATCTACCACATCATCTGTATTGTTCAGAATATTTTGAACTTGATTGGCTACTTTAATTTGCTCATCATAATCAGGGCCATAAATTTCTGCAACAATCGTTGATAAAACTGGCGGACCAGGTGGTACTTCTACAATTTTTACATTGGCATTGTATTTTTTCGCAATTTTCTGAATTTCTGGACGAATGTTTTTTGCTACATCGTGACTTTGATTATCTCTGTCTTCTTTGTGCAATAAATTCACCTGAATATCAGCAGTATTGCTTTGTCCACGCATATCGTAGTGACGAACTAGACCATTGAAAGTAATCGGTGCAGAAGTTCCAACGTAAGACTGATAATTTACCACTTCTGGAACGGTTTTCAGGTACTGCGCAATTTCTTGAGTAACCGAAGCCGTTCTTTCCAAAGTCGTTCCTTCTGGCATATCAATCACCACTTGGATTTCATTTTTATTGTCAAAAGGAAGCATTTTTACCGCTACCCATTTTGTAGCGAAAGCCAACATAGAAATCAATAACAATACTACGGTAATTCCCATCATCGCCCAACGTTTTTTGCCGCTGTCTAAGAATGGCTGCTCTATTTTTTTGTAAATTTTATAGATTTTGCTGGTTTCCATTCCTTGTTCTTCCTTATGCTCTTCGTTATCTTTTACTTTCAATAAATGGTAACCTAAATAAGGAGTAACGGTTAACGCAACGAATAATGAAAGCATCATCGCAATAGAAGCACCAATTGGCATTGGAGACATATAAGGTCCCATCATTCCGCTTACGAAAGCCATCGGTAAAATGGCAGCAATTACGGTGAAAGTAGCCAAAATCGTAGGATTTCCCACTTCATTAATGGCATAAATCGCTGCTTGTTTGAATGGCAATTTCTTCATGTGGAAATGTCGGTGCATGTTTTCAGCAATAATAATACTGTCGTCTACCACAATTCCCACCACAAAAACTAGAGCGAAAAGCGTAATTCTATTCAAGGTATATCCGAGAATATAATAGCTGAAAAGCGTTAGAGCAAACGTCAACGGAACAGAGAAAAACACAACTAATCCGCCTCTCCAACCCATTGCGAGCATTACCAAAACGGTTACTGCTAAAATTGCAACTCCAAGGTGCATCAATAATTCTGAAACTTTATGAGAAGCAGTCTCTCCGTAGTTTCTGGTGACTTCTACATGAACATCATTCGGAATTAAAGTTTTCTTTAAATCTTCTACTTTATCCAAAATCTGTTCAGAAATTTTCATGGCATCTGCTCCTTTCACTTTAGAAACCGAAAGCGTAACTGCAGGATATTCTGATTTGAATTTTTTACCATTTTCTACTGCATTACCATAACCGAAACTCACATAATTCGCTGGAGATTGCGGTCCATCTTCTACTTTTGCAATTTGTTTCAGGTAAACCGGCATATTTTGCGAAGTTCCTACTACCAAATTTTCTACGTCTTCTGCAGAACTTAAAAACTGTCCTGTCGTCAATAGATATTCAGTGTCATTAGCATCAAAACTTCCTGATTGAGAACTTTCGTTATTGGCTTGAATCATTTGCATCACGTTTAATGCATCAATGCTCAATTCAGCCATTTTATCTTTATCTAACTCAACTTTTAACTGGCGGTTTCTTCCTCCAATGACTTTGGTTAAAGAAACGTCTTTAATTTTCTTGATTTCCGAAGACAATTCTTCTGTCATCTGACGAAGTTCGTAATCATTATATTTTTCGCTCCAAAGTGTTAAACCCAGCATAGGAACATCATCAATAGAACGGGTTTTCACCATCGGTTCATAAACGCCTTTCGGAAAAATATTTTTATTTTTCATGAGTTCGTCATAGAGTTTCACGTAAGAACGCTCTGTATCTTCGCCTACGTAAAACTGAACGATAATCATGGCTTGTCCGTTCATTGCCATAGAATGAACGTGCTCTACTCCTTTTATGTTTGAGATGATTTTTTCTAATGGTTTTACCACTCTGCTTTCTACCTCTTTAGGCGAAGCACCAGGATAACCTACCATTATGTCTGCCATCGGAACGATAATTTGTGGCTCTTCTTCTCTTGGTATTAATGTGGAACTGTACACCCCAATAATCATCAATGCAATCATCAACAAAATCGTTAATTTTGAATTGATAAAAAACTCGGCGATGCGTCCTGCAAATCCTTTTTCCATACTATTCTCTATTTGTTACGGGTTTCGGGTTACGGGTTTCGAGTAAAAAACTCGTATCTCGTATCTTGGAACTCATATTATTTTAAACTAACTTTTGCTCCGTTATACAATTTTCCTTCTGCTGAAATGATGTACTGGTCATTTGCATTAAGGCCTGATAAAATTTCTACTTGATCACCGAAAGTTTTACCCACTTTCACCCATCTTAGAACTGCGGTATTTTGTGAACTCACGGTGTACACTCCTGTTAATTGTCCGTTTTCTACGATTGCAGATTTCGGAATCATTACGCCTTCTTGGAAATCCTGATTCACATTTCCAGAATTTTTGAAAGGAAACTGAACATTCACAAACATTCCTGGTAATAAATCTTTAGAAGCAGGTACATTAATTTTCACTAAGTATTGCCCACCAGTATTCGTTGAAGATCTGCTGATTTCTGAAACCGTACCCGAAACTTCTTTATTGGTAGATTTCAAGGTGACTTTTACTGGCATTCCAGATTTTAAAAGGGTAATATTCTGTTCAGAAACTAAAACTTGGGCTTGTAAAGCTCCTGGAGATTCTATGGTTAATAAAGGCATTCCTGGACTTGCCATATCCCCTTGACTAGCATATTTCGCTGTAACTGTACCAGAAATAGGTGCTGTAACATTGGTATATCTGTACTGAGCGTTTACTTCGTTTTTCATTTGCTGCGCTGCTTGTAAACCTGCTTGAGCCATTTCGTAACGCGCTCTCATATCATCTAATTCTTTTTGAGAAGCACTTTGATTTTTGTATAAATTTTGAAATCTTTCAAAATCTTTTTTCGCGATATTGTAATTGGCTTGTGCTTGCGCTATGTTCGCTGAAGCCTGTCCGCCTTTTGCTTGAATATCTGTACTGTTGATGCTTACTAAAAGTTGACCCGCATTCACATATTGCCCTACTTCTGCGCGCATTGCAGTAATGTACCCCATCATTCTGGTAGAAACATTTACAGAATTTTTAGCGACTAGTTTTCCACTTGCTGTAGCATTAGAACCTACTGCGTTGGTGGCAGATTTATTTACGGTAACCGCGATTGGTTTGTCATTCAATTCTGCAGATTTATTTTCGTCTGAAGAACAACTTGCAAGGAATACGCTTCCTAAAAATAATGCTGAATAAATATATTTTTTCATAATGATTTATTTAAATTTAAACACAGAGAAGCAGTGAACACACAGCGTTCACAGAGATTTTAATTTTTTAAAAATTTATAGTATTCTAAAGCGACATTGTATTCAAAAATAGCTTGTTGGTATTCCAAATCTTTTTGAGACATCGTGGTTTCGCTCATTAACAAGTCTGATGATTTCTCTAAACCTTGGTCGTATCTGTTTTTACGAATTCTGTAGGCTTCTTTGCTTTGTTCCAGCGCTAGTTTGGTAAGGTTTACCTTGTTTTCGGCATCTTGAACTTGGCGATTTGCTTTATTGAGTTCTAACTGACTTTGTTTGTTGTATTGAGTGATTTCGGTTTGTGCTTTGGTGAGTTCTGCTTTATATTTTTCCTGTTCAGATTTTGCTTTCAAACCATCAAAAACATTCCAAGACAACTGAACTCCTGCCAAATAACCATTGGCACCAAACTGTGCGAATTTGTTATCATACAATTCAAAACTTCCGAAAGCATTTAATCTTGGTAAAAATTTGGCTTTGGTAGATTTAATCAGATAATCATATGCTTCCAGAGATTTTTGATAGGCTTGTAAATCTTTTCTTTCCAAATTTAGTGTAGCCGTATTTTCTAAAATCTGGTTTTGAAATTCTAATTTTTCAGTAGGCTTGAAAACCTTATTGAAAGACTCTTCGTCTAATAAGAAATAAAGGTAATCCGAAGCATTTTTTATGTTAGACTTCGCATAAGCAATCTGATTTTCAATTTCTTTTACACGAACGTCTATGTACAACACTTCCGTTTTCTGAATCATTCCGTTTTTGAAATAATTATCGATTACTTTTTTGTTGGCTAGCGTTGTGGTTTTAGCATTTTCAAGTGTTTCGAGCATTCTGTACGCTAATTGTAGTTGCATGTATGCTTTTTTGAACTCAAACTGAATGTATTCTTTGGTTCTTTCCGCTTTAATTTTTAAGACTTCAGATTTTACTTGTCCAGCCTTTTTAAGATACACCGCATCCATGTTGATGATGGGTTGTTGCACCTCGATTTTAGTAGCGAAATTAGAAATCGCATCTGGAGCATTTAATTTAGCTGGGTCAAAATCCATTTGCGTAATACGCTCCTGATTCAATTTAGAACCGAAAGCGTACAAAGGATTATTGGTATTCGAAAAAGTGTAAGAAGCATTTACATTAGGTAAATACATTGCTCTCGTTCCCAATAGTTCTGCTTGTGCTAATTTGGCTTCGTCATTTGCCAATTTCACTTGAAGATTTTGGTCTACCATTTTTTGTTCTAATTCTGCTCTAGAAATTCTGATGGTGTCTTGAGAGAAACCTTTCAGAACGAGTGAAAAAACAAAAATTACCGTTAAAAATTTTCTCATTGTATTTAAATTTTTCTTTTTTTTAATTTATTTTAATTATTGAAATTGAGATTTTTGATACACGCTCTCTATTTCTTCAGCAAAAATATTGGTGATAAAAATCATGTGCAGTAACTTATGTTACATTCAGAAAATTCTTTTGTTAGAAAGAAAAAACGCCAGAAAAATTCTGACGTTTAAAAAGGGTTAATCTTCAATATATTAACTGCCACATTCCGCAGTTTTAGAAAGGGAATGTGAAATGATTTCTGGTGGATTTCCAAGAAGAGGTAAATCATTTTGTTGCCATTTTACTAAACCACCTTCTAAATAGTAAATCTGGTTAAAGTCCCTGTCTTCCAAATATTTAGCAACACTTTTACTTCTGACACTGTTGTTACAAACCAAAACGATTTTTTTATCTGCATCAAAATGTGACCATAATTCTTCTATCTCACTGAAGGGAATATTTTCTACGATAGGAAGATTCATTTTATACAATTCAAATTCATAGCGTTCTCTAACGTCTACCAACTGTATGGTATCGTTTATCATCGTTTGAAAGGTATTAGGACAAATGCTTTTCATGGAAATTTTCAATTTATTGGGTTAAAAAAGACTCTGTTCATCTTTATTGAATGCAAAATTGAATTTTTCTGAAAAACCGCTTTGTAACCAATGTTACAGAAATTAAAAGAATTGATGCTATCTATTTAAAACCGAAGTTTTGATTGAAAAAATATAAATAATTAGAATAAAATAGCGCCTTCTAATTCTAGGAGTTTTGGTTTTCGGGCAGTGCAAGTTGGTCTACAGAAAATTCCCGTAGTTTTTACGCCCATCCAAAAAACGCCTTCAAAACTTGCATCTTTATTGAAAGAGGCATTATACATGATATCGTTAGGTAAGTTCATAAATGATGATTGATATATGATGATTGAAAAAAGATATGATAAACTTTGTCAAAGATTTTAAAACTTTGACAAAGTAATGCAAATGTAGATTTTTAGGAATGGATGATACAACCGAAAAATGAACAAGTATTTTTTATTTTAGATTTTAGATGTGAGATGTTGGATGCGACTCTTCGACTACCGCTCAGAGTGACAATTATTTAAAATTTTGTTGGATTTGCGCGAGGGCGAAGTGTATTGTTGGAGTTCTTTTTAATTTTTTTCAAAAAAAAATTAAAAAAGCGACTACACGAAGACCGACCTTTTTTTCGGCGGATGAAAAAACGCTTTTAGAAAAATTTCTAAAAGCGTTTTTAGCGTTGGCAAAAAAAGGACGCGCCCAAAAATTATTTTTTCGGTTCGTTTTTCTTTTTGATATCGCTTTCTATTTTTTTGATGGCTTTTAAATTATCAATAATCTGTAGCGTTTCTTCTACATTCAGAATTTCTACCGGAACATCTGCTCTGGTTTTGTCCCACTCGAAAACCAAATTGAGTTTTTCGTCTGTAATATCTTCGAAATTAATGGTAAAACGCTCCATTTTTTCGTTCATCATTTTTACAGGAACGGTAGTAGTAGCCACATCTTCTTTTGCATCATAGGTATAAGCTCCCCAATTGTTAACCCCTCTATTTAAAATGATTTTCCATTCTTTTTCTTGAGGAACTATATACAAAGCGTAAGTTCCTTTTTTCACTTTTTGACCGCCAAAAAGCACTTCTTGACCAAAAGTAATTTTGGTAGCTTCATTGGCTCCAGCTCTCCAAACTTGACCGAAAGGAACCAGTTCTCCAAAAATTTTTCTTCCTTTTACCGCAGGTCTACCATATTCTACTGAAATTTTGGTCACCGAAAATTGCTATTCTACGGTTTGTCTTGGGCTAACTGCTGGAATGTTATATTGTTGAGCAAAAGCGTGTACACTTACTGCCAATGCTAAAGAAAATATCAGTTTTTTCATATTTTTAATTTTTGATAAAGATAAAAAAAATAGTTAATGATAAAATAGAATATAAAAAAATCCTTTAAGGTTTTGAAACCTTAAAGGATTGGTATTTCTAGAGAAAATTTTTACATTGCTTCCATTTTGAAAGTCATGCTTTCGATTACTTTGAGCATTGCTTCCACAGTATCCATACTGGTAAGACAAGGAACGCCATTTTCTACAGAAGTTCTACGGATTAAGAATCCGTCATTCATCGATTGTTTTCCTTTAGTAGTGGTATTGACTACATATTGTACTTTTCCTTTTTGGATTAAACTGATTAAGTTCTCTGTTTCTTCTTCTATTTTATAACCAATTTTGGTTGGGATATTGAGTTCGTTAAAATATCTAGAAGTTCCTCTGGTTGCCCAAATTTTGAAACCTATATCGTAGAATCTTTTTGCTAATTTTGCGGCTTCTGGCTTATTTACATCATCTATGGTGAATAAGATAGAACCATGTAAAGGCACTTTTCTACCTGCACCGATTAAACCTTTGTACAAGGCTTTTTCTAGCGTAGAATCTTTGCCCATTACTTCTCCAGTAGATTTCATTTCTGGACCTAAAGTTACATCTACTCTTGTTAATTTACTGAATGAGAAGACTGGTACTTTTACAAAAATTCCTTCTTTATTTGGAACCAATCCATCTTTGTAACCTAAATCTTTCAGATTTGCTCCGAGAATTGCTTTGGTCGCCAAATTCGCCATTGGAACTTCTGTGATTTTTGACAAGAAAGGAACGGTTCTCGATGAACGAGGATTTACCTCAATCACATAGACATTTCCATCAGAAATTACATACTGAATATTCATTAAACCTACTACTTTCAAACCTTTTGCTAAACGTTTGGTATAATCTTCCAGCGTTGCAATTTGTTCTGGAGTAAGCGTTTGCGGAGGATATACTGCAATAGAATCTCCTGAGTGAACTCCTGCTCTTTCGATGTGTTCCATAATTCCTGGAATCACAGTGGTTTCGCCATCGCAAATCGCATCTACTTCTACTTCTTTTCCGGTGAGGTAACGGTCTACCAAAACTGGGTGTTCTGGACTTGCATCTACCGCATGTTCCATGTAGTGGTCTAATTCTGCATCGTTGTAAACGATTTCCATGGCTCTTCCTCCCAGAACGTAACTTGGTCTCACTAAAACTGGGAATCCAATTTCATTGGCAATTTTAATTGCTTCTTCTTTAGAGTAACACGTTTTACCCAATGGTTGAGGAATGCCTAATTCCTGAAGTGCTTGTTCAAATTTATCTCTGTTTTCGGCTCTGTCTAAATCTTCTAGAGAAGTCCCCAGAATTTCTACTCCATGAGCTGCTAATTTATCAGCAAGGTTAATCGCGGTTTGTCCACCAAATTGTACAATCACTCCTTTTGGTTTTTCGAGTTCTATGATGTTCATTACATCTTCCTCTGTTAGAGGCTCGAAATATAGTTTATCTGAAATCGAGAAATCTGTAGAAACTGTTTCTGGATTGTTATTGATGATAATCGCTTCGTAACCCATTTGTTTGATTGCCCAAACTGAATGAACAGTAGCGTAATCAAATTCTACGCCTTGACCAATTCTGATAGGACCAGAACCTAAAACGATGATTTTTTCTTTATCCGAAGGAATGCTCTCGTTTTCTTCTTCATACGTTCCGTAGAAATAAGGGGTTTCAGATTCAAATTCTGCGGCGCAAGTATCTACCATTTTGTAAACCGGCATTACTCCGTTTTCTTTTCTGAACTTGAAGATTTCTCTGTGGTCTGTTTCCCAAAGATGTGCGATATTAATGTCTGAGAAGCCTAATCTTTTCGCTTCCAGTAATATTTCTTTGTTGAATTTATTTTCCGCAATGGTTTTTTCAAAATCAATCAGTTTTTTGAATTTCCAAACGAAGAATTTATCTATTTTACTCCATTCTACGATGGTTTCCCAATCATAACCTCTTCTTAAAGCTTCGCCGATGATGAATAATCTTTCGTCATCACACACTCTAATTCTGCGTTCGATATCTTCGTCTGTTAAGGCAAGTGCAGATTTGGTTTTTAATCCTAAATGTTGCAATCCCGTTTCTAAAGAACGAATGGCTTTCATTAATGATTCTTCAAAACTTCTACCAATCGCCATTACTTCACCCGTTGCTTTCATTTGGGTAGAAAGTCTTCTGTCGGCCGTTTCGAATTTATCAAAAGGGAATCTAGGAATTTTAGTTACCACATAATCCAGAGCAGGCTCGAAACAAGCATAAGTTTTTCCAGTCACTGGATTAAGCATTTCGTCTAAAGTAAGTCCTACTGCAATTTTAGCCGCTAATTTCGCAATAGGATAACCTGTTGCTTTACTTGCTAAAGCCGAACTTCTAGAAACTCTAGGATTTACTTCGATGATATAATAATTGAAAGAATGAGGGTCTAAAGCCAACTGTACGTTACAGCCTCCTTCTATTCCGAGAGCTCTGATGATTTTGAGCGAAGCATTTCTGAGCATCTGATATTCTCTGTCAGAAAGCGTTTGCGAAGG
Source organism: Cloacibacterium sp. (assembly GCA_046296655.1). Classification (GTDB taxonomy): domain Bacteria; phylum Bacteroidota; class Bacteroidia; order Flavobacteriales; family Weeksellaceae; genus Cloacibacterium. The sequence goes on along the minus strand of JBKBLE010000001.1, from coordinate 3,408 downwards.
CGCTACTACAATAGAATCTCCAGTGTGAATACCTACTGGATCTATGTTTTCCATATTACAAACCACGATAGCGTTATCGTTTTTGTCGCGCATTACTTCGTATTCTATTTCTTTGTACCCAGCAATTGATTTTTCAATTAAACATTGAGTCACTGGAGAATATTTCAGTCCAAGTTCTGCAATTTCTGTCAATTGGTATTCATCATGAGCGATTCCACCACCTGTTCCACCCATGGTAAAAGCAGGACGAACAATTACTGGATAACCAATTTTTTCTGCAAAAGCTAATGCGTCTTCTACTGTATTTACAATATCAGAATCTGGAACCGGCTCGTTTAATTCTCTCATTAATTCACGGAACAAATCTCTGTCTTCTGCTCTATTAATGGCAGAAAGTTTAGTCCCAAGAACTTCTACTCCACATTCTTCTAAAATTCCAGAATTCTGTAATTCTACTGCCATGTTCAATCCAGTTTGTCCACCCAAAGTTGGCAAAAGCGCATCTGGACGTTCTTTTCTGATGATATGACTTACAAATGGAAGAGAAATAGGCTCTATATAAACTTTGTCTGCAATTTCTACATCGGTCATGATGGTTGCAGGATTAGAATTGATGAGGATTACTCTGTACCCTTCTTCTTTTAATGCTAGGCAAGCCTGAGTTCCTGCATAGTCAAATTCTGCAGCTTGCCCGATGGTAATTGGACCGCTTCCTATTACTAAAATGGTTTTAATATCTGTTCTTTTCATTCTTTATTAGATTTCAGATGTCAGATTTAAGACATCAGATTTTATTTCATTTTTTATTTCTTCTTTTTCAGTTTTTGTTCGTAAGATAATTTGATTTCCATTATTTTTAAACTCATAATTTAGATTCCTATGGAAAGACAAACTTTGTGGTTATTATCATTGTTTGAATTTATTTTCCAAGCGCTTTGCACTTGGCTATTTCTTGCGCCACTTCGTGGCTTATTTTGTTAATTTTAAATAAAAAAGTATCTCCTCTTCATAAATTTTATAAAACTTGGCTCTTTTTACTTTTTACTTGGCTCTTTTTACTTGGCTCTTTTAAAATTTTCCATCATTTCTACAAATTCATCAAAAAGATAATTCGCATCTTCTGGACCAGGACTTGCTTCTGGGTGATATTGTACTGAAAAACATGGATATTTCTTATGACGAACTCCTTCGTTTGTTTTATCATTCAGAGAGATGTGTGTAACTTCTAAATCGGTATTTTCTAGAGATTCTTCGTCTATTGCATAACCGTGATTCTGAGAAGTAATCGCTACTTTACCAGTTTTTAAATCTAGAACTGGGTGATTTCCACCTCTGTGACCGAATTTTAATTTATAGGTTTTTGCTCCACAAGCCAAACCAATTAACTGGTGACCTAAACAAATTCCGAAGATTGGAACTTTACCCAATAAACCATTGATTAATTCTGAAGCACCTTTTACATCTTGTGGATCACCAGGACCGTTAGAAAGCATTACTCCATCTGGATTCATTAGTAGAATCTCATCTGCAGTAGTATCTTGAGACACCACGATAATGTCGCAATCTCTCTGAGAAAGTTCTCTGATGATGCCTAATTTAGAACCAAAGTCCACTAAAACCACTTTGAAACCTCTTCCTGGACTTGCATAAGGCGTTTTGGTAGAAACTTGCTCCACTTGATTGGTTGGGAAATTTTTAGTTTTCAGTTCAGCAATTACTGCTGTTTCATCTGCATTTTCATCTACAATTTTTCCTTTTAAAACCCCGTGATTTCTGATAATTCTAGTCAGTTTTCTGGTATCAATTCCTGAAATTCCTGATAGCTTTTTTTTGGCAAAAAATTCATCTAAAGACAATTGACTTCTGAAATTAGAAGGAAAATCACACAATTCCCTCACGATTAAGCCTTTGATTGCGGGCTCAATACTTTCGAAATCATCTCTATTAATTCCGTAATTACCAATTAATGGATAAGTCATGGTAACAATCTGACCGCAATATGAAGGGTCCGAAATGAGTTCCTGATAACCAGTCATCCCAGTATTGAACACCACTTCTCCTTCAGTATCGGTATTTGCACCAAAACCTTGTCCGTGAAAAACTTCACCTGATTCTAAAATTAATTTCTTTTTCATTCCTTTTTAATAGATTTCCAGAGCAGTATTACTCTGACTTTTCACTTTTATCTGTATTAATTTATTCAAATTCAAAACCTCTCTCTTCTAAAACTTTTTTCAAGATGGCCATTCTTGCAAATACTCCATTTTGCATTTGTTTAAAGATTCTAGAACGTTCACATTCTACCAAATCACTGTCTATTTCTACCCCTCTGTTAATTGGTGCAGGATGCATGATGATGGCATTCGGTTTCATTTTTTGCTCACGCTCTTTGGTAAGACCATATTTTTTAAGATAATCTTGAGGCGTCAATTTCATTTTTTCATCATGTCTTTCGTGCTGAATTCTAAGCAACATGAGTACATCTACATCTGTAACCAGTGCATCTAAATCTCTATAGGTTCCGTTCATTAAACTTCCTTCATCAAACCATTCTCTTGGTCCGGAAAAATACACTTTTGCGCCTAATCTTCTCAGCGTATCTGCATCAGAATTAGCTACTCTACTGTGTTTGATATCTCCTACGATTCCTATTTTTAAATCTTTGATTTCTCCAAATTCTTGTTTAATGGTCATTAAATCCAGTAAAGCTTGACTTGGGTGATGCCCAATTCCGTCTCCAGCATTTACCACTCCCATTTTCACACCTTTCAATTCATCATAAAATCTGGTTTTTTGGTGTCTTATTACGGAAAGATTTATCCCAATTGATTCCAGCGTTTTAATCGTATCTAAAAGACTTTCGCCTTTATTGATAGAACTTTTAGACTCATCAAAATGTACTACATTTAATCCTAATTTTTTCTCAGCCACCTCAAAACTTATTTTCGTTCTGGTACTGTCTTCAAAAAAAAGATTCGCTACAAAAATGTCTGATTTGGCCTTTACTGTTTTGCCGTTTGCGAATTCTAGCGCTTGATGTAATAATTTTTCAACGCTTTCTAGTGACAATCTGGATAATTTAATCATGATACTATGGTTTTAAACAAAAAAAACGAAGCCCCAACAGCTTCGTTTTCAATAAATAAAAATATTTTGTCCGTCGGATTGAAGTCCGATATTTATGTTCAATAAAAAATTTATCGTTTTCATTGGTTGCAAATATACAGATTAAGTTTTTGCCCTCAAAATTTTTAGAAAAAAATCAATAGCGTCCTAAATAAAAAAAAATAAGAAGGAATTAGAGTAACTCAAAGTACCTTTGAGGTTGCACAACAAAAAAACCTTCTTATGGACTCAAAATTAACATTATTTTCCCAAATCATTTCAAAAATAGACCGAGTAATTTTC